>RFFS01000116.1 GCA_003696775.1 Calditrichota bacterium
ATTCCCGGGTAAAGCTTTTGATAATTTTAAATTGTGTTGGAAACGACATTACGTTCTTACCTTATTTGAGTGTCCATTAGATCGTGTTAATAGTTTTGGCCTGAAGTTTATACAAATGCTACTCGTTTAAAATTTTCGTGACATAGTTTATCCACAAAGATTCCGGTATGGCGTGGTCAAGATAATAATCGGGTTTGATGCCTATATCATCCACCACAAACTCCGGTATGCGCAAGCTCCTTGAAAGGGCATAAACCAACATAAAATCTTTATCGGGTGAATAGGTCAGATATAAGTTGGATACATCCAATCCGCCCCGGGTTGTTCGGCCAAACAATTTAACTTTTTTACTTTGACGTGCTTCAAGTAAAAATTGCTCGTCAGTACTCACATTTTTTTCATTGATGAGAATGCCCACCTTTTGGGGAAAGGCATAAACCGTATCAAACATGGTTATGCTAACGTCTTCCGAGTCAAGGTTTACAAATTCACCAAGATGTTGTGATAAAATATCGTAATACCTTCTGAATTCCTGTCGCTCCTCCGGAGACAGATTAAGGCCAAACATCTGTGCAATGCCGCTGTTGGTTGCCAGTTCGTACATTCTTTGATTGTTTAACCTGGTGGATAAAAACTCCACGTTGGGCATCCGTATGGGATTGGTATATAATAAAGGCATAATTTTTTGGTAGCTTTCATCGCTGCCACCGGTTCCGTTACGGATATCGATTATTAAATTTTCTACCTGTGTTATCCGGGACATGTTGGAAATAATAAGGCTATCGATGGTTTTTTTGGCGTTGGGATGAAAGGAGGGAATTCTCAGGTAAAGTGTTTGACGGTTGATCGGCTCGATGAAAGGACGTGTTTCATGTAAAAATCTGGCATGTCGAGAAGTCGGTTGGGCGGATGAAAGTGTATCCTTTGCGGTATTTTTGGGGCGTTGCCGCTTTTTCTTTTCCATTATACTTTCCTTACCCATATAATGAAATTCCACATGGGCGGAACGAAAAAAAGAGAGCCACTTGCGAATTGTGTTCTGGCAACGAATGGGATCGGTTATGTTTTGTACACTGTCCCGAATCATTTTATTATGTATGGAATAGGCCTGTTGTCCTTTTTTGTGGATTATATAGCTGAAACCGGCGTCGTTTTCTTCAAATGTTTTTTTTGTCCATTCAAAAATTTCATTGCAATCACATTCCTGTGCCTGTGTGTAAAAAGGAATGGTCAAAATAATAAGCAACATTAAAAATTGCATACGCATCTCCGGCTGAAATATTGAGATTGTGTATTATTTGTTTAGTCTAAAGTACAAAAAATTAATTTAGACGGCTAACCAAATGATACGGGCCTTTTGGCAGGGTAAAGCGTTGCCTATTCCTTTGACCGTGTATAATGGATGCGCCATAACAATTTCCAGCTTTTACCCTGATCGGTTGAACTTTGCCAATCCCAGGTAAAATGATTGTCCGTTATATTGTAAAATACCATACGTTGTATCGGCGCCTGTGGATTGTGCTTATACGTACGTGTTTTAAAGATGCGCCTGTCACCCTCAATTTGGCCAATAAAATTGAAAAAACCGCCCCGATTGTCAGCCCAGGCCTGATGCCATTCCTTTTTCTTTTTGTTGTAAACGGATATACTGGTACCCTTAAATCCGGTATGGGGATCGATGAAAAATTCCTGAATGACGGTACCGTCCAATATTTTTTTGATGGTATTGCTGCCCTTTACAAGCAAGCCTTCCCGGTTTTTCCATTCCAGATGCCACTGTCCGACCCAAAAATCAAAGGCATGGGCGGGGTCGTCATTGTTTTGGGCATATAAAAGAGCCGAAGCCATCAGGAGGCCAATTGCCATGCGTTTTATCATTGTTTGAACTCTCTCATTTTACAAGTACATAACTTACGGGGTGATTGTGAATACGTATCCGCTTAAAAGGAGGCAACTACGCTTAAATGGTTGGCGGAAACGGAGCCTTCTTTGTAACAGCCGTACCATTCCGCGGCATCGGGGATATTAACCATTTCCTTTTCCGCGGCCAGGGCGTCTTCCCGACTTTCCCAATATACAATGTCGGTATAACCGCCCTCACCATTCTGATGTATTTCCCATTTGATAAAACCTTTTTGCCGGGACATCCATTCCCTGATTATCCGTCCCGCTATGTCGATTAAGGTTGTTTTGCTCATTCCGTCCGCTAATTGATATCCTATAACATCTTTGTACATGGGAGAATTCCTTATGATATGAGTGATTTGCGATTATAGTTATGAAGTCATTTCCGCAAAGGTTTTAAAATCTTTCATATAGGTCAGGGATTGTTTTTTGAAAGAGCCCGGTATGAGGAAGGCGATCACTTTCATAAATCCGTTGAATTTAAATTCAATGTCCGCCCGCCAGCGCGTGCTGCCGGGGGAGGGTTCCAAAAAGTAATTTTTGTTTAAATTCCATACGCCCTGAGTTTCGTAAGTGCCGGAAAATTCATCCGGCAGGTTCCGTTTGGTTATGGTTTCAATCATTTCTATTTCTCGATTGCCCATTTTATACTTTAACCTGGACCGGGCGCCTTCCCGTCCGGGTTCACCGGATATGTGTTCCAGGCTGATAAATCCCTTTTGCCAATATTTCATGTTATCGGGATTATCGAACAATTCGATCACTTTCGCTCTTGGCAAATCGATATCTATTTCAACCGTATAACGCATGAATATGCCTCCTTTTGGGGGAATAAGTTATGTTCCGTAAATAACACAAAACATCCGCTTAAAATTCCTGCAAATGAGCATTTAACAGTCTGAACGGGCTTACGTCTGGGTACGCAAAATGTGTTTTCAGGAAAGTCCGTCCGCAAAAATATGGGACAAAAGCCTCATTATCCTTGCTTTCCGACCGAAAAACTGTTATGCTTGGTGGAGTAAATTCCCTTAAAAATGTGTAAAATGGTGAAAAATTCATTAAATTAACTCATGGCGCGTTACAACTTTACCGGAGAATATAGCTGCACACTGGACAGCAAGCGGCGTTTCAATTTGCCATCGGCCATACGTAAGTTGATTGGCCCGGAGGCGGAAAGCACCCTGGTGTTTGCTCCCGGTATCGAAGAAAACAACATCTATGTTTACCCGCTTGATGAATGGAATAAGCTGGTGGCGCGTCTGAGCAAGGTACCGATGAACAACCATCGGGCGCAACGTTTTATTCGCCGTTTTGTGGGCGGGGCTTACCAGGTGGCCATAGACAGTCAGGGGCGCCTGATGCCGCCGAAAAACTTGTATGATAAAATGGGTATAAAAAACGAAATGATTATCCTCGGAACCATCAATAAGCTGGAAGTCTGGGATCCGCGGACTTATCAGGCCTATCTCGACGAGGATAAATTGTCACTGGCCGAGCTGGTGGAAGAAATTAATTTTACCGATCAAAATCACGATGCGGCCGGATGAAACCGGTATGTATCATATCCCTGTTCTTGCACGGGAAGTATGCGACGCGCTGATTGGTGACACGCACGGTGTTTATTACGACGGCACCCTGGGCGGTGGCGGTCATGCGGAACAAATTTTAAAGCGTTTGGATAAGGACGCGCTTTATATCGGTGTGGATCGCGACCCCGATGCTTTACAAGCCGCGGGAGAGCGCCTGCGATTGTTTGCTAATTTTCGTCCGGTTAAAGCGGTATTTCATCAGGTGCCTTATGTGTTGGCCACGGTTGGTGTTGAAGCTCTGGACGGCGTTTTACTGGATTTGGGGGTTTCCTCATGGCAAATCGATGCCGACAGTCGCGGGTTCACCTTTCGGGAAAACGCTCCGCTGGATATGCGCATGGATGCCACGCAGGGGGAAACCGCGGCGGAGTTATTGAGTCGTCTGGATGAGCAGGCATTGGCCAATATCATTTTTCGGTACGGCGAAGAACGGCGTTCCCGTTGCATAGCCCGGCGTATCGTACGTCGGCGGCAGAGCGCTCCTCTGCAAACCAGCAGCGATTTGCTGGCCTGTATCGATCCCTGTGTGGACCCGCGCTACCGCACCAAAAGTTACGCGCGCGTGTTTCAGGCTTTGCGCATCGCCGTAAATGATGAATTGAATGTTTTAAAAGAAGCGTTAACGCAATTGACGGAGGTTTTAAAGCCCGGCGCCCGGATGGCGGTCATTACATATCATTCTCTTGAAGACCGGATCGTAAAGCACTTCCTCCAGCAGATGGAAAATCCTTGTACCTGTCCTCCGCATGTCCCGGTTTGCACCTGTGGTAAACGTCCCGTCATGAAACGAATTCGTCCCTATTTTCGCACACCCGGAACCCGGGAAACGGCTGATAACGCGCGGGCACGCAGCGCAAAACTGCGTGTGGCGGAAAAATTATAATAAGGAGTGTCATTATGCCGGCTATCGCTCAGGAGAACAAAATCATCAGGAAAATTGTGGCGGTGGGCGTGCTGGCCCTGGTGGTACTGGCTTTCGGGCTTTATCTCTACCAGGCCACGCGCATTGAAGCCATTTTGAACGAAACCCACATGCTCTATGAACAACGCCGCCAATTGATCAGTGAAACGGAAACCCTTCAGGCGCAGGTGAGCCGTTTGGTCAATGTGGATCGCATCAGCCGGCAAGCGAGGGAAAAGTTTGGCATGGTGTTTAACGAAACGCCTCCGCTCCATGCACCGTTACGCCATGAAAAACCGCTGGATGAAATATTGTCCCAATGGCGCGCGGAAATCAAAAAAAATAACACCAACCCGGAGCCGATACGCGAATGAAACGAAAACGATCGCCTTTCCATCAGGGGCGTTTTGCCTTTGTGATTGTGGTGATGATTATTTTTTGGGCGTTGCTTCAGGTAACGCTTTTTCGCTATCAGGTGATACACGCGGACGTTTTTAAAACGTTTGCTAAAAAACAATATAACAAAGACTATCCGCTCAAAGCGCCGCGCGGAACGATTTACGATCGTGAAGGCGCCAAGCTGGCGACCAATATCATTTATTATGATTTTGCCGTCGATCCGAAAATGGTGGAAAATCCCGATGCACTGGTGCGGCAATTGACGGCCGTGGGCAAGCGCCCGGCCTCATGGTATCGTAAAAAGCTGGCCGCGCCCGGTCGCTTTGTTTACCTGACCCGTCGGGTGCCCTCTTTTGAAGCGCGCGACTGGCTGCGTATTCAGGACAGGGGATTTATTAAGCGGAAAAGTTTCGGGCGGTATTATCCCTTCCGCTCCTACGCCGCGCCGCTGATCGGCTTTACCGATCCGGATAACAAGGGGCTGGCCGGTTTGGAATTGCAATATAAGGATGTACTAACCGGGCATGACGGACTGGCGGTGTTACAATTCGACGCCAGTCGCAAACGGGTCTTTTATGATTTTGACCGACCGGTGATTAAACCGCGCCCCGGTAATGATTTAATTCTGACCATTGATAAGGATATTCAGACCGTTGTGGAAAACGCCCTGGAAAGAGGGCTGCAACGCACCCGGGCCCAATCGGCTATGGCGGTGGTGATCCAACCGTACACGGGAGAAATACTCGCGTTGGCCAACGCGCCGGGTTTTGATCCCAACCGCCATGCCGCGGCAAGTGAAGCCGCCAAGCGCAACCGGGTGGTTACCGATGCTTTTGAACCGGGTTCCACCGTAAAAATGTTTACCGCCGCGGCTTTGTTACAAGAAGGCCTGATGCCGCCGGACACTATCGTCTATTGCGAAAACGGCAAGTACCCGTTATATCAGCATGTGATCCGTGATTCCAAAAAGCACGGCTGGCTGACCTTTCGCAAGGTGATCGAATTGTCCTCTAATATCGGTATTGTAAAACTTTCAAAAGACCTGCCTTCCAATACCCTGTTCCGTTATTTGCGGAGTTTCGGGTTCGGGCAAAAAACGGGGGCCGGCATGCTCGGAGAAGTGCCGGGTACATTAACGCAGCCGTCCACCTGGTCGGGGCTATCCAAGGCGTCCATTTCGTTTGGTCAGGAGATGTCGGTTAATGCTCTGCAAATTACCAATGCCTTTGCCGCTCTGGTTAACGGCGGTTATCTGTACCGGCCTTTTGTGATACGTGGTGTGCGCGATCCGCAAGGTCACTGGATCGAGAAGACCGATGTGCAACGCATCCGCCAGGTGATATCGCCTGAGGTGGGTGCCATACTCAAATCTTTTATGAAAGGTGTTGTGGAACGGGGCACGGGCGTGAAGGCGGCCTTAAAGGACGCGGTGGCCGGAGGAAAAACGGGCACGGCTCAAAAGTATGATCCGAAAAGCCGGCGTTACATGGCCGGAAAATACGTGGCTTCTTTTATCGGTTTCGCGCCGTATGATACGCCGCGATATGTATGCGGGGTATTCATTGATGAACCACGTGTCCATTATTACGGCGGTGATGCGGCCGGCCCTGTGTTTGCCGAAATTATGAATCAGATCTTGCATTTCCGGACCGATCCGGTAACGCCTGGGCTCGCCGCGCCGGTACAAGGCGGACTGTTGGCCACGCGCCTGAAAAGCCTGCCCGATATGCGCGGGTGGCGTCCGGAAAGCGCCCTGGCCATGTTGGAAGACCGTGACTATGATGTGGAAACCACTTCGGATACGGGTCGTGTGCGTTTGGTATCCATAAAGGAAGACGATGCCGTTCTGGAGTTGAACGATGCCCGACCGGCGGAACGTCTGCCCGATTTACGGGGCAAAAGTCTGCGTCAGGCACTGGAATTGATCAATCCCGGAGTGTTGGAAGTAACCGTGAAAGGCAGCGGCAGGGTATATAAGCAATCGCTGGCGCCGGGCAGTAAACTGACGCCCGGACGTTCGCTCAAACTGTTTTTAAAATAGAGCGTGACGGATGAAGAAGCTGAAGGAATTATTGCAGGATATGCCGGTTGTATCGGCCATTGATGAAAATCCGGATATTGCCGGTTTGCAATACGATTCTCGTAAGGTGCGGCCCGGCGATCTGTTCTTTGCTATCCGGGGATTTGAAAGCGACGGTCATCATTATCTGGCCAGGGCGGCGGAAAAAGGGGCCGTGGCCGCGGTGGTTCTGGAGCCTGTTGCCCGGGTCTCCCTACCGCAAATAGTGGTGCCCGATACCCGTGAAGCCATGGCCCGCGCGGCGTATCGGATGTATCAACAATCGCTCGACCAATTAACGCTGATCGGGGTGACCGGCACCAATGGAAAAACAAGCGTCAGTTTTTTGATACGCGCCATCCTGGAAGAACAGGGGCATTCCTGCGGGCTGGCCGGCACCATTGCCTATTATGTGGGAAAAGAACGCATCGATGCCTGGAACACAACACCGGAGGCCATTGATCTTTATGCTATGATGCACCGCATGCATCAGGCGGGCAACCGCGCGGTGGTACTCGAAGTGTCGTCGCATGCCATGGCGTTGAAACGGCTGGCCGGTCTGCGCTTTGACGTGACGGTATTCACCAATCTCAGCCGTGACCATCTGGATTTTCATCCGGATATGGAAGATTATTTCGCGCAAAAAAGTCGCTTGTTTGAACAGCGTGCCGCCGATGGCGTGGCCGTGATAAACACAGATGATCCCTACGGGGCGCGTTTGGCAAAACAGACGGCCCCGCCTTTGTTAACCTTTGGGCGGTCAGACCGGACGGATGTGCGCATACTTAAGGAAAACATGAATCGCGACGGCATGACCATCACGTTGAGCCACGAGGCGCGGGAATGGACCATACGTACGGCGCTTGTCGGTCGTTTTAATGTGGAAAATATCGCCGCGGCCGTCAGCGTTGCGCGCGCGCTGCACATACCCATTCCGGTCATCACGCGGGCCATGGAGAGATTTAAAAGCGTGCCCGGGCGTCTGGAGCGCCATCCGTTAAAAAACGGCGCCTTGGCGCTGATCGATTACGCGCATACCCCCGATGCGCTGGAAAAGGCCCTGAACACGGCCCGCGAGATCACGACCAACAGGCTGGCGGTGGTGTTTGGTTGTGGCGGCGACCGGGACCGGGGAAAGCGCCCGCAAATGGCGCGCGTGGCGGAAAAAAGTGCCGATCTGGTTTGGGTAACCGATGACAATCCGCGCACGGAAAACCCGCGACACATCATAAAGGACATTATGAATGGTTTTGAGAACCCTTCGGCGGTTCAGGTGATCATGGACAGAAAGCAGGCCATCCGGTCGGCTGTCCGGGCTATGACAAGCGGCGATGTGCTGCTGATCGCCGGGAAGGGACATGAAAATTATCAGATCATCGGCCGGGAAAAACGGCCTTTTAACGAAGCGGCCATCATTCGGGAGGCGGATAGGGATGCTTGATGTGAGTGTGAAAGATTTTGAGGCGTTGTCCGACGGCCGGTTTGTGAATGTTCCGGAGCCGGTGCGGAAAATCCGCCGTATAAAGGGCGTTTCCATCGACTCACGGGCTATTGAACCGCAACAGGTTTTTTGGGCGTTGAAAGGTGAAAGGTTTGACGGGCATGATTTTGTGGGCGATGTGGTCCTGCATGGTGCCTTGTTTGCCGTGGTGGCCCGGGAACGTTTTGAAAGCGGGCGGTTTGATGAATTACCGTTGTTTGTGGTGGAGGATACCCTGGCCGCTTTGCAGGAACTGGCCCGTCATCACCGGCGGAAATACAACATCCCGGTTATCGCGCTCACCGGTTCCAATGGTAAAACCACCACCAAGGAGATGATTGCCCACATTCTGGGGCGAAAAACCGTGGTGCATAAAACCCACGGCAACCGGAACAATCAGATCGGTTGTCCGCTGGCGGTTTTGGACCTGAATGAAATGCATCGCATGGCGGTGTTTGAATTGGGCACCAACCAATTCGGCGAGATCGATATCCTGACACGCATGGTGGAACCGGATCATGTTTTGATAACATTGATTGGCGATACCCATCTGGAATATCTGCAAAACCGGGAAGGCGTGGCGAGAGAAAAACTAAGCCTTTTCCGGCAGGCGCCGCCGGGGGTGACGCTCTATAAAAATATGGATGATCCCTTTATCGCCGCATTTGAACGTGAAGACGCCCGTGTGGTGAGCTACGGATTTGATCGCACGGATGTGGATGTGCATGGCGCCATGGGTGACATGGATGCAATGGGCTGTGGAACGTTGATACTCAACGGGCGGGTGAACATACCGTTGCGCGCGCCGGGATTGCATAATGTGCGCAACGCACTGGCCGCCGCAGCCGTGGCGCTCAACCTGGGCTGGAAGGAAGCGGAAATCGCCGCTGCGCTGGAGAGTTACGAATCCTTTGAAAAACGGATGCAGGTGGTACACTGGCGCGATTGCCTGATCTTAAACGACAGCTACAACGCCAATCCGGCATCCATGTATTCCGCCATGAATACCCTGATGCGCATGGCCGGAGGCAAACGGTTTATGGCCCTGGGTGATATGAACGAGTTGGGTGAGCATAGCGACGCCATGCATCGTGAGGTATTGCAAAAAGCGTTGGATCATGGCGCGGACGTGCTTTTTATTCTTGGCGATAAAATGATCCGGGCGGTGAATCAACTGGGCCTGCAAAAAAACACGCGGGTGCATGTATGCCAAAATCATTTTGAGCTGGCTTCCATGGCCGCGCAAATGATGAGCGCCGGCGACATCCTGCTGCTGAAAGCTTCGCGCGGGGTGCAAATGGAAAAAGTTTTGGCCGGTTTACCGGTGTGATAAGGAAAAAAGGTTATGCTGGCAGAATTCCTGTACCAATTTAAAGATGTTTTCTTTGGCTTTAATGTGTTCCGTTACATCACGGTGCGGGCCACATTGTCGGCGATAACGGCGCTGGTGTTTGCCTTATGGCTGGGCCCCAAAATCATTGCCATGCTTCGGAACCGGCAGATTGGGGAAGAAATCCGCACCAACGGCCCGGAAAGCCATAAGGCCAAAAAGGGCACGCCGACCATGGGCGGGCTGATCATTTTGCTGGCCATAGTGTCCGGAACCTTACTGTGGGCCGATTTGAGCAACATGTATCTGCTGCTGACCTTTCTGGCTACCCTGAGCATGGGCATCATCGGTTTTGCCGACGATTACCTGAAATCCATACTGAAGATGAAACGCGGCTTAATCGGCCGATATAAGCTGATCGGCCAAATCACGCTGGGATTGATGGTGGGACTGGTGATCGTTTTTCATCCCTATTTCGAGGGCATTCACACCAATACGAGCATCCCGTTCCTTAAAAATTACGAACTGGATTTCGGTTACTTTTACATTTTTATCGTGGTGTTTGTCATTACCGGCGCTTCCAACGCGGTGAATCTGACCGACGGCCTGGACGGGCTGGCGGCGGGTTTATCGGCCATCGCCTTTATCGCCCTGGCCGGCATCGCCTACGTGACCAGTAACGTCAATTTCAGCAATTATCTGAATATCATCTATCTGGCAGGCAGCGAGGAACTGGTAATCTTTTGCATGGCTGTATTCGGGGCGTCCATCGGCTTTTTGTGGTACAACGCCTATCCGGCGCAGGTTTTCATGGGCGATACCGGATCGCTTGCCCTGGGCAGCGCGCTGGGCACGGTGGCGGTTTTGCTGAAAAAGGAACTGTTGCTGTTGATGATCGCCGGGATTTTCATCGCCGAGGCGCTATCGGTGATTATACAGACCGGTTATTTCAAATATACCCGAAAGAAGTACGGTGAGGGGCGTCGTGTCTTTCGCATGGCGCCGTTGCACCATCATTTTGAGTTGAAAGGCTGGCATGAGGTGAAGGTGGTTTTCCGCTTTTTGATCGTGGGGATTTTGCTGGCTTTGCTAAGTTTGACGACATTTAAAACACAATAAACGGGATACCGGCGCTTTAGCAGGTAATCCGTTAAAAACGAACGGAACGTATTCAATGGATGTCAGGGGAAAACATATCACCGTACTCGGCGCGGCACGTAGCGGCGTGGCGGCGGCGTTGTTGTTGCATGCGCACGGCGCGCGGGTGTTTGTAAGCGATATGGCGCCCGAAGCACATAAAGCCGACGCGGCCCGGCAATTAAAGGAAGCGGGTATCGAATATGAGTTCGGTCTGCATAGCGGACGTGTTTTTCAAAGTCAGGCGGTTGTGTTAAGCCCCGGCATACCCTACGCCACCACCGTGGTGCAAGCGCTGGTTAAAAATGATATCCCCGTCGTATCGGAAATCGAGGCCGCATGGTGGTTTAATAAATCGCCGCTGATCGGTGTAACCGGTTCCAACGGGAAAACAACCACAACCACCTTAATCGGCGCCATGCTGCGGCAAAAGGAACCGGAAAGTATTGTGGCCGGGAATATCGGCACCCCATTCAGCGCCCTGGTGGAGCAAACGGCGCCCGGTCGTTGGGCGGTGGTGGAGCTTTCCAGTTTTCAATTGGAAACCATCCGCACGTTTAAACCGCGTGTGGCCGTGGTTCTGAATTTTTCACCCAATCATTTAAACCGCTACCCGTCTTATGAGGCGTATCAGGATGCCAAATGGCGTATAACGATGCGTTGCGATGCCGATGACCTGTTGGTGTATAACGCGGATGACCCCTTGCTGGCGGAACGGGCCGTCCGGCATTCGGCGCGGACGGCGGCTTTCTCGTTACACGAACAGGCCGACGCCAGTTTGGTGGAAGGAGAGTTGTTTTTGCGGGGCCGTGCCTTGCTGCCGGTTGCGGAGATGGGCCTGAAAGGCAAACACAATTATATGAATGCCCTGGCCGCGGCTCTGGCTGCTTCGGAAGCGGGCGTAAGCGATGCGCAAATCGCGGCGACCCTGCGTCAGTTCACCGGCCTGGAACACCGGCTGGAACAGGTACGCACGGTGGATGATGTCCTTTATGTGAATGATTCCAAGGCGACCACGGTGGAATCCCTTTACTGGGCGCTGCAAAGTTTTGATGCACCGGTGATTTTAATAGCCGGCGGGCAGGACAAGGGCAGCGATTTCACGCGTTTGAATGATCTGATACGCAAGCATGTGCGACGGGTGATTTTAATCGGCACGGCAGCGGATAAAATGGAAGCCGCCTGGCAGGGCGTAACAGAGCTGGAACGCGCGGGAAACATGGAAGAAGCCGTGCAAAAGGCCCGCGCAGGAGCACAACGCGGCGATGTAGTGCTCTTGTCACCGGCCTGCGCCAGTTTCGACATGTTTGACGATTACGAGGCGCGGGGGCGCATCTTTAAAAATATTGTAAAAGGGCTCTGATATGAAAACAACACAAAGCGTGGACAGGCTGATCGGTATAATCACCATCTTGTTGATTGTTCTGGGGCCGTTGATGGTTTTTTCTTCCAGCACGGTTTACGCCGGGGCGCTGAAAAAGCCGCAAGCCTATTTTTTTGAAGCGCAATTAAAATGGGACCTGATTGCCGTGGTGTTTTTGCTGGTATTTTCACGATTGCCCCTTAACTGGCTTAAAAAACAATGGGTGATTCTCGGGGTGAATGGGGCTTCGATTGTATTGCTGGCCGGTCTTTTTATCTTCGGAAAAACCATCAATGGCGCTACGCGGTGGTACCATTTGGGGTTTGTGAATTTTCAGCCTTCGGAATTAACCAAATTGGCCCTTATCTTGTTCTTTGCCGATCGTTTGACGCGGCCGGGTTTGGAAAAAGGCGATTATAAACAAACGGCCCTGCCTATGTTTGCCTGGCTGGGTCTGAGCATGCTGCTGATCTTAAAACAACCCGATTTGGGCACGGCGCTGGTGATTGGCATGATCGGAGTGGCGATGATGTTTGTCAGCCGTCTGCGTTTACGTTATATCGTGTTATCGATTTTACCGGCTTTTCCGCTACTAGCGCTTTACCTGGGGCGGGGCGGCTATCAGGCGGAACGCATCAAAAGCTGGTTTTTGGGATTGCACGATCCCATGCACGGCCCGGATCAGGTAATGCAGTCCATTGTGGGGCTGGCCAACGGTGGCGTGACCGGCGTGGGGTTCGGCGAAAGCCGGCAAAAATTACTTTTTTTACCGGAAGCGCATACGGATTTCATTTTTTCGATTATTTCGGAAGAATTCGGATTGATAGGCGGCACATTGATTTTACTGGCCTTTTTAACATTGGTTATCCGCGGCCTAAGAGTGGCCCGTCGTGCGCCGGACGCCTTTAGCAGTTTCGTGGCATACGGTATCTCGATATATGTGGGCCTGTACGCGTTTATGAATGTGGCGGTGGTTACAGGCGTGATGCCCACCACCGGACTGCCCCTGCCGTTTATCAGTTACGGCGGTTCCCATTTGATTTTTATGTCGATAGCCATGGGCGTACTACTCTCCATTAGCCGGGAAACAACCCCGGTGGAAAATCATGCGTCGGATACCAAACGGTTTGGAAAGGCGCAAAGTCGGTTTACGCAAAGTCTGGTGCGCTAAATGGCATTACGTATTGCTTTTGCCGGGGGTGGCACGGGCGGGCATCTGTACCCGGCACGCAATCTGTTAAACGTCTTTGAAAAGAAAACCACCTGCGAGGCGGTCTTCTTCGGAACACCCCGCGGGATTGAAGCGCGCAAGGTGCCGGAATGGGGCTACCCGCTGCACCTGCTGCCCGTACGCGGATTTAAACGCGGTCTGGCGGCGGAAAACCTGCTTTTCCCCTGGTATCTGTGGCAGTCGTTGCGTAGCAGCCGACGGATTCTTAAACGATTTGACCCGCATCTCGTAATTGGCACGGGAGGCTATGTCATGGGACCTGTGGTCAGGGAAGCGGTGCGTTTGGGGTTTTTAACCGTCTTACAGGAGCAGAATAGTTATCCCGGTGTCACCACCAGGTGGCTCGCTGCCCGGGTTCGGCGGGTATATGGCGCCTATCCGGAAACATGTGAAGCCTTGAAAAAAGCGGGCGACTGCCGGGTATATGCCAATCCGGTTGTATTGGCGCGCCCCCTGCCCCCCCAGGCGGAAGCGCGCGAGACGTTGGGTTTAGAGGCGGATCGGCAAACCGTGCTGATTTTCGGCGGCAGCCTGGGAGCGCAAAGCATCAATCGCGCGGTGTATGCCTGGCTTGGCAAGGGGCTGCCCGAAGATGTGCAGGTGATATGGCAAACGGGACGCACCGATTACGCGCGTTATTCCGGACAGTACGCCGCGCAAAAAAATATCCGGGTTACGGCGTTTATCGAAGATATGGCCCGTGCCTATGCCGCGGCCGACTTTGCCATTTGCCGTGCCGGAGCCATGAGTCTGGCGGAATTGGGCGTGGCCGGTGTGCCGGCTATTGTGGTGCCTTATCCCCATGCGGCAGCGGATCATCAAATGAAGAACGCCCGGGTTTTGGAAAAACGCGGCGCGGTTCAGGTTATCCCTGATGATGACGCGCTGACCGGGACGCTTGAAGCGGCTGTGACCAACTGGCTGATGAACCCGCAAATCGTAAAGGAACATGCCCGTAACATGCTGCAGACCGGTGATCCGGAAGCAGCGGAACACATGGTGGATGAAATTTTGCGGTTGTTGGAAGAAAAAGGAATATGGAACGGATGAAAGCGGACAAATCGATTTATTTTACCGGCATTGGCGGCGCGGGCATGAGCGCCCTGGCCGAATTGCTGCGCCAATGGGGCTATAAGGTGTCCGGTTCCGACCGGCAGGAAAGCCCGGTTACCGAACGGTTACGGGCGCAGGGTATTACCGTGCATATCGGACATGAAGCGGCCCATGTGCAACAGGCGCGCCTGTTGGTTTATTCCGCCGCGGTAGCCCCGGATAACCCGGAATTGCGGGCGGCCCGTGAAATGGGCATCCCTGCCGTCAAACGCGCGGCTTTGCTGGGCCAGTTGATGACCGGGAAAAAGGGGATCGCGGTCGCCGGCACGCATGGTAAAACCACAACCACTTCCATGATCAGTCATCTGTTCCGGGAATGCGGCCTGCGCCCCACCGCTGTATTGGGCGGAACCTTAAGCGATAGCGGCCGTGGCGCCATGGCCGGTGACGGCAACTGGTTCATCACCGAGGCCGATGAATACGACCGTTCGTTTTTAACACTTTATCCGTTGATCAGTATCGTCAATAATCTGGAAGCGGATCATCTGGAAATTTACGGCGATGTACGGCATCTGACCCGGGCCTTCGGCGAATTTATCAGCCATACACCCTTAACGGGACAGGTGATTTATAACGGCGAAGACCCCCTGGTGCACGAAGCGGTGCGCGGCGCCTATGGCGATACTCTTTCGTTCGGGTTAACTCCGGAGATGGACGTTTATGCCACGGATATCCGGGTTACAGAAAACGGTACCCGTTGCACGGTTGTCCATGACGGTAAGGAACAGGGAACATTGGAAATAAAATTGCCGGGCAGGCATAATGTGCGCAACGCGCTGGCCGCCCTGGCTGCCGGTAGCTGCGCAGGACTGAAATTTGAAGAGATGGCCAGAGCCCTGGCCGGATTTGGAGGCGTGGATCGGCGCTTTCAATTTAAGGGGGAAGCAGGCGGCGCGCTTTTTTACGATGATTACGCCCATCACCCCACGGAAGTGCGCGCGGCGCTGGAAGCGGCGCGTAGTGGTTGGCAACGACGGATTGTAGCGGTATTTCAACCGCATTTGTTCAGCCGCACGCGTGATTTTGCCGGGGATTTCGCCGCGGCGCTCGATTTGGCCGATACGGTTATTCTGGCGCCCATCTATCCGGCGCGGGAAGAACCGCTGCCCGGTGTAACATCGGAAAGGATTGCCCGGGAGATGCAACGCAAAGCGCTGCTGGCCGGCTCGCGGGAAGAAACCATCGCCCTGATCCAATCCGTTTGTGCCCCGAATGACCTTGTGTTGGTCATGGGCGCGGGCAATATCTGGAGCTTTGCCGCCGAAGCCATGAACCGGCTTAAACAACGGGAAACGGGAGAAACATCGTGAAACGCACCACCAAACGTCCCGCCGGTAAACGACCGGCCGCTTATCGTCAAAAAAAACGCAGACTCAAAAACGGTGTGTGGTATGTCATCATGCTGGTAAGTCTGTCCCTGCTGGCCTGGGGTTATAACTCCATCACCCGTTATTTAAACACGGCAAAGGCCACATTCGAACTGGAACAGATCGAAATCAGCGGAAATAAAGTACTTTCACGGGCCGAAATTTTAAAACAACTGGGACTGCCGGAAAAGGGGATGCGTCTGTTGGAGATAGACCCGGCCACGGTACGGGAAAAATTAAGCAAACTGCCTTTTGTTAAAAATGTAACGGCGGTACACAGCCTGCCTGCCACCCTGCGCATCCGGGTGGAAGAAAGACGTCCGGTGGCTTATGTGTACGGACGCGGATTGAATCTAATCGACAAAGAAGGGTTTCTTTTGCCGTTGCCGGCCGGGCCGTTGACCTGGAATTTGCCGGTTATCAGCCATATTCCGGAAAAACTGGGTGTTCAGGGCGCTTATACCACTGCGCCCATGTTGCGCAAGGCTGTGGCTATGGTGGCATTTATCAATCACCTGCAGGCGCCGCTTCCGGAACTGGTTTCCGAGCTTGATTTTAGATCGCGGGAGTATCTGCGTATTACGTTAAGCCAGGGTGCGCGCGAATTACGGGTGGATTATGACAACTATCCGCGTCAGCTCTATAAGGCGGCCGGTTTCTTCCGCGATTATGTGGATTTTACTCCTTCGGCCATGCTGGCCTATGTGGACGCCCGTTTTGAAAATCAGATTGTAACAAAAATAAAAGCAAAAGCTAAACAGGTAACAAAATGAGAAAAGATGACATCATCGTCGGGCTGGATATCGGCACAACGAAAATTGCGGCAGTCGTGGGGCGCCTGGATGAATACGGCAGGCTGAACATCGTCGGTGTGGGGCAATCGCCCTCGCAGGGCTTGCGTCGCGGAGTGGTGATTAATATCCAACAAACCGTCGAATCGATCCGCCGCGCAGTGGAAGAAGCGGAATTGATGGCCGGGCAGCGTATCAAAACGGTGTATGCCGGCATTGCCGGTGATCATATCCGCTCCATCAACAGCAAGGGCGTCATTTCCATCACCAACGAAGATATGGTGATTACCGAACGGGACATAGAACGGGTACTCGATGTAGCCCGGGCCATCGCCCTGCCCATGGACAGAGAAGTGTTGCATGTGCTGCCGCAGGAATATGCCGTGGATTCCCAGTTGGGCATCAAAGACCCCATAGGCATGTCCGGCACCCGGCTCGAAGCGGAGGTGCATATTGTAACCGCCGCTGCGGCCGCCGCGCAAAACATTGTAAACTGCATTCGTCAGGCGGGCTATGAAGTGGCGGATATTGTGCTGGAACCCTACGCCTCGAGCCTTGCTGTGTTGGAAGATGACGAACGGTCTCTGGGGGTGGGCATCATTGATATCGGTGGTGGAACGACGGACATTGCCATTTTTTTTGAGGGCAGCATCCGCTTTACCTCGGTGATCGGTCTGGGAGGCGAACATGTTACAAGCGACATTTCCCACGGATTGCGCACGTCCCATGATCAGGCGGAGGAAATCAAGAAAAAATACGGAGTGGCGGATCAAAGCCTGTTACAGGCGGATGAGTTGATTCAGGTGCCCGGCGTGGGAGGTCGCAAACCGCGCGAGATATCGCGGGCGGTGCTTTCGGGCATCATCCAGCCGCGTATGACGGAAATGCTGGCTCTGGCCATGCGCGAAATGCAAAAATCCAAAATTGTGGAATACCTGGGCGCGGGCGTGGTGTTTACCGGCGGCGCCGCCATGCTGGAAGGTTTGGATGTACTGGCGGAAAAAGAACTGGGCCTGCCGGTACAAATCGGCAAGCCGCGGATCAGCGGTGGTCTGGTGGAAAGCGTGGACAGCCCGATGTACGCCACAGGCGTGGGCCTGCTGCGCTATGCTATTGAAAATGAAGATTATGTGGCTTATGAAGAAGGCGAAAAAGGCATGCAATGGATCCTCAATCGATTGAAGAAATTTTTTGATGATCTGTTTCAGTAAAGGATAAAGATAAATAAAGAAAACAGGATTGTTTCATAAAAACGGGAGAAAGAGATGATACAATTTGACGCGACTGCCGAACAGGCAGCAAAGATCAAGGTCGTCGGTGTGGGCGGCGCGGGCGGAAACGCGGTGAAGGGAATGATTGAAGCCGGACTTTCCGGCGTGGAATTCATCATTGTTAATACGGATGCGCAGGACCTGGAAAAAAATCCGGCGCCGAATAAGATTCAGATCGGTAAATCGTTGACCAAGGGATTGGGCGCCGGCGCCAATCCGGAATTTGGTTTTCGTGCCATAGAGGAAGATAAGGAAGTTGTGGTGAACGCCTTGAATGGGGCGGACATGGTGTTTGTGACCTGCGGCATGGGCGGCGGAACGGGCACGGGCGCGGCGCCGGTGGTGGCGGAAGTGGCCAAGGACCTGGGCGCGTTAACCGTGGGTATTGTAACCACGCCGTTTATGTTTGAAGGCCCGGTACGTTCCCGCAATGCCGATAAGGGCATCCAGGCCATGCGCGAACGGGTGGATACCATGCTGGTTATCCCCAATGAACGCATTTTTACCATCATCGACAAAAACACCACCGTGATCGATGCCTTTAAAACCGTTGATTCCATTTTGTTGGAAGCGACCCGCAGTATTTCCGATCTGATCAATGTGCATGGTTACATCAATCTCGATTTTGCCGATGTACGTACGATTATGGCCGGCATGGGCGATGCCCTGATGGGCAGTGGCGTTTCGAGTGGTGAAAATCGCGCCCTGATCGCCGCCGAGCAGGCGATAACCAGTCCCTTGCTGGATGGCGCGGAAATCAGCGGGGCGCGTGGCGTGCTGATCAACATCACCGGTAATAAGTCCGTCAGTATGTTTGAAATAGGTGAAGCGGCCACCCTTATACAACAGGCCAGCGGCGACGGCGCCAATGTAATTTGGGGGATGGTGCTGGATGAAGACATGGGTGACCAGTTGCGCGTAACGGTGATCGCCACCGGTTTTAACCGTGACGCCCAGTTGGCGGATCAACTGCAAAAACCGAAAGCCACTGTGGAAAAAAGCATCAGCAGCGGTAAGGATTTTAAGCCGAACGATTTTGATGAATTGGATAAACCCACGTATATCCGCGAGAAGAAAAAAAGCACGCCGGTCAATCGCAGCGGCGCGCTGAACCTCTTTGCGTTTGAAGATGAGGAACCCTCCCTGCCCGACGGGCCCGATAACCTGGATATCCCCACATTCTTACGCAAACAAGTAGATTAAATGAAACAATCCGAATGAAAGAGTCCTCCCGTCTCTTTCAAACAGACCCCGGGGCATGCCGGGGTCTTTATTTTTTCTTAACGGTATCCTGCCGGATAACATTTTACAAATTCCGGCGGTAGTGACTTATTAACCCTGATTCACTTGGTATTTACTCCCGATCATCCACGTTTAACCCTATTGCTTTTATTTCGGTATTACACTAAGGTGGTACATCATAAAACTCCACATGTCCGTGTATTCGGCGATGATTTTGGAAGTGGGTTTGCCTCCGCCATGACCGGCTTTGCTTTCTATCCGGATCAGGATCGGAGCGTCACCGCCCTGGGCGGCCTGCAGGGCCGCGGCAAATTTAAAACTATGGGCCGGCACCACACGGTCGTCATGATCCGCCGTGGAAATCATTGTTGCCGGATAGTGTGTGCCGGGACGGATGTTGTGCAGCGGTGAATAGCCGTAAAGATATTCAAACATTTCACGGCTGTCGTCGCTGCGTCCGTAATCGCTGGCCCAGGCCCAGCCAATGGTGAATTTATGATAGCGCAGCATATCCAAAACACCCACGGTGGGCAGAGCCACTTGCATTAAATCGGGACGCTGGGTAAGCACCGCGCCAATGAGCAGGCCACCGTTGGAACGTCCGTACATGGCCAGATGGGACGATGAGGTATAGCCCTGATCAATCAGGTATTCCGCCGCGGCGATGAAATCGTCGAATACATTTTGCTTGTTTGTTTTGATGCCGGCCTTATGCCAGGCTTCACCGTACTCGCCGCCCCCCCGTATATTGGGCACGGCGTAAACAAAACCGTTCTCCAGCAACAACAGATTCACCACACTGAAACGTGGCGTAATACTGATGTTAAAACCACCGTATCCGTATAACAAAGTGGGATTTTGACCATTTTGGGTCAGCCCTTTTTTATGAACGATAAACATGGGGATGTCGGTGCCGTCCTTGCTTTTGTAAAAGACCTGCCGGGTTGTATAGTCATCGGGATTTAAACCGGTTTCCGGCCGGTAATATAACCGTGATGTGTTGGCGGCGACATCATAGGAAAAAATGGAAGTGGGATAGGTGAAAGAAGAGAAACTGTAATAGGCTGTGTTATCTTCCTTGGAACCGCGTATGGCGCCCACGGTACCGATACCCGGTAATTGCAGTTGCCCCGCTTCCCGGCCGTCAAGGGTGAATAAGCGCACAACGCTTTTCACATCTTCCATATAGGCGGCGGCGATTTTATCACCGATGCGTGTCGCGCTGCGTAATACATTTTTACTTTCGGGAATCACGGCATGCCATTTTTCCTTTTGCGCGTGGCGCGGGTCCACGGCCACCAGTTGCCATTTGGGTGCGTCAACCGTGGTCATTACCAACAGCTTGTCACCCAGATTGTCAATAACGCTATATTCCTGATCATATCCCGGAAAAACCAGACGTGGCTTGCTGTCGCGCCGCTTAAAATCCTGCACATAGACCGCGCTGCCGCTGGTACCCTCGGACTCATAGATAATCAGGAAGCGACCGTCATCGGTGGTTTGGGCATAGTTGGTGCGCTGGGGATGGTTGCGCGACATAAAAATCAGTTGATCTTCTTCTTGCGGCGTGCCGATGGTGTGATAATAGACTTTGTGATATTCATTCTTCGCGGAGTAAGCTTTACCTTCTTCCGGAGCGTCGTAACGGCTGTAATAAAAACCGTTGCCGCGCCAGGCCATGGACGAAAATTTGATCCATTTTAAATGATCTTTTAATGTTTGCCCCGTGGCGATATCAATCACGAGAATCTCTTTCCAATCCGATCCGGAACGGGCAAGGGAATAAGCGGCGTATCTGGCATTCGGGCTGACCGAAAAACCGGAGAGCGCCACGGTGCCGTCTTCGGAAAAGGTGTTAGGATCGAGGAACACACGCGCGCTGTCTTCCCCGTCTTTTTGGATATATATCACCGATTGGTTTTGTAAACCGCTGTTTTTGGAGAAAAACAGATAAGCCCCTTTACGAAAGGGCACGCCGATTTTAGGATAATTCCAGAGTTTTTCCAGTCGTTTACGTATGCTTTCCCTGAAGGGGATTTGTTCCAGATAAGCCGAAGTGACGGCCTGTTCTTTTTTTACCCATTCCAGTGTGGCCTCGGAATTGTCATCTTCCAGCCAGCGGTAAGGGTCGGCAACCCGTTTACCAAAATAGACATCGCTGCTATCGGTTTTGTGGGCAACGGGATAGGGGTCATGGTGAATGTCCGGCAACGCCTTTTGTTGGCAGGCGGCCAGTACAAACAACAAAATAAACCCGATCAGGGCCTTAATAACAGTCATGTGTATCTCCTTAAAAAAATGTTGGGTGGAAAACAAGGTACAAAAAAAAGTATTGACGGTAAACGCCTGGCATTGATCTAATATCGGGGAGGAACTATTCCATGTAATATTGATGATATAAATATGTGGGGTTGGGGGCGTTTGTTAAAGAGCGGACGTCGTGAAAAAATATGAATGAGAAAAAAACGCCTCTCCGAACGAAGAGGCGTTGGTCAGGTTTTAGAGATCAGCCTTTCAGTGCGTCGATCATGTCGGTTTGTTCCCAGCTGAATTCCGCCAGGGCTCTTCCGAAGTGGCCGTAATTGGCTGTTTTACGAAAGATGGGGCGGCGCAGTTGCAGTTTTTCGATGATGCCGGCCGGTGTAAAATCAAACAAGCCGGCAACGCGGTTAGAAAGTTCCTCGTCGCTCATAACGCCGGTACCGAATGTTTCCACCATCATGGAAACCGGCTTGGCCACACCGATGGCGTAAGCCACCTGCAAACCGCATCGTTCCGCCAGACCGGCGGCCACGATATTTTTGGCCACGTAACGGGCAAAGTAGGCCGCGCTGCGGTCCACTTTTGTCGGGTCTTTACCGCTGAAGGCGCCGCCACCGTGACTGTACATGCCACCGTAGGTATCCACGATGATTTTACGACCGGTCAATCCGGCGTCGCCCTGTGGCCCGCCAATAACAAAACGGCCGGTGGGATTTATGAAATATTCCACGGAATCGGAGAGCATATCCGAGGGAATGACTTTTTTAATGACTTCCTCGATAATGCCCTCGCGCAGAGCCTTATCTTTCACATCTTCGTCATGCTGGGATGAAACCACCACTTTTTCCACGCTGGTCGGTTTGCCGTCGATGTAACGGACCGCCACCTGGGCTTTGCCGTCCGGACGTAAAAAGGGCAGGGTGCCGTTTTTACGCGTTTCCGCTAATTGTTTGGTCAATCGGTGGGCCAGGGCGATGGGCATCGGCATAAATTCCGGTGTCTCTTTTGTGGCATAACCGAACATCATCCCCTGATCACCGGCGCCCGCTTTATCCACACCCATGGCTATATCCGGCGACTGCTGGTCGATGGTGGTCATCACGGCGCTGGTTTTGTAATCAAAGCCGAAAGCGGCGTCAGTGTAACCGATGTCCTTGATCACCGAGCGGGCGATCGTCGGGATATCCACGTAACATTCGGTGGTGATTTCCCCGCCAATCAGGGTAAGACCAGTGGTCACAAAGGTTTCACAGGCCACACGGGCAAAGGCGTCGTCTTTTAAAACAGCGTCCAGAACCGCGTCGGAAATCTGATCGGCAATCTTGTCGGGATGTCCCTCGGTCACCGATTCCGAGGAAAAAAGAAATTCTGACATATATTCTCCTGTTATGGGCAAACGTTAATGGGTTTGCGCCAGTTGTTGTTTCAAATAATCGATATTCGCGATTTTCATGGGGTCTTTTTTGTTGAGCAGGGCCAGGTAATAACTCACCCAGTCACCCAAAACGATCAGCGAAAAAACCTTTTCAAAAACGGTTTCGCCGGAGGAATAGACTTCGATAAGGCCCACGCCGCTTTTTTTGACCAAATCAATGGTATGACCGATACGTTCCTTGATCCTCGGCATGGGGTTTTCATTCTCAAGGAAAACAGCCATCAGGTTTTCGATGCAGGGCAATTCCATTTCCCAGCCGACGATTTCATTATGGTTCATTTCCGGTAGGACGTTACGGAAGGCCAGGACCTTGCCGTTTTCATGCAACTGATTTTGCCAGCGACGACTGATGGTTTGTAAAAAAGGCGCCGTGGAATAGAGCACGGGAATATGATGATGTAATGTCTTGGCCAATTCCAGGGCCAGGATATGTCCGTCGTGTTTTTGACTATCATGCTTAAAAATTTCTTCCTGGATGAAATGGGTTAAACCGGATAAATCTTCATTGTAATGCATCAACAAACCGTTTTGACCCAGTGTATGGTAAAGACTGAAAAACATAAAACCCAGGGCCATGCGCGGCGGATAATTTTCCGGCAGGGTGATAACCGGCCAGTTGTGTTTGCCTGCCAATTCCGTCAGAGTACCGCCGGAAGAGACTACCATGATTTGGGCGTCGGTGTCCATGGCGCTTTGCACGGCGCTGAGGGTTTCTTCCGTATTCCCGGAATAGCTGCAGGCAATAACCAGGCTGTGGGCGCCGCAGTAACCGGGGGCCTGATAGCTGCGGCTGACATGGACAGGGACGGTCAGGTCTTCATAAAGGGTATCGCGAAGCAAATCTCCGGCAATGGCCGAGCCTCCCATGCCGAGATAAATGATGTGACGTATTCTTGACGTTTCCAGTTGGACCCGGGCTTTTTCGCTAAGCGACCTGCCTTCGTCTATTTGTTTATGAAAAGAGAGCAGATATTTTTTGAAATTGCTTTTATCCGGAGAAAACATACTATGCTCCTTGTGTTGATGGATTGAGTTGCAGCCGGCGTTCCTCAAGAAAACGTTCACAATGGTTTTCGATATCCCGGGCATGAAATATTTGGGATACATCCCTGTACAACGCCCGGCAGGCTTCTAAATTTACGGAATGGATTATTTTTTTCACAATGTAAAAATGTGCGGGGGCCACGCTGAATTCGCGCATGCCCATTCCAAGTAACAAGGGAATGGCTTTGGGGTCGGCGGCGAACTCTCCACAAACGGATAACGGGGTGTCGGTTTCCCGGGCCGCGGCAATAATCAGTTCGAACATTTTTAACAGAGCCGGTTCATAAGGGTTATACAAACGACCGATGCGGTTGTTGGTACGGTCCACGGCCAGCGTGTACATGGTCAGATCATTGCTGCCTATGCTGACGAAATCCACATGGGGCATCAACGCGGCGGCGGTGACGGCGGCAGCGGGGGTTTCGATCATGATGCCCAGGGGGACACGCTCCGCGGTACCGATGGTGTTCAATCGCAATTCCTGACGCACCTCGTTAATCAATTCCTTAACATGAAATATCTCGTCCAGATTATTGATCAACGGAATGAGAATATTTAAGGGCCCGTGAGTGGATGCGCGGAGCAGGGCGCGTACCTGTGTTTTAAATATGGCCGGGTTGTCCAGACTGAAGCGGATGGCCCGCCAGCCTAAAAAAGGATTGGGTTCGTTATATTCCGTGGCGCCTTTTAGCAGTTTATCCCCGCCCAGATCGAATGTGCGGATGGTGCAGGGCGCGCCTTTCAAATTGCGTATCGTTTTTTTATAAATGCTGAACTGACAATGCTCATCGGGGATATTTTCCCGTTCAAACAACAAGGCCTCGGTACGAAATAATCCGACCCCGTCTGCCGCCAACTCCTTTACCTGTCCGGCTTCATGGGCAAATTCAATGTTTAATTTGAGCTGAATGCGCTCACCGTCACGGGTTTGCGTAGCCGTGGGCCAGGCATCATCCGGCACGATAACGGCGGGGGCGTAATCTTTTTGCATGGATTGATATTTTTCCAGAGTGGCCGGCGTGGGATGCAGGATGACTTTTTGACGGACGCCGTCGAGAATAAGTGTGTCCTTATTTTTGATCAGCCGGCTGAGATCGGTGTCGTTCACCATGGACGGTATATTCAGTCCGCGGGCAAAGATGGCGGAATGGGAAGTATAGCCACCCTGATCGGTGAGGATGCCCAACAAAAGATTGCGGTTGAAATTAACGGTGTCCGATGGAGAAAGATTTTCGGCGACGATGATGGCCGGGTAATTGAGCTGATAATCGATGCCCTGGCCCAATAAGGCCATGATCCATTTCTGGCGCAGATCGATGATGTCGAAGGCGCGTTCCCGGAAAAAGGGATTGTCGAGATTCAGGAAATGGTCGCTTTTGTTTGAAAGGATTTTATTGACGGCCACGGCGGCCGAACATCCGGTATCCCCAATCTCTTTTTTGATTTCCTCCAGCAGAACGGCGTCTTCCAGAAAGGCCATCTGGCTTTCAAAAATAGGGCCGAATTGTTCGCCATGAGAAACGTTGTTTCTTTTGAGAGCGAAACGGATTTGATGCAGAACTTTAAGCCGCGCCTGTTCCAGCAGGTCGGTTTCCGCCTCGGACGACCGGCCGGTTTGGGTGATTTGTTCCGGTTCAAAACTGTAAGGCCGGAATATAAACGCGGCGCCAATGGCAATGCCGGGAGCGGTCATGCGGGCGTCAAATTCCAGTTCCTTGCTCATTTCATATTACTCTTCATGAAATTTCAGCTCAAATAATTCCTTAAGGGCGGCGAAAGCCTCTTCCTCATCCTCTCCATCCACCTGCAGCAGCACTTCGCTGCCGGGTTCGGCGGCCAGCATCATCACCCCCATAATACTTTTCGCGTTGACTTCCAATCCGTCCTTAAACAGTTTAACATGCGATTTAAACTGCCCGGCGGTTTTAACAAGGTGAGCGGCCGGCCGGGCGTGTAATCCATGCTTGTTATCGATAGTTAGTACTTCTTCAATCATAAGCTTCCGGAAATTAGTTCAAGTGTCAGGGCCAGCGCCAGCGGTATCGTCATGGCTAAATAGGTGCGTCCTTTTTGGCTTTTCAGATACGCGGCAACCAGAATACTCAGTATAAAAATCAATAATTCCAACGAATGCGGTGGCAGGGGCGCTATAAAACCGGTCAGTATCCCCACGCTGACCAGGCCGATCCCCATATACAGCCATTTCAGATATTTGAAATGTTCCATCTTCAGTATGCGGCATACATTATAGCCGTCTTTGTAGCTACGCCAGAATCCCTGAAAACGTATATACAGATGCGGAATGTTATATAGAATAAAGAGCGAAAGCAGAATTGTCAAATGTTGATGCACATTTTTTGCAAAATAAAAGCCTAAAACACCCAGTACAAAAGTCGCCGGGCGGATGATGCTCCAAAATAGCTGATCACCGATGGCGCCGAGCGGGCCGATGAGTACATTCTTAAAATGTTCTTCCTTTTCCACGCTCACCTTGCCATCCTTAATATCCCATTCCAACCGGGCAATAGCGCCCAGGGCAAAGGAGGCAAAGTATGGGTGGGCGTTGAAAAAGCCCATGTGACGCCTTAGAAAATGGTTGTAAGCTTTAGGGTCATCCCCGTAATAAAGCCGGGCGATGGGGGTGAGGGCAAAACTGAAGCCCATGGAAATCATTCCCTTATAATTCCATCCGGACTGAATAAACATGGAACGGATGAAAATATTCAGTTTGGTTCCAAAACCTAATTCGGAGAGTGCTTCCGGGTTGTTTTTTACATGATCCATAAACGGTATCCTAAAATAAATATGGAAATAATGCTCATAACGAGATAGCTTTTTGGGCGGTTATAGAGCCCCAGCATCATTCCGATGCCGGTGCCCGCAAGCGCGATTTCCACAAAACGCCAATGCCCGGCGATAACGGCGGGCACATGCAGATACAAGGTTTCCATCAACCAGGAACCGGTGGCGATGCCGGTGAAAATCAACAAAACATTCAGCGCCAGGTGCTGGGCCAGCGCCCGCGAAATATAAGGGCCCAGTCGTACCTTTTTATCCTCACGCCTGAGCGCCTGTAATGCGCTGTCCATAATGCGCTCATTTTGTTTCCGGGCAAAAATATCAATTTGACCGGCCACGTAACTCCAGATAATCACATACAGTATGACCACCAGGAGTAAAAAATGACCATGATCGGCAAACAGCTTACTGTATTTGATAAACAGCGCCACCCCGATCACCGAAGCCAGATTGCCATCCGGAATAACCGACGCGCCGACCGGCAGATTGCTGAGCCAAAGCAGTTGTACCAGCGCGCCGAAATAGACCGCTTCCTCAAAATGGCCGGTCAGAATGCCCATTAGCGTGGCGGTAAACAGCGGCTGAGAAATATTCAGTTGCAGAACATATCTTTGATCGAGACAAATAATTCCGAAAATCAGGCTTATGATTAGGGTATCGATCACTTAATTGTCCTTAGTCGGTCCGGGTGTGAATTTTAATCGGCACGGTGGTGCGCAGGGCGTTGAGACGCCGGTTGTCCAACCAGATGTCGCCGTACAGATAATACCCCTGGGGCGCCAGGGAGGGCATGGATTTGAACCGGACATGTATATTCTTCTCCACATCGGGGTAAAAGGTCTCGTTGTTTCCGTAAACAGAAATCGTTTTAAAATAATTAAAAGATTGCAAGAATTCCATATTCCAGGCATCGTTTGCATCATTGGTAAACGCGGGCATGACCTGCAGACGGTAAGCGCCGCTTTTTTCCGGTGTGTAGGTAACGGACAGGGTGCGATAGGTAAAGGCCTCATTGAGCACAACACGGTCATCCGCGTCGAGAATGCGCACCACGCAATCGGTGAAGCGGGAGAAATCCCGGGCATTTATGGTAAACTCGAAGCGCACGTTTTTATATGCGTCGGTTATTTCAAAATTCTGGTTATAGGCACCATGAAAATCGTTCAGTATTGTTTTTTTCTGAATGCCTTTCAATTGCCCGTGGATACGCGCCTTATAAACCGTGTTAAAACGATTGATCACTTTGAATCGGGCCGAGGGCGCTTCCGTGTCGTTCAGGTTCAATCGGGTGATGACCCGCGGTGTGCATTGCAGGCCGCCAAAAGAGATGGTTTGGGTGTAGGTGACGGACGCGCTTTTGTAATACGGGTTATAGCTGACCACCTCATAGATACCCTTCTTAAGCCGATCGCCGGAAACACGCAAAACACCGCGGCTGTTGTTGGCGTTGTTTAAATAAACGGTCGGTTTATACTCATGTCCTTCCGGATCGAACAAAGTAGTTTGCACGCTGCCTGTTTCCGTTTCGGGGAACAAAGCGACGCTCATGGCGCTGGCTGCCGGCGGCACCTGAATAAAGCGCCGATGTATATCACCCGCTTTAAGGGTATGTGTGGCGGAAACATGATAGGTGTTGTCACGCCCGGCAAATTCCGGAATGATGATAGTTACGGGAAAGTCGAACATGCGCGTTTCCGGCGTGGCGCCCTTCCACCAGGCCCCGCGGGCATACGCCTCCACATGCGCGCTGTACAGGCCGGGCTTATTCAGATGCGCGGCATCGGCATACACGTGTATTTCCGCCGGCGCATCTTTTTTAATGGTAACATTGTCCTGAACCGTATGTAGCCAGTTAGCCGTGGTTTTTAACAGGAAGGCGCGGATGATGTCCTTGCCGCGCAGGCTGTCCGACCATACCGGGTGAATATAAACCGCCTGGCTGTTGTCACGCCCCGGAAATAGTCCGGCATTGCGCCAATAGACCGCGGCATCGGCCTGTTCATCGTTGGCGTTGTATGTGCGGATGCGGAAAGATTTAATGGAGGTCTTATCGGGCGAGGCGTTTATCTTTTTAAGCAGATCATAAGCCGCCGGTATCTGAATCATGCCATAGCCCTGATCCGGGATGGTGTATCCACTGAGCGGTCGGGCGCTGTATTTGACGGCGCGTTTCAGGGTAGGCATATCCGGCAGGGGGGCTTTTTCGGCCAGGGTGGCGGAAAGCAACAGGGCACAGGCGCCGCTGGCCTGAGGGGCGGCCATGCTTGTACCGGATTTGATGCCGTCATTGTCAAAAAAGGGCACGCTGGAAAGCGCCGAGCCAGGCGCGACCACATCGGGCTTGGCCGATTCGCCGCCGCGCGAACTGAATTCAAACAGTTTGTCTTTTTTTATGAACGATGCGAAGTTGTCCCGGGCGCTGCGTGCTGTATTCACGGCACCGATGCTTAAGGCTGTTTCCGCCGTGGCTGGCAACCCTACGGAAGAGATGCCCGGCCCTTCATTGCCCGCGCTGAGACAGACATAGATATTGTTGTAACTTTCCAGCAGGTCATTGATGATATACTCCATGTCCGAAGCGCCTTCAATTTCGGAACCAAGACCATAACTCATGTTCACCACGATCGGTGTGTTCGGATGGGCCTCGGCGTATTGGGCGATGAAATTATACGCCCGGCGCATGCTGTTGTTGGTGGTGGCCGCGCCGCCGTAGCGCGCGTCGCCAATTTTCAGGGAAATGATGCGCGCGCCCGGCGCAATGCCCTCAAACCCTTCCAGTCCGCCGATGTTATGCCCCGCGGCGATGCCGGCAACATGGGTGCCGTGACTGTTGGCGTCGAAATGGAAATAGGCCTGTTGCCGATCCATATCGATTTTAAGAGCAATACCCATGGATTGGTCGGAAGCGCCGGGGCGAAATGCCAGCGGCGCCCGGCTTACGGCATAATCGTCGGTAACGGTTTCATCATGCAGATTGCCGTCGGCGTCCAGGTCCACCATGGCGCGCCAAACATAGGACGTATCCTGAAAAACCACCACGCCATAACGGTCATCGTTGCGGCCGTTGCCGTTGAAATCCGCTTTGGAGGGGCTTGCCAGACGGCGTTCGCTGAAAACGCCCATGTAAAAAACGGAATCGACACTAAGCGGCAACAGGGCGTCATAGCCATACAATCGCCATCCGTTATATTCCAGAAAGCGTTCCGCGCCTTCCTGTCCGCTTTCCGCCACTTCCAGGGGGATGGCGCCCTCGCCTGAAAAGTCATGAACATCCACAACTTTTACACAGTCCAGGGTGGTGCGGGTCAGGCCAGGCACGGTCATATCCACGCCGCTATCCAGCACAAAAAGGATCACGCCGCGTCCATCGCGCTCGGGATGATTTTGGATAAATGCGGCCGCGCCGGTGGCTTCGCGGTCTAAAAAAGGGAAGGATGCTGCCGCGTGACTCAGGGCAACGAGCAGCGTTAAAAGGCTGTAACGCTTCATATTGTATCTGCTTTCTAAAATAAGAGCCGGTTGCGGGTTATTTACTGGTTATGGGTAACTCAGCGTTTTTGGCGCACCGAAAGCCCACAAACTCAAATCGTACCTGTGGGTTGTAAAAGGTACGATATGTGGCGCGCATATAATTACCGCTGCGGTTCCAGGAGGCGCCGCGTAACACGCGGTAAAATCCTTTTTCAGGACCGGTGGGATTGCGTTGTTCCCCTGTGGGGTAAGTTTCCTGAAACCAGTCGGCCACCCATTCGATGACATTGCCGTTCATATCATACAGGCCGAAGCGATTGGGCGGATAATGCGCCACGGGCGCTGTGTAAACGAATCCGTCGTCGTAGCCATCCACCACGGGATAATGAAATTTAACCCGACGCATGGATTCGTCGGCGATGTTTTCATAGTTCTTGCCGTAGCCCTGACTGCCTTCATAAACAAAATCGTAATTTAAGGAACCGCCCCGTGCGGCGTATTCCCATTCCGCTTCCGTCGGCAGCCGTTTGCCCATCCAATGGGCATAGGCGTTAGCTTCTTTCCAGGTCACGTTAACAACGGGATGATGGCTTTTATTCCAGGGGGGTTGCTTGGGCATTTTGCGGTGTGTGGCCTGGACAAATTCCCGGAATTGCGCCACGGTAACTTCGGTTTCATCGAGATAAAAATCATCCACATAAACGCGGTGGACGGGTTTGGAATATGATCCGTTTTCGGAACCCATGTTAAACCATCCGCCGGGCACGATCACCATGCCCGCAACCTGGGGGTAAAGCTCCGCCCGGGATTTGGGTTTTTGTGCTTCAGCAGGCTTTTCTTCGCTTAATTGAAAGAAAGAACAGGCGTTTAATAATAATATGAGCAGGATGATGCTAATAACTGTTTTCATACACCTTCAAAACGGGTTTGGGTTGAAATTAAAGTGGTTATCGGTGCGAATGGCGCGATCTTAATTTATGAAACTGAAAGGAAGCGTTTTCGGCCCGAATTTGCTTTAAGGGTTCGATGGCGTTAAATCAAAATGGAAGGTGTAGCTTTCCGCGGGACGGAAAAATCGATTCTCGTTTATCCGGTCCGTGCCGTTCAGACGTATGCGCAATTGATGCCAACCCGGTGTTAATTGCAGGGGAACGGAACTGTTTTCGATACGATGTCCGTCCACAAACAGGCGCGCGTTAGCAGGTTCCAGTTCAAAACGTACCAAGCTGCTTTGCACATTGCCCGGGAAACGCACATCAACAGCCGTGGTATCGCCTGCGGGCAGATAAAAACGACTGATATAGGTGGCGTTGCTCAGCACGTCGCGGGTGACAAGTTCATGAAATCCTTTTAGGTACGGTCCGCTGACAAACACATCGCGGTCGGTGTTCAGAGGGGTGCCGTCCATTTCGGCTTCCACGGCTTTACCGTGGTTGCGCAGTAGTACATAGCCCATTTGTGTGGTGTGGAAACGCTGTATGGTTGTAAAGGAGAGGGCCAGGAAGGCGGCGGCCAGCAGAAAGCGCCATGTTTTCCAGCCGCGGGCCGAGGCTTTTTCGGCCATTTGCATTTTAAGGGTTTCGTCCGTGGTTTGTCCCGCCTCGTTCCCGGCGGTTTCCAGAAAGCGCGACAGGATGATCTTTTTACGGCTGCGCACCTGCCAGGGTAATGTTTTTTCCAGTTCGTGTATCATGGCCGAGGCGGTTTTAAAACGCCGCCGTCGGTCGCGGTGCAGCGCCTTGCGGATGATGTGTTGCACCTTGCGGGGAATTTCCGGGTTGAGGACCGGCGCGGCGGTATAGCGCCCTTTAATGATTTTTGCCAGAATTTCCGTGTTGTTGGAACCGTAAAAGGGCTTGATGCCGGTCAGCATTTCGTACAGCAGGATACCCAGCGCGTAGATATCACTTTGCGGATTCAGGGGATCGCCGTGGGCCTGTTCCGGGGACATATACGCCGGGGTTCCGACGATCAGTCCGGTCATGGTCAGCTTGGAATCGCCGTCATCCTTGGCCACGCCAAAGTCGATCAACTTCACCTTGCCATCGCGTGAAATGAGCACATTGCCGGGTTTGATATCACGGTGAATGATATTCTGATTATGGGTGTATTCGAGGCCGCGGGCGATTTCCAGGGCGATGAGGACGGCGATGGTTACGGGAAACGGCGCCCGCCGGTCCAGCAGACTGCGCAGGTCTTCGCCGTCCACATATTCCATCACCAGGTAATAACTGCGTCCGTGATAGATAAAATCGTAAATGCTGAGTACGTTTTCCTGGCTGAAACCGGCGCTGAGCAGGGCCTCTTTTTTAAAACGGGCCACAATTTCCCGATTGGGGTCTTTCAGTTTTTTGATTACCACGGGTCGGCGCAGGGCCGCCTGTTGCGCTTTGTAAATTTCGGCCATACCGCCTTCACCAATTTTTTCGATGATCCGGTATCCGCCGATGGTTTGTTGTAAGTCGCTTTTGGCCATGGCAATCGTCCTTAATGCGGGTTACAGGGCGTTATCGTACTGTTCCAGCGCGGCGGAAATGGCGGCAGCATCGGGCGCCCTGAGCAGCTCCTCACGGAATGCCTTGTTGTTAAGCAGGCGTGAAACGCGGCTGAGTAGTTTGATATGTTGGGCCGGGTTGTTTTCCGGGCCAATCAACAGCACAATGATGTGCACCGGTTTCTGATCCACCGCGTTAAAATCCAAACCGTCGGGATGGATGCCCAGCGCCAGGGAAAAATCCGTGCAAGCCTCATTTTTGCAATGGGGAATGGCCACGCCGTTTCCCACGCCGGTTGTCATGATCTTTTCACGGGCTAAAACCGCCTGATACGCTTTCTCCGCGTCCTTCAGTTCAGGAGACAGGAGCGTAATCAATTCACGGATGGCCTCATCCCGGGTCGCGGAGGTGAGCGGAACACGTATATGTTCCGGTGTTAAATATTCGCTTAAACTCATACCTGCTCCTGTAAAATGTCTTACTCTAACCGGGCCGTCCCGGTATCAAAGTGTTTGTCCCGCCCTGGCTGCCTGTTTTATTCAAACAGGTCGAGGATATCTTCCTTGGAAAGGGATTTGAAAAATGTTTCCTCGGTTGAAATCAGTTGCCGCACCAGGTCTTTTTTGCTTTGTTGCAGTCGAACGATTTTCTCTTCCACACTATCCTTGGAAATCAGTTTGTAAGCAAACACCTTGCGCGTCTGCCCGATGCGGTAGGCACGGTCGGTGGCCTGCATTTCCACCGCCGGGTTCCACCACGGGTCAAAATGGATGACATAATCGGCGGCGGTCAGGTTCAAACCGGTACCCCCGGCCTTTAAGCTGATCAGAAAGGTGCGTATATCCGGGTCTTCCTGAAATTGGGTGACCGGCTTCTCGCGGTCTTTGGTGGAACCGTCAAGATAGGAATAGAGGATGCCGCGTTTGTCAAAGGCTTTCCTGATCAGTTGCAGCATTTGTACAAACTGACTAAAAATAAGCACTTTATGATTTTCAGAAATGATTTCTTCTACCATTTCCAGCATGGCGTCAAATTTACCGGATTCATCATCGGGATTCTTGGTGACCAGGCCGGGATGACAGGCGATTTGCCGTAATTTGGTCAGGCCTTCCAATACTTTGAACTTGGATTTGCCCAGGCCGTTGGATTCGATTTCATCCAGGATGCTATCGCGGTAACTTTGGCGCCATTTGTCATACAAGGCCTGCTGGCTGTCGGTCATGGGCGAGTAGGTAATGCTTTCCACTTTGGGAGGCAGCTCCGTGGCCACATCTTCCTTGGTGCGCCGTAAAATAAACGGAAAAATCAGGCGGCGTAGGGTTTGGGCTACCTGAACATTTTGTTCCTTTTCGATGGGCCGCATAAAAGTGTCTTTAAAGAAGTTCTGATCGCCCAGTAAACCCGGGTTGACAAACGCGAATTGCGCCCAAAGGTCCATGGTGTTGTTTTCCACGGGCGTTCCCGTAAGCGCCAGTTTGTTGGAGGCTTCCAGCAGACGTACTGCTTTGGATGTTTCAGACATGGGGTTTTTAATGTTTTGCGATTCATCGAGAATGATGAAATTAAAGGTCAGCTCTTTCAGGAAATTGACGTCGCGGCGTAAATGGCCGTAGGTGGTCAAGATGAGCTGATATTTTTTTATACGGCGGATATCCTTGGTGCGCCGCGTGCCGTAATGCACCAGATAGCGCAGGCCGGGTGTGAATTTTTCGATCTCGCGCACCCAGTTAAAGATGACTGAAGTGGGCGCGACGATCATGCTGGTGGACTTGGGATTTTTGTTGGTTATTTCCCGAATCAGGGCCAGCGCCTGAATGGTTTTGCCCAACCCCATGTCATCCGCCAGAATACCGCCGAAAGAAAAATCCCTCAAAAACAGCAACCAATCGTAGCCCGCCTTTTGATAATCACGAAGTTCCCCTTCAAAATTTTCGGGCGGCGGATAGCTTTTGATTTTTGTGAAGGTGTCGAGCTTTTGCAATTTCTCTTCGGTCAGGGCGTCCATTTTTCTCTGATCCGCCTCGGCAAGCAACTTGTCCACAAAGCTCATGTGGTGATTGGCAAAACGGATGGTATTATCTCCGGTACGACCGAAGTTGATGATATAATTGAATTTCTCGATCAGTTTTTCCGGCAGACGGGCGATGGTGCCGTCACGCAGGCGCACATATTTTTTGCGGGCGCGCAGGGCGCGTTTCAGCTCTTCCAGGCTTACCGGCTCGCCGTCAAATTCCAGGTTCAGTTCCACGTCAAACCAGTCGGTCTCCGAGGATATGTTTACGCCAAAGTGTGCCGGGGCGCGCTTCACCCGGAAATGGACCAGGCTTTCCTCGCCCATGATTTCGAATCCGGCTTCGGCCAGGGCGGGCAGGCCTTCAAACAGCCAGTCGAGAGAGTCCTCGAAGGTGGCGTAAAACAGACCCGGCGTATCTTCGCTTATGCCGCTGTCCAGCACCTGCTCACGTATAGCCTGTTCGCGATCCAGATCCCTGTGCACCCGGATAATCTGCTGCTGCTCATTATCGTAGGACAGATATTGGTCATTGCTCTGGCTGAAGGCGATTTCGATCTCATCGTATAAAAAAGCCAGGGAGACCACCAATTGATCTTCCATCTCTTCGATGTACAGCCGGCTTTTGCTGATGTCGCGGATTTCACGAATCTCTATACCTTCCGGAAAGTCCACATAGGGGAAAATCGGCAGCTTGGCCAGATAATCGGATATGAATTCATGGTATTCATCCTTTGTCAGGGCCACGCTTAAATCTTCATCGATGAACGATTTAATGTAGCTGTAACGCAGTGGGAAATTGCTGGAATGCAATTTCCCGTCTTTATAAAACCAGATGGGGTTGACCGTCAGGATTTTGGTGTCTTTGTCGATAACGATTTCTTCGTCATCACGTTTGAAATAGGGGCGGAAGCGGTACACATCATCTTCCTGGATAAGCCGAAAACGCATTTTCCAGGGTTTACGTCCAAAGCGGATGCGCGTGCCGATGGTTCCGTCGTCTTTTTTGATATGCAACTCACTGGTGCGCAGCAAATTGAAAATTTGTCCGGCATCCAGGCCAAATTTGAGGTAACTCGTTTCGAGTCGCCCGCGGTGATACACCGATGATTGCTGGCTCTGCAGCCGTTCCAGATAGGAAACGGCAATCAGGTCGCCCGAGGTGCGGAAAACGTTTTGCTGGGATAATTCATTGTAGGAAGGTTCCTGTACCCGGCCATAGGTTCCGTCCTTTTTCATATAAACCTTGACCGGTTTGATATTCCAGTAATTTTCCGTTATGTGTATGATGTACAACAGTTTCCAACGCACCTCGGATGAGAATTCATCATCCACCTGCTGAATGGCGATCAGTTTTTCAAAATATTCCCGCCAGTCGGTTTCTTCTTCTTTTTTCTTTTCTTCCCGGGCGCTTTGGCCGTCAATCACTTTCAGGGCAACCGCCACGGCGTGTTTACATACGTATTTATACGGGCATGTGCAGCTCGATGTAAACGATTGGCCATCCACCGTTAATTTGGTTTTATACGGATAGGTGCCCATCACCGTGGCGTGCACGGAAAGTTTGTCTTGTTTGTCAATGGTGACACGTCCGTCTTTGAAATAGTCCAGTCCCTGACGAAAAATAATATCCGGTACCTTGTCCTTAAGATCCTTGATGTCAATTTTCAATGTGTGCTCCAAATACGACTAATGAACATATAATATAAGACATTACTTTTTTCATCACCAAATCAAAATTCCATTTGTACCACATAAGATTTAAAGGCAAATTAACGGCCTGTTTTTTATCAATCGGCAGAAAAATGCAGAATATCACCTCAATTGTAAAACAATTTAGCATCGGCTTCATACCGATTCTTCTTTTTTTAGTGGCGGAATCCCTTTATGGTGTCAAAACGGGTTTGCTGGTGGCCATGGTGTTCAGCGTGGGCGAATTGCTTTATTTATGGCTGCGTTATCGTAAGGTGGATGCTTTTATACTGGTGGACGTGGGGTTGCTGTTGGCCCTGGCCGGCGTTTCCGTGTTAATGAAAAGCGATTGGTTGTTTAAGCTTAAACCGGCCATTATGGAATTTATTCTGGTGTTGGTTCTGGCCGTACATGGTTTTACACGTCATCCCGTGCTGTTGTGGATGATGCGTCGATATATGCGCGGCATGACCTTCGGGCCCGATCAGCAGGCGGTGTTGGTCACCATGGCCCGTTTTTTAAGTATTTTGTTTTTGATACATACGCTGCTGATCGTTTGGTCGGCTTTTTATGCTTCGGACGCGGTTTGGGCGTTTATTTCCGGCGGCTTGTTTTATGTAATCATGGCGGCGGTGTTTGTCGGGCAATGGTTTTGGATGCGACGCAAGGCCGCCCGGGCGCATATGGCTGAAGAATGGTTTGATCTGGTGGATAGCCGGGGGCGCGTGGTGGGGCGCGCGCCGCGCAGCCGGGTGCATGGTCATCCGAAATATATGCATCCCGTTGTGCATCTGCATGTTGTGGACGGTCGCGGCCGCTTGCTGCTTCAAAAACGGTCGGAAGCCAAGGATTTATACGGTGGCTACTGGGATACGGCCGTGGGCGGCCACGTACACAGCGGGGAAAGCATTCCCGACGCCTTGTTGCGGGAAACCCGGGAAGAACTGGGGATCGACGCCCGTCCGGCACAACCATTATGGCGCTACGTGATGCGTAACGATTACGAGAGTGAACTGGTGCATGTTTTTATCATGCGGCATGACGGGCCGTTTTCGTTTGACAGGGAAGAAATCGATGATGTGCGATTCTGGATGCCGGAGGATATTACACCCGATGAGGCACAGCATACGTTTACGCCCGTATTGCTGGAAGAATTGAAGATGCTGCGGAAGGAAGGCGTGTGGCCCGTGCGGAAACAGGCGGCCTCCCGTAAAAAAAGGAAAAAGCGATGAATCGCCGCTTTGACAGGCGTTTTTGGGATGAAGGCATCCGCTATTTATGCGGCGTGGATGAGGCCGGACGGGGGCCGCTGGCCGGGCCGGTGGTGGCGGCGGCGGTTATCATGCCGCAGGAGCCCCGTATTAACGGTGTGGAAGATTCCAAAAAATTGAACGCCGTCCAAAGAGAAAAGCTGGAAAAGAAAATCCGGGAACGGGCCATAAGCTGGGCGGTGGGGGTGGCCTCGGTGCAAGAGATTGAACAGATCAATATTTTGCAGGCCACTTTCCGCGCCATGCGACGGGCGGTGGCCCAACTGCAACCCGCGCCCCGTTATGTGCTGGTTGATGGTCGGGATTTCCCCCGATTTGAGAGGGAATCTCGGGTGCTGCCGGGCGAGGCGGTTATCGGCGGGGACGGGCGATCTTACTCGATTGCCTGTGCTTCCATTCTGGCCAAGGTGCATCGCGACGCGCTGATGATTCGATTGGCGGAAGAATATCCGGTGTATGGGTTTGAACGTCATAAAGGATACGCTTCCCGGGAGCATATTGCCGCCATAAAAGCACACGGCCCGGCGCCCTGTCACCGGCGGAAGTTTATACGTCGTTTTGTTGAACAAAGCCATGACGGCCAGCAATCGTTGTTTTAATGGCGCCTGTTGTGTACTTTCAGGCGATTTACACGGAAAAGAACAATGGGCGAACAACGCAAACATATCATCCTGAACGGTTTTATGGGCGTGGGCAAAAGCCGTGTGGGGCGTCATCTCGCCGCGACCCTGAACCGTCCCTTTGTGGATACGGACGCGTTGGTGGAGCAACGCACGGGCAGCACCATTCGCGAACTATTTGATACGCGCGGCGAAGCGTTTTTCCGTGAAAGGGAACGGGACGTATGCCGGGAAGTGTTCGGAGAGCAGACCCCCTCGATAATCTCAACCGGCGGTGGCGCCCTGATGCATCCGGTTCTGTTGGAAGAAGCGCGGCGTTCGGGATGGGTGGTGTTCCTGCAAAGCGCCCCTCAAACCATCTTGCAACGGGTGAAGTCCAATCGTAAACGTCCGTTGCTGGATATTGAACCGCAAGGGGATTACGAACAGGCCCTGTTACGCCATATCGAAAACATGCTGAAGGAACGTCAGACCATGTATCTTAAATCGCATTTTACCATTCAGCGGGACGGCATGGAGGCGGAAGAAACCGCCCGAATGATTTTGGAATACATTTCACTACTCGATAAGGAATTTATAACACAGTCATGAAACCCCACTCTGTCATCACAGTCCAACTTCCGCAACAGGCCTATGATATCCATTACGGCCCCGGTTTGCTTGAACAGGCCGGCCGGCTGATACCGGAACCGGAAAAATATCGTCAGGTCGCCCTGATTACCCATCCCCGTCTGTATCGTTTATACGGAGCCGCTTTAATGGATAACCTGCCCGCCGATGAAAAAACGGTGATCGAACTGCCGGAAGGCGAAACATCCAAAAGCGCGGAAACTTTGATGACCCTTTACACCCGACTGTTGGAGGCGCGATTTGAACGCGGCGCTCTGATCATTGCCCTGGGCGGTGGTGTGATCGGTGATGTGGCGGGTTACGCGGCGGCCACCTATTTACGTGGCGTCGCCCTGGTACAGTGTCCCACCACGTTGCTGGCCCAGGTAGATAGCAGCATAGGCGGGAAAACGGGCATCAATCATCCGCTTGGTAAAAACCTGATCGGCGCCTTTAAACAACCTTTGTGCGTGCTGGCCGATACGGATGTGTTGCGTACCCTGCCCGACGCGGAAATCCGGTGTGGTATGGGCGAAGTGCTTAAATACGGTTTTATCGGCCCGGCAGAGTGGCCGGTTTATCTTGAAAATCATCTCGGGGAAGCCCTCAACGGGGATATCGACGTGTTAACCCGACTGGTGGGCGATTCGGCCCGGCAGAAAGCGCGGGTGGTGGAGCAGGATGAAAAAGAAAGCGGCCTGCGCATGATTTTGAATTTCGGTCATACCTTCGGGCACGCGCTCGAGGCGGAGTTTGCCTACGGCGGATTGAAACACGGGGAAGCGGTAATTCTCGGCATGCGTTGCGCCCTGTGGTACGCGCGGGAAGAAGGTTTTATGAACGCGGATGATTATGCGCGGGGGATGGCGTTATTGAATCGCGTGCCCGTCGCTTACGATGCGCGACGGATTGATCCGGAGAAGCTCTGGCAGCGTATGTTGCTGGATAAAAAGGTGAAAGGCGGGGCCGTGCGCCTTATTTTGGTGGATAAGCCGGGTGTCTGGCGGTTGCATCCCGCGGATCCACAACGCGTGAAAATGGCTTTTGAAAGCCTGCGGGCCGGGATATGAAACCAACATTATTTGTCATTGGAATAACAGTCGGTTAATATTTGTACGGATATATATATTAACATCGGGAAATGATCATAATCAGGGGAAGCCATGCGTATTCTTGTCATAAACGGACCGAATTTAAATTTGCTGGGCCGGCGCGAGCCGGATGTCTATGGGCACGCCTCGCTCGAGGAAGTCAACGCTTTTATCCGCGGATATTTTAAAAAGACGGAAATCGATTTCTTTCAGTCTAATCATGAAGGCGCCATATTGGACAAGCTGCATGCCGCATCCGAAGTTTATGACGGTATCGTGATCAATCCCGGCGCGTTAACCCATTACGCGTATGCCCTGCACGATGCCATCAAGGCGATACGGCCGCCGGTGATGGAGGTACATTTAAGTAATATCCACGCCCGTGAATCCTTTCGGACGCAATCGGTGGTGGCCCCGGTCGCCCGGGGCACGATCAGCGGGCTGGGGCCCTACGGTTACGTGTTGGCCATCCGTGCGCTGGTTCATTTCGCTAAAAAAGGAAACTGACCGGTGTCCGTTAAAAATGCTCTTGTCAACCTGACCCGTCATTCCTACATCTATACCATCAGTACCTTTGTCCAGCGCATGCTCGGCCTGATCATGACGCCGGTATATACCGTTTATCTGGCCCGTGAAACCTATGGCGATTATTCCCTGCTTTATGCCTTCATGGCCTTTATGAATGTGGTCTATCTGTATGGCATGGATGTGGCCTTTATGCGTTTTTATTACAGTGATCGTTTCAAAAAGGAAGATGTGTATGCTTCCGCCTTTTGGGCGGTGGGGGGCGGCGCCCTGCTGCTTTCCCTGCTTATCCATGGCCAGGCGCCGTACTTATCCCGTGTTATCTTTTCCGATGCCACGTATGAATGGCCGGTTCGGTTGGCGGCGCTTATTCTCTTTCTGGATACATTCAGCAATATGCCGTATCTCATCCTGCGCGTGCAGGAGCGCTCCGTGGCCTATTCCGTGGCGCGCATCCTGCGTTTTGCCGTGGAATTATCGCTCAACATCTGGTTTGTGGTGGTACAAAAAGAAGGCTTTTTAGGCATTCTTTACGCCAACGCTTTGGCCAGCGCCATCAACATCCTCATACTATTGCCCATTCAGTGGCGGTATCTCAAGGGGCGGTTCAACGCCGCCGCTTTTAAGGAAATGGCCCGTTTCGGATTGCCGCTTATTCCCAACGGTCTGGCCTATCTTGTTATCGAGATGAGTGATAAATTTTTGATGGATCGCTTTCTGGACAGGGAAACCCTTGGCATATACGCCGCCAATTATAAGTTCGGTACCATTCTGCTATTTCTGGTTTCCGCTTTCCGTACCGCCTGGCAGCCCTTTATGATGAAAACCGCCCGCGAAATAAACGCCCGAACGGTGTTTGCCCGTGTGATGACCTATTTTACACTGATGGGCGTGGTGATGGTGGTGGCGGTCTCGTTTTTGTTACAAGATATATTGACCCTTAAGGTTACCGATACCTTTTCCCTTTTGGGCGAACGGTATTGGCCGGGCATTCCGGTCATACCCATTATACTCACCTCGTATCTGTTTTACGGATTTTATGTGAATTTTACGGCCGGGGTTTATATTCTTAAACGCACCCGACTGATGTTTTTGTTTACAGGCGCCGGCGCCGTGGTAAATATCGGCAGCAACTTTTGGCTGATGCCCGCATACGGCATGATGGGCGCTGCCTGGGCCACACTGCTCAGCTACCTGGTGATGGCCGTTCTGTTGTGGGGCTATAATCAGCGTATTTATCCCATTCCGTATGAATACGGCCGAATTACAGGACTTTTGGTCATTCTCGTGGCGTTTTTAGGGGTTTACTATATTTTTGAACCGGGCCTGTTATATCGTCTGGCGCTGTTGGTCGGGTTTGCCGCTGTGTTATACATGGGCGGTTATCTGAACAAAACGGTCGTGGGGCAGGTTCAATCTGTGTTGCGGTTTAAAAAATGATTGTTTTACGTTGGTTATTGTTGCCTTTTGCATTGCTCTATGGCGCGTTGTCAGCCCTGCGCCGCTTCTTATATGAAAAAGATGTATTAAGCGCCTGGTCGTGTCCGGTTCCGGTTGTTTCCGTGGGCAACCTGGCGGTGGGCGGTTCGGGTAAAACCCCGGTGGTGATGTGGCTGGCGCGCGCCCTTACGGAACGCGGTTGGCGGGTGGCCATCGTCAGCAGGGGGTATAAGCGGCACAGTCGCGGACCGGTGTGGGTGTCTGACGGGGAAAACATCCTGGCCGATGTGCATGAAGCGGGTGATGAGCCATTGTTGCTGGCGCGCCGGTTGCCCGGTGTCCTTGTGGGTGTGGGGGAGAAGCGGCGGGAAATCATGCAGCGTATTTTGGACCAGGCCGGGGTGGATATCTTTCTGATGGACGACGGTTTTCAACATTTGCAGGTCCGTCGTGACCGGGACTGGGTGTTGCATGATTGCGCCGCCGCGTTCAGTGATCAATGGCCCATGCCCACGGGACGGATGCGTGGTTTTAGAAGTGAATTGAAGCGGGCGGATCGCCTGCTGGATACATCCGGGCATGGTGCGTGCGGCGCCATACCCCTGCGTTTTGAAATCGACGCGTTTTATCTGGGCATAGATAATACGCCGGTGTCGCTTCAGACGGGTGCCATAGTCTGCTTGTTTACCACCATTGCCCGCCCGGAGCGCTTCAAAAAATCGATGGAACAATGCGGTTTGCGGGTTAGTGCGCATATCGCTTTCCCCGACCATCATGATCTGACTGCGGCGGATATCCGCCGCGTGGCTGATGCCTTTGGCGCTTCGAAAGCGCGTTGGTTGGTTTGTACCGGCAAAGATTGGATTAAAATTTACGGAAATCCCGAATTGGAGAAGGCGTTCGGGGCGGCTGTCACACGTTGGTTGGTGACCACGCAAAAAGTGATCATTGAGCAGGAAAAAGTCCTGTTGGACGATGTGGAATCCTTAATGAAAAGATAACGCGCCGGGCATGGTACCGGCGTCTCTTACAGTTGAGACGGTCCACTGAAATGAGCGAAAAAAACGTGAAATTATTATTGACAGGTCAGAAAATCAGCCTTATATTATGCAGATCGCGGGGTGGAGCAGCTTGGTAGCTCGTTGGGCTCATAACCCAAAGGTCGCAGGTTCAAATCCTGCCCCCGCTACTACAAAAGGTGATTCATTTTGAATCACCTCTTTTTTTTGGCGGCGTAGCTCAGTTGGTTAGAGCATCGGAATCATAATCCGAGTGTCCGGGGTTCGAGTCCCTGCGCCGCTACTTTTTATTTTTTAGGCCAGTTCCATGACCATTCCTGCCCAAACCGATCCGGGTTTACATCCCCTTGAACGCCATGTTCTGACTTTTTTGCAATCCCGTTTATCCCTGAATGATACCGAATTGTTTGTGGCCGTTTCCGGTGGTCTGGATTCCATGACGCTTTTGTATATTTTGCTGCGTTTGCATCAGGCCGGCTCGTTGCCGCGCCCCCGTGTTGTGCATGTGGATCATGCTATCCGCGGGGCGGATAGCGATGCGGATGCCGAATGGGTGGCCGCCTTTTGCCGCCGGCATAAACTGGAATTGATCCGGCAACGGCTAAACTGGCCGCGGGAAAGTCCCCGGCCCGGAGAAGATAAATTACGGGAGGCGCGTTACAAGGTCTTTGAAGATGTGTTAAAACATAGCGGGAATGGGGTGATGCTCACCGCCCATCATCTTGATGATCAACTGGAAACCGTTTTAATGCGCCTGTTCAGGGGCAGTCATCTGAGAGGGCTGGGCGGTATTCCCGCGCGGCGCGGCCCCTATTTGCGGCCATTACTGGACGTGTCCCGTAAGGAACTGGACGCTTACGCGCGTTTACATGCGATCCAATGGCGCGAGGATGCCAGTAACGCCGACACGCGGTATCTGCGCAATGCCATACGCCACAATGTATTGCCGATTATCGCTCAACTTTTTGGGGATGATTTCCCAACCGGCATAAAAAAGAGCATCGCCGATATTCAGGCCGCCTGGCCGTTGCTGGAACGTTATAGTCTTTCCGTTTTTCAAGTCATGATTAGGCAGACCGGACGTTGGGCGGTTGTATCCATCCGGGACTATATGGGTCGGACGCCGTTGGAAAAAAGGCTCTTTTGGAACTATTGTTTTTCTTGCGTTTATCCCGTAACTTTTCAGGTTTCCGACACCTTTCTGGCTGAAGTGGAGCGTTTTCTGAAAAAAGCGACCAGTGGTAGAGAAATGCTGGTGGGAGGCCGGGTCACACTTTTTAAGGGGCGTCATCGTTTTGCATTACGTGATAACACTTTGACCGTACCCGCGGAGGTGAAACTAAACCCCGGCGCGGACGTTAAGTGGGGAGCTTACCGGTTTACATCTTGCCTCGCCGGATATAAGGAATTTGAAAAAAGCGTCGAACCCGATACCTGTTTTGTGGACGGCGATGCGCTGACTTTCCCGCTGACGATCCGTTCCTGGCAAAAGGGCGACCGTTTCCGCCCGCTGGGCATGACGCATTTTAAAAAGGTGAGTGATTTTTTTACCGATATCAAACTCGATCCCTGGGAAAAAGAAACCGTTCCGGTTCTCATGTCCGGCAATGCTATTGTCTGGCTGGTCGGTTTGCGACTGGATGATCGTTATAAAATTACAAGGCATTCGAAAAGCGTTTATAAACTGAAAGTTGAGCAATTGAATGAATAATGAAAAACTGGCGCCGGAAAATTTTAAGGTTTTGATCAGCGAAGCCCGGATACAACAACGCCTGAGAGAATTGGGCGCCGAAATCAGTCGTGATTTTCAGGATTCCAAGCCCATCATGATCGGGATTCTGAACGGTGGTTTTATCTTTCTGGCCGATTTGATACGGCATATCGAAACCGATCTGGAAATCGATTTTATGCGCATATCAAGTTATGGGAATCATAAAGAGTCCACAGGTCATGTGAAAGTGCTCAAACCGTTAAGCGCGGATATCAACGGGCGGGATGTAATTGTTGTGGAAGATATTGTCGATTCGGGGTTGTCACTGCAATTCCTGGAAAAACTACTGAGCGCTTTCCGTCCCAATCGTCTGAAATTTGCCACCTTGCTGCATAAGCCTTCCAAAACACGGGTACCGGTTCGGTTGGATTATGTGGGTTTTGAAGTGGAAGATAAATATGTGGTGGGATATGGTCTGGACGAAGAGCAGTTGAAACGGAATCTGCGCCAGATATATGTTGTGAATGAATAATAAAACTATTTTAAGGATTTTCAATGAGTGAACATAAGCCAAACGGCAATGAAAACCCGAACGGTCAAAAGCCGAAAAAGGATGACGAATTTCAGTGGAAAAAGGTCTCCAAGAGCGGTCTGATCTGGATTGCCATTTTATTCATGGCGCTGTTTTTCAGCAGTTTGTGGACAGACAGCCGGCCGAATGAATTTGAGATCAGTTACAGTAAGTATCGCGAGTTTCTGGATCAGGGTAAAATAGAACGCGCGACGATAACCCTTAAGGAAAATACCTTTCGCGGTGTGCTGAAGCAGGCGGATTATTTCGGCGATGAAACAGGCACGCAAAAAAGCCGGAACTTCCGCACCATTTTGCCCTATGTAGATGATACGGTTGTCCGTCAATGGGATGAAAAAGGCATCCAGTATCAATTTGTGGAGCCCTCCAACGAATGGCCTGTCATTTTGCTTAACGCCTTGCCCTGGCTGGCCATTATACTGATCTGGTTTTTGCTGGCCCGTCGCATGCAGGGCGGCGGCGGCGGTGGTCGCGGCATTTTCGGCTTTGGCAAAAGCAAAGCGCGCATGCTCACGCCGGATAAAGCCAAAATCACCTTCAAGGATGTGGCTGGTGCTGATGAGGCGAAAATGGAGCTGCAGGAAATCATTGAGTTCCTGAAATTTCCGCAAAAATTTCAGCGTCTCGGCGGAAAAATCCCCAAGGGCGCTTTATTGTTGGGCCCCCCGGGAACCGGTAAAACCCTTCTGGCCAAAGCCGTCGCGGGGGAAGCCGGTGTGCCGTTTTTTAGTATGAGCGGCGCCGATTTTGTTGAAATGTTTGTGGGAGTGGGCGCCAGCCGTGTGCGCGATCTTTTTGAAATGGGGCGCAAGCACGCGCCGTGCATCATCTTTATAGATGAAATCGATGCCGTGGGACGTCATCGTGGCGCCGGTTTGGGTGGCGGACATGATGAGCGCGAACAAACCCTGAATCAATTGCTGGTGGAAATGGACGGATTCGACACACAGGAAGGCGTGATCCTGATCGCCGCCACCAACCGTCCCGATGTTTTGGATGCCGCTTTGCTGCGTCCGGGACGATTTGACCGGCAAATTGTGGTGGATCGCCCGGATGTGAAAGGCCGTGAAGGCATCCTGAAGGTGCATACGCGTAAAGTGCCGCTGGAAGATTCCGTTGATATCAACGCCCTGGCCAAAGGCACGCCCGGACTTTCCGGCGCGGATATTGCCAATTTGGTGAACGAAGCCGCATTGTTGGCCGCGCGCAAGGATAAAACCCGCGTTGGCATGGATGACTTTGAAGAAGCCAAGGATAAAATCATGATGGGCATGGAGCGCAAATCCATGATCATTTCTGATCATGAAAAGAAAACCACCGCTTATCATGAAGCGGGGCATGCCCTGATCGCCAAGTTGATACCCGGATTGGACCCGGTGCATAAAGTAACCATCATACCGCGCGGACGCGCCCTTGGCGTGACCGCTTCGTTGCCCGAAGAAGATAAGCACACCCATTCCCGTGATTATCTCGAGGGTGAATTGTCCATGTTCTTCGGTGGTCGCATCGCTGAAAAAATTGTCTTTGATCAATACACCACCGGTGCTTCCAACGATCTGGAGCGGGCCACGGCGCTGGCGCGTAAAATGGTAACCGAATGGGGCATGTCCGAAAAAATCGGCCCCATCACCTACGGACAGAAACAACAGGAGATCTTCCTCGGACGTGAAATCAGTCAGCACCGAGATTATAGCGAGGAAATGGCGAAAATTATCGATGATGAAGTGCGTGCGCTCCTTTTTAAAGCCGAAGAACGCACCGAAAAACTCTTGCGGGATAATATCGATAAATTACATGCATTGTCCGAAGCGCTTCTTGAGCATGAATTGTTGGATGGTGAGCAAATTGATGCTATCTTACGCGGAGAAACGATTCAAAACGCCGCATTTACTTCCCGAAGGAACGGAAATAAATTGGAAAACAAGGATGATAACAGCGAAGAATCTTCAGAACGACCGGAGGAACCGCCGGAAAAGGCTGAGTAAAAACGTCTGTTCCGGCATATACACACGTTTATGTCGCAAATTATCACCCTTTTGTCCGGAAACATACCCGGTGGTATTGTACTAGTAACGCTGGCTCTGCTTTTTACCAACCTGACTTTGTTCTTTTTGTCAAAGTCAGGTTTGATTTATCGTCGCCTGCGCGAAAAATATGTTATTTTTAATACCGTGGTTATCGTCCTTTACGGTTTGCTCTGGTTTGCCACCAAAGACGCACCCCCTTTAAAACGCATCATTATTTTACCCGCGGCTGTTCAGACCTCCAGGGGCGCCATACAGGCCGATTTTACCTTACCGGAATTGTTTTATCAACGACGTACCGATGTTAAACGCGGATATATTCTTCATCCATGGCCCTGGCTATATCACACATTAAAAGAAGATGCGTCCGATTACCCTTCCTGGGAGGCTATCGCCCTTAAAATGCATCCGGATGTGCTTGTGATAACACATACAACCCCGGAAGGCTTCTCCGTAACAATACGTCATCCATTGGCCGGGGATTCGCTGCGAATTAAGGTAAAGGAAAAAGCCGATTATAATGCCGTGGCCCGCGCTATTATTCAGCATGAAGACTGGTTGATGGAATGGAAAGATAATCCTGACGCTTCGTTGAATGCCGTCATGCACGAACATATACTGAAAGGAGACTATGAAACCGTTTTGGAATCATTGGCCGAAGACAGTTCCGTAACGGCGCGCATCCTGCGGGCGAAAGCACTGGTAAACCGTGGTTTGCAAAAAAAAGTCGATTATGTGAAAAAGCAATTTGTCGAAGAGAAAAATCCCGATTTTGAACGGGCCAAAAGTATTCTTTATCCATTGATTCGTGAACGCAGGGACCGGGCACCGGTCGCCTATTTGCTGGGACGCATGGCCATCCGTGAACAGGAATATGAAAATGCCGAGGTCTATCTGAAAAAAGCCCTGGTGGATGACCCGCGTGACGCCCGGGTTTATTATGCCTTAAGTTATTTACATACCACACGTCTGGAAGAATTAGAGTTAACGGATCGTTTTGATGTTTTGCGTAAAGCGATTCGCCTGGACCCGGGTTATACCGATGCTGTTTATGAACTGGCGCATATGTATTATCTTAACAGTTCCGGCGTGGCAAGCAGCTCGGGCATTCAAAGTGCCTTTAATGTATTGAACGCATTTTTGAAAATTCGGGACAAAGACCCGCAAATATTAAGTCTCATGGCCAATATAGATATCCGGTTGTTCCGTCTGGATGAGGCGGAACGTATTTATAAGAGCTTGTTGGAACGCTTTCCGGAAGATTCCAACAGTTGGTATAATATGGGTATTCTCTACTTTTCCCGAAAGAATTATGATAAAGCGAGGGAGTATTTTCAAAAAGCCATAGCGATGGATGACAATCACGATGCATGGTTGTATCTCGGTATTGTTTATGAACGCATGGGCATGTACGAAGACGCCTTGCGCTGCTATCGGGAGCGGGTCAGGCGAAAGGAAGGGGATGATGACCGATATGCCCGTGAAGCGATGAAAGGCATCCGTAAAATTTTACAAAAATTACAGGCAGGGGCGGATAGTCTCAATGGGACAAAAGGGTGAAGTTTTAGTGCAAATTTTACACGGAATTGTGTATAAATTGCACGCATGTTGATAAGGTGTCCTAAAAAAATATTAAATCGAAAAAAATGATCTGGAAACTAAAACACGGAAATTTAGATTGGGAAAAGGGACCGTTGGTGATGGGTATCCTGAATGTCACACCGGATTCCTTTTCCGATGGCGGCCGTTTTTACAGCTTGGAAAAAGCTCTGGATCGGGCGCGGAAAATGATTGACCAGGGTGTTGATATTATTGATGTTGGCGGGGAATCTTCACGGCCCGGCGCCGACCCGGTAAGCGTTGAGGAAGAGTTGGAACGGGTTGTGCCGGTAATAGAAGGCATCCGTGCTTTTTCGGATATACCCGTTTCCATCGATACGTATAAGGCCCAAGTGGCCGACAGGGCCTTACAGAGTGGCGCGGATATCATCAATGATATAAGTGGCACGGATTTTGACCAAAATATGTCAGGTGTTGTCGAGAAGTGGGCATGTCCGATTGTGGTCATGCATATGCAGGGAACACCTAAAACCATGCAACGCGCGCCTCAATATGCGGATGTGGTTAAGGAAGTACGTAACTATTTGGAAGAAAAAATTAAATATTTAAACAACCTTAACGAAGGGAGAATAATACTCGATCCGGGTATCGGATTTGGTAAAAAACTGGAGCACAATCTTGCCTTGCTTCGCCATTTGGATGACCTGAAGGATTTGGGTTGTCCGCTCTTGGTGGGGGTATCTAACAAGTCGTTTATGGGCGACTGGCTGGGAATTCCGGTGGAAGAGCGTAATCCGATATCCCGATATGTGGAGGTAATGGCCATGCAAAAGGGGGCACGCGTGATCCGCACACATGACGTCAGGCAAACCGTTTTCGCACGGACAATACAACAGACATTAGGCGTTGTCCCCTGTGATAAAAATCATTGAAAAACGGATATTGGTCATTATGTCCGTTAATGTGAGGCTAAAAAAGAAAATATTTAAAGAAATGGTTAAATAGAACGAAAGTAGCATTACTTTTATGATCTTTAAAATCGGTTTTTTGCCGGTCACAATTATAGACCTGCTGGATATTTTGCTGGTAACCGCATTGATTTTCAAGCTTTATCAGTTCTTAAAGGGTGGGGTTGCCATCAGAATGTTCGCCGGTCTTCTGCTGATTCTGCTCTTTTCGGTGGTTGGCGAATTGTTAAATATGAGCGCCCTTTCCTGGATAATGTCGAGCTTGAAAACAGTTTGGGTGCTGGCCTTTGTAATCATTTTCCAACCCGAGTTGCGACGATTGCTGATTTATCTCGGGCAAAACCGGGTCATTCGTTCCATTGTGCGTGTAGGTGACATTGAATTTATTGATCAAATTGTAAAAACGATACAGGATTTGTCGAAAAAAAATTATGGAGCGCTGATTGTGCTGACAAGAGACATGGGATTGAAAAATATTGTTGAAACCGGTGTGCAGATTCAGGCACGCCTGTCTCAGCAATTGCTCAGTTCAATATTCAATCCACGCTCACCTTTGCATGACGGCGCTGTAATCGTGCAAAATGATATCATCGTCGCCGCCAAATGTCTGTTACCGCTTTCTCAAAACCCGGATATCGACCCGGCACTGGGCACCCGTCATCGCGCGGCCCTGGGATTGTCGGAGCAGTCCGACGCGCTTGTGTTGGTGGTTTCCGAGGAAACCGGTATGATATCTTACGCCGAGGAAGGAAAGCTGGTGCGCGGCTTAACCGAAAATCTTTTAAGAAAAAAATTGGATGAAATATTTACCGCCCAGCCGGGAGAGCAATCCCGCTGGCGGTTTAATTTGTTGACAAATAACTGAAAGACACTTAACACAAGGAGCTTTGTAATGGGCTTTAGATACAAAACTCGATATATAGCATTGTTGGCGACACTGAGTGTGTTGTTGGGCTTTAACGCTTTGTTTGCCGCCGCGATTTCCAGTAATGGCACCGGCGGTGGTAACTGGAATACAGGGAGTACCTGGGCCGGCGGTGTGGTTCCCGGTGCCGGTGATGATGTGACCATTGTGGCCGGGGACGTCGTGACGCTTGATGTGTCACCTGCAACTGTTACATCGCTAACGATTGCCTCAACGGCTACCTTTGATATTAATGCCAATACCTTGAATGTGACCGGTGCTGTAACCATTAACGGCAGTTTTGATGATTTGTCCGGAGGCGGGACATTAAACCTTGGTGGCGATTTTACCATTAATTCAGGCGGGCTCTTCAACGATTCCGGCAATGGTATCAGTATTGATTTTAACGGTTCCGCCACACAAACCATTAGCGGTACCTACAATGGGGCCACAATTGAATTTTATGATTTTACCGTTAGCGGTACCGGAACGGTGGATAACAATCTCAGCAGTGATGTTATTGTAAATACTTTAAATATGTCAAGCGGCACATTTCTGGCAGGTACGGCAACCTATACAATAGGCGCTAGTAACTTAAATCAGGCTGTGTTTAATAAAACCGGTGGTACTTTCACAGCGGAAACCAGTACTATTAAAATTGCAAGTACAGTAAATGTTAAATTGAGTATTGATGCCAATACCAGTTTTTACTCCATTGAACATGCTCCGCCAACAGGTGCGCGCACCTTGTCATTTGATGAGACAAATGCCGGTAGTGCTGTATATACCATTACAAACAGTTTGTTGTTTAGTCCGAATTCAAAAGGCGCATCTTTTAATAATGGCGCGAGCATAGCCTATTCCGGTACAACAACATTGAGTTACATAACGGGTAATGCCATAACCATTGGCAATGAATGGCCGGCAACCAATTCGCCGACCAATGTTACGGTGAATTCTTCGGCAACATTTACCCTGGGCAGTAATAGGACGGTAAGCGGGACCTTTACCCACACAGGTGGCGGTACGTTTGATGTATCCGCCGGTACGCTGACCATCAACGGTACGTTTGCAAAAGGTTCGGGCTCCTTTACCCTGAGCGGCGGGGCATTGACTTACGGTAGCAGCGCTTTGCTACGCTATGACGCGGGGCAGACCGCCGGCGCCGAATGGTTGGGAACCGTGCCCAATGTTACGGTGCAGTCCGGTACGGTAACATTAACGGCCGGAAGCGGTACGCGTACCATTACTAACACGCTCACCGTAACCAGTACGCTTTCGGCAAATAACAATGCCTTAAGCGCCGGGGCTTTAACCGTAAACGGTACCCTGCAAACGGATAACGCCAATGTGACGGTTACCAACGGTACTTCTCTGGGCACATCGGCCACAATGACGACCAACTCTTCCGGGGCCGGAACCGGTGGTAATTTAAGCACCGCCACGCTTTCACTCGGCGATAACGCCACTCTAACAACCAATGGCGGAACCGTCGATGCGTCATCCACTACCACTATGAACGGTGGTGCCACCATTAACTCAGGCGCGGGCGCTGTAACATTGGTGGGCGATGTAACCATGGGGCATCAATCCCAGGTTAATGCCACGGGTACCATTCGCATGGATGGTAATCTGACTATCTCAGGTACTGGGATTGTTGGTCAAAGCGCGGCCGGCACTCTTTTAATGAATGGTAATAGTACAACAAATGTAAGTATTGACGGAATCATTCAACTCTTCAATTTTACCGTGAATAAAACCGGTGGCAATACGGTACAGGTCAGCACGACCAGTGGTAGCCAGATGCGTTTTAATACCAACGGCACCTTACGCGTGCAACAAGGTATTCTGGCGTTATCGTCCACATCACAAATTTTGGATGTGAATGGCGGTTCCATTTCCAATGATAATTTAACCTTACAGGTTGATGCCAACGGTACATTCCAAACGGGTGGGACGGATATTGCCGGATTTGCCACTTTTACACTTGCCGATGGCAGCACGGTTGAATTTAACGGTACCAGCGCGGAAGATATTCCTTCCGCAACATATGGTAATATCACGGTGAGCAATAGTCATTCCAACGGTGCAACAATGGTTGGTAATGTAACATTGCAAACCAATTCCACTATTTCGGTTTCGGCCAGTTCACGGTTGAATCTCGGTGGTGTGACAATTACAAACGCCGGTGCCTCCGACGCCTTGAGTGTCGCTTCCGGCGCTGACCTATATACGGACGGCACAAGTCTCTCCGGTTTCAATTCCTACACATTTTCCGGTACCGTTCATTTTAACGGCTCTTCTCAGGAAACGAGTCCGGGAGGCGTAACATTTGCCAACATAGAAGTCAACAACAGCGGCGGTCTGGTATTAGGCGGCGCTACCACGGTTTCCACGTTGATTACATTTACAAATGGAAAAATCACATCAACTTCCGCCAACCTGCTGACATTAGCCGCGGGTGCCACGGCATCGCCGACCTCGACCAGTTTTGTGACCGGTCCCGTTGCCCGTCAAACCGATGGCGCGACGACATCTTTTGTCTTCCCGGTTGGTATCGGTACAAGCCTGCGTACGGTTACGTTAAGCTTCACTTCCGCACCGGCTAACAGCGCGACTATTACAACGGAAGCCAAAGGAACGGCCACGGGCGCCACGTCCAGTGATCCGGATGTGAAATCCGTGGAAGATGACGGTTACTGGACCATTTCCACTACTTTGGGAACGGTTCCCAATTATACCGGTACATTTGTAACCACGAACTTCCTGCCTTCGATAACCGCCTCATCCAATGTAACCATGGTTCGCGGTACGACTCCGAATTTTAACACACAAGGTACCGGTGAATCATCCGGTACGGATCAGGTAACGGCCAGTTTTACGACCAGCTTCGGTGATTTTGCCGTGGGTAACCTTACCGTAACCTATACCTGGACAGGTGGCGGCGTCGATAACAACTGGAGCACGGCAAATAACTGGGATCAGGGCTCAGCCCCCGGTAATGGTGATAATGTCGCTTTTACAGGCAGTGCGACCGCCGTGTACGATGCCGGTGTTTCCACTACATATTATGCAGGCATTTCCATGTCCGGTACGGGTAACACTCTGACATTCAGCGGTGGGGCTATTGATCTATCGACCACCCCCCTGAGCGTTGGTTCCGGTGATCAGGTTACTTTTAACGGTACTTCCATCACTGCTTACAGCGCGAGCCAGACAACCTTTTCCAGCGGTTCCACTGTGGAATACACCATCGGTACCGTTCAGGCGGATACTTATCACCATTTAACGGTAAGCAACAGTTCCGGAACGGTTACATCGTCCGGCTCCGTGGTTGTTAACGGTAATTTCACCAAGAGCAATGCCGGTACATACCAGGCTGACGGCTCTGTTACCGTAGCGGGCACCACAACGCTTTCCGCCGGTACTTTTACACCTGCCGGTGGCGCCTCATTAAACGGAAATATCGTTGGTAATGGCGGGCAATTCAGTGCCACAACGGGTACGGTTACGCTGGCCGGCAGCGCACAACAAACCATTAGTGGCAGCACCGATCTGTCGTTTAATAACCTGACGCTTAATAACGCAAATGGCATGGTGTTAAGCGGGCAGGCACCGACGATCAACGGCACACTGACATTCCAGAATGGATTGATAACAACCGGCAGCAATAATCTGTATATTGGTACATCGGGAAGTATCAGCGGCGCGAGTTCTTCGCTTTACGTAAATGGTCGTCTCGCTAAAATCTATGGCGGCGGCGCTCAATCCTTTACCTATCCGGTGGGCAAAGGGGGCGAATATTTGCCTGTTACATTAGATTTTGCTTCCTTAACTTCCGGTTATACACGAGTAGTTGAATTGATCAACTCGGACGCCAATGCTTTGGATCCGGATATCGACAACACCACTTTGTCCGCTGTATCTTCCGTTCGTTATTGGGAGATATCGCGCGTCGGTTCCGGCGGTGGCATAAGCGGTACGGTAACCGTAACTTTAACTTATAATGGAAACGATGGTGTGAGTAACACAACCGCATTGGATGTAGCCCAGCTTTCAACGGATACAAACGGTTCGGCAGGTACCGTAGGCGTTTGGCAGAGCATCGGCGGTAACGGAAGCGGAACGCCTACCGGTACCATAACTTCCAGTGGCTTTACAACCGGTGGTGATTATTACACCCTGGGTGATGATGCCGCCAATGGTCAGGACAACTCGCTTCCGGTTCAACTGGCTTCATTTGAAGCGATTGCCGATGTGGATAACGTAACCCTAAACTGGAGCACGGCTTCCGAATTGGAAAATCAGGGTTTTAATATCTACCGCAAGTCCGTGGAAAACCCGGAATGGGTAATGGTAAATGAGGCCATTATCGACGGGCAGGGTACTTATTCTGGTGAATCCAATTACAGTTATGTCGATTACGATGTGGTTGCCGGTCGTAGTTATACGTATAAATTGGAATCGGTAAGCTTTAACGGATATGTAAATGTGGAAAAAGTAGTCCGTGTGGATGTACCTTTACCGGATACTTATGCTTTATTCAACAACTATCCGAATCCCTTTAATCCGGTGACTCATTTGAAATTCCAGGTTAAAGACGCGTCCCGGGTAAGCATCGTCATCTACGATGTGAACGGACGGGAGATCAAAACCCTGGTTAATAAGAAAGAATATGCGGCAGGCCGGTACGAAGTGACCTGGGATGCTACCGATAATTTCAGCCAAAAAGTTGCCAGCGGCGTCTATTTTTACAGATTTACCGCCAACAACTTTAATAAAATGGGGCGCATGGTCCTGCTGAAATAACATAGCGGAACGAAACTTCCTAAAAAACCCGGTAGGTGCATAAAACAGGATAAGACAGTAGCACTAATTAAATTGATGGACTTATGACAATTTTATCCCACTGCAGAGCTCTTCCACGAAGAGCTCTGCATTTTTTCAAGTACTCTATCGGATTCTTCCTCATTGTATCCGGTTTTGTTAACGCTCAATCATTTCATACAGACATACTATCCCAAAGCGATGGGCACATGCATTTGCGTGTGCGTTTTGACGCGCCCCGTTTGATTCATGAAAACGGCCGGTCCTACGCCTGGTATGATAAAGCGCGCGTGGTTACAGTGGCCAATGAACGTATTGTGCCGGAAATCGCACTAAAATTAAATCTGCCCGCACAAAAGGCAACCATGTCTGTTGTGTCAACACAATGGCGTGTTATCGCCAATGATTTAGAAAAAAACGTCCGTGCGGAGGCCTCTTCCAATACGGGACAAACCTTTAAGGCACAACTTGAATACGCGGGTTTATACAGACGACAGCCTTTGTTTGTATTAAGAGTGATACCGGTTGAGTATAACGGAGACCGGACAATCAGGGCATTGAAGGAATTAACCCTTGATATAAGCTATCCGGTACATTCCGGAGAGCAATATGAAACACGCCGTTCACGTACTACGCAAAATATATTTGATAACCCGGGTGATGAAACCTACCGGCTAAAGAAAGTCACAGCGATTCAATCCAATACAGCGATGCCCGATTATATCAATGAGTCGGTGTTTAAATTAAAAGTGGATAAGACGGGTATCTACAAGCTCACTTCACAGGATTTGCTGGAAGCCGGCGTGCCCATCGAAAATTGGGATCCTCAAAGAATCGCCATTTACAATAAGGGTAAAGAAATCCCCATCTATGTAAAAGGCGGTGAAGACGGGCGGTTTGACGGTTCCGATTATATTGAATTTTACGCAACAAAAAACGAAAAGACCTTTTTGGATCAATATCCGGATATGTATGCCGACCCCTTTACGGATATCAATGTATATTGGTTGGCCCAAAAAGAATATGCCGGTTTGAGAATGGTGGATGAGAGTGGCGCGGTTGTCAATGACAACTATATCGTCCCTTTCAAATTTAAAGACACCGTCCATTTCGAAGAAGATACCCACCGTGAAATATTCGGTAAGGACCCGGAATATATCAGTGATTCCGCTGATAAGTATGATCATTGGTTTTGGGGAAATGTAATAAGCGCCGTGGAAAGCCGTACCTTTACTTTCGATTTACCCGCTCCTTTCGAAACCGGTTCCTCCGTTTTTGTGCGCGCCATGTTGCGGGGTGTTTCCATTTATAATCCCAGCACCAATCCTATAGAAGGGCACCAGGCCTCCATCTGGCTCAATGATCAAAAAGTGGGTGAAATTGAACCCCGGGATCGTTGGCGGGGACAAAAATTGGCTCAGATTGATAATTTTAACAGCGCCGGGCTGGCTCAATCGAATCTGGTTAATGGTACCAATACCCTGCGTGTGGATATGGAGCAGGCCGGATTGACGGATATCATTCTGTTGAATTGGTTTGAAATAACTTACGACCGTCTTTACCGCGCCAAGGATGATTTCATTAATTTTAATCTGCAAAAAGGGTTATATGATCCGTCCCGAACAACTCAATTTCAGGTGGACGGCTTTAGCGATCCAAATATCGATGTTTATAAATTGGGCGTCAGCAAGGTACTTAACGGTAAAGTCGATTATTATGAAGACAGTCAGCGTTTCACCTCCTATCGAATCATCTTTCAGGATAAGGTTTATAATTCCGACCAACGCTATATAGCGGTAACGGAAAACGCTAAGTTAAAACCGCTTTCCATAGAGCCATATAAACCGTGGAAAGAAGAAGACCCTCTGGCCAATATCCTCAACACCACAAATATCGCCGATGTCCTCATTATCACCCATCCTGTATTTGATGAAACGATTAAAACCTTTAAGCAATTGAAAGAAGCGCAGGGTCACACCGTGGAAGTGGTGGATGTCGATCAGATTTACGATATATTTAATTATGGGATCAAATCGCCATTTGCCATTAAGCGTTTTATTAAATACGCGTATGATTATTGGGATGCTTCCATTCCCCTTGAATATGTAATTTTGGTGGGTGACGCTTCTTATAAAACAAAGGAGAC
>RFFS01000117.1 GCA_003696775.1 Calditrichota bacterium
ACCTGGTACCATTTGTTGTTGATCCGTTCGTATTGCTTGCCGTTTAGGGTTTGCCCCGCAATACCAATTTGGAAGGTAATAAATAAAATAATAATGAATAATATATATCTCATTTAGTTTCTACTTAGTTTTAATATATTTGTTTAAACCATCCATGGAGAATAATTTCCGTTTTTTATTTCTATGGAGGAAGGTGTATCAACATCGCTTCTCCTATTTGAGTAAAATTATTTTGTGATAGCGGGTTACCGTTCCATCCGAAACGGAAACGATGTACAGGCCGCTGCTAGCCGTTTTGTTTTGCGTGCCAAGCCCGTCCCAGTATATAGAATGAGTACCTTCCAAATACTTTCTGCCGGGTAATTGTTTAATTAATTGACCTGAAACAGAGAAAATCCGAACAGAAATTTTTGTCGGTACATATACCCTGATTTGAATGTTCGTCCCGTTATTAAACGGATTGGGATAATTACCTGAAATGTGGAAAGAAGACGGAACTGTTTCCGATTGAGTCGATTTGTTAATCGTAGTGATGATATCTTTTCCTAACCAGACCCCTGAACCATGCGTTGCAAACCAAACATTTTGTCCGGAAGACATATCCATTGCGCTTATACGCGGATCATACTCCCCTTGCATTGTCTTATATGTTTGTGTTTTAAGATCGAGTTCAAACCCTCCCTTGTCTTTTGTCGTTGCCAACAGTTTTGGGATATCAGCGGACCATCTAAATAGGGAACTCATATGGGTTGAAATAGAATCAAACAAAACCGTAAAGGTGTGGCCGCCATCATGAGAAACCTGAATAGTATTTGAAGTACAGACCCAAAGGGTATCTTCGTTAGCGGCTGATAAAACAACAGATTTGACCAGACCGGGGTCGCTGATCCTATCCCAGCTTTCCCCCATATTTGTACTTTTAAAAAGTCCATGATCGTTCTGGTTATAGTCCGTTCCAAAATATACAAGACTGTCGTTTGTTTGATGAAATTTAATGTCTTTAATTTGAAATGATCGATACTCAGGTGAAAAAATCATATTCCAGGTGGAACCGAAATCATCACTCTTTTTGACAGTTGAAGGATAAATCCCTACAAGAATTGTATTATTTAAATTAGGATGAATTTCAATCTCAGAAATTATAGCATTGGGCATTAAGAGATCAAAAGTGAACCCGCAGTCAAAGCTACGCAATAAACTATCACCTCCAATATATAATGTGTCCGGGTGTGTTTTGTCGATGGCAATCGTATTTACATTCATCAGGCTTAAGCGTTGCCAGTCCCGGCCGTTATTTTCTGTTTTCCAAAAACCGTTATCGCCACCGGCGTAAACAATGTCGGGGTTTTCAGGGTTAGCTGCTACGGTGTTTATATAGCTGTTGATCATCCCGTTTTCTTTTAAAATATAGTCGGCGCCGCCATTCTCAGATTTGAAAAAGCCCGCCTGGGTTCCAAAATATATGTTCCAGGGATTGTGCGGGCTTATCGCAAAAGGAGAGATTGAAAAGGGTTCCGCCCTGAATTCACCGAAATCCGAAATGAGCGGGTGGGAATCCCATGTTGATCCTGTGTCTCTGCTTATCCATAGTTCGTTAACATCTTGCCTGTAAACATAAATAGTTCCGTTTATATCTTCATCGAGGGCCGATATATATCCCCAATGTGCACCTTGCGGAAAGTAATCCCAGTTATACCCGCCATCCGTGCTGTGCATTAACACATTATCTTCATAACCGGTGTCAACAATGGCCAAAATATGCTTCGGATCATCCTTTAGTATGAGCAATCGGTCAAATCCCGATTGTTGGTTGATAATTTGCCAGGACAGGCCGTTATCAACGCTTAAGTAAAGGGTGTGGCCGATACTCACATAAACACTGTCGGGGTTTAAAGGATTATGTTTGATATCTTTTAATTCATTGATAAACCCGTTGTTATCTCTTACGGTACTTACAAAACTCCAGCTTGAACCTCCATTGACGCTTTTATATAAACCGTTGGCGGGGTATTTTAAACCACACAGAAGAATGGACGCATTTTTAGGGTTAATCCAAATAACACTTATTTCCGAAGAATCGGGTAAACCGTTGTTAAGTGACGTCCATGAATGGCCATGATCTTTAGAAAAGGTGATGCCTCCCCCACTCAGTCCGGCATAAATATATTGGTTGCTGTCTTTTCTGATGACAATGGTATTGACCGGGAAATGATCGCCGAACCACCAGGAGGGTGAAGTCGGCGAACCGATCGTTTTGGTATTCCATTCCGGAAAGCCGTTATTGATCAAAAACCAATGATCACCGGAATCAACAGACTTATAAATGCCTTTGCCATATGTTCCGGCATACACAATCGTTGAATCGAGAGGATCAACGGCAATTGAAGTTATCTTAGCGCCAAACGGTCCGTTGTTTTTCCATGTCCCGGAATGGATAAAAGTGGAAATTAAAATAATCAGGATTATTAATCTCATGGTTAATCCTCCCTAAAAATATCCGCTTACCTTTTAACTCAAACTTAAGAAAAGACTCGTACTAAACTGTCACAAATGTGATGCTATCTTAATTTAAAATATGTAAGAAAATCTTGATTTTTGTAGAATTTACGTCAAGAAGCTTAAAACGAAGAATCGACAATTAAAATTGTATTGCATTTTTTAATAAATATTAATATTTACTAACAGATATTCAATAGCCTTGTTTTGAGTATTCCTTATTTTTTAACACAAGAAACTTAAATTCGATTTGTTTTTCGTTATGTAATAGCCGTTTACTTCGTCTTCTGAAATAAGATACAGCCAAAATCCGTTTAACCGATTCAGCGTGTTTATCATAAATAATATGCAGGGCATCCTTAAAAGCGGACGAGTGGAGATTAACACTGCTACAAAAGTAAATACCCATAAAAAATCCTTAAATATCCGGGGTACATGTGGGAAAGCCCGCTTTGTGGCTATCGGTATGTTTTGACGCTTATAATTTAATAATGGAGACGCTATTCTTCCTCTTTTTGTCATGCATGTAATCTTCATAAGACTCTGCATTGTAAAACTTTAAAACGTTCCTTATTAAATTTTCGGGGGGGGACAGTCCCCCTTAAACGGTATCAGCAGCAGCCGGCCTAAACGGCTGTGGGTCTGTTTATCCATGTGGGTATCCAGGCCATAAATCAGGCTTTCCGGTTCCGCCTCGCGATAGGTGCCCCACAAGCGATCCCAGATGGAAAATATATTGCCGTAATTACTATCCGTAAGGGGTTGTTTATAATGATGATGCACCCTGTGCATATTGGGAGAGACGAACAGGTAACGTATCAGCCGGTCCACCGTGGGAGAAATATGCCAATTGGCGTGGGTCAACTGGGCAAACAGAGCGGAAAGGGTTTGATAAAGCATAACGACCCCTACCGGCGTACCCGCCACCCAAATAGCCAGAATAGTGAAAACAGCCCGGAAAACGCTTTCTCCGGGATGATGACGCAGAGCGGTCGTAACATCTACCTGTGTATCCGTATGATGAATAATGTGAAAGCGCCACATCAGGGGTATTTTATGCTCGATCCAATGGATGAGCCAGGCCCCGATAAAATCCAGCAGCAAAAGCCCCAGAATCACATGCAGCCACATGGGCAAAGGGTACAGATAGAGCAGGCCCGTTCGATGGACCGTGGTATAATCCGCCACGGAAATGATGACAAAAGCGAATCCCAAATTAACGATCAGCGTGGTCAGTGTAAAAAACATATTCAGGGCGGCATGGCGCCATTTGTTATATCTAAAAGTAAAAGCGGGCAAACTGTTCTCCAAAATCCAGAAAAACGTAAATCCCGTAACCAGAATAAGGGTGCGATAGGAAGATGGAATATGTTCAAAAAAACCGATAAAACTTTCCATAAACACTCCTGGTGGTAAATAACGGAACAATGTAGGGACGGAATCAAGCCGTTGCAAGTTACCAGTGCAGGATGCCGTGTTTAATCTGGTATTTAATGCTGTCGCTTAAGGTATGGAGATGGATGGCCTTCGGATTCAGGGCCCATTCATGCAGCAGGGCACGCATGCCGCCGTACATATAAAGGGCAAAAGCTTCCGGCGTGATTTGCGAATTTATATAATTTTGAATTATTCCCTTTTGAATGATGGCAGCCAACGATTTTAGAAAATGCACATAATGCGCCTTCAGCGAATCGTTTTCATCATGCAGGGCCGGTTGATGCGCGCGGATAAAAACCAGAGCGCGTTGCGGCCGTTTTTTGAAAACCCGGATAAACAAATCCACCACGGCATCCACTTTTTCAAGCGGGTCCAGATTATTGTCTTCCGCGATGGCCATAGCGCCGTCGGCCATATCCTGCCAAACACTTTCCAAAATACTGTTTATCAGATGCTGTTTGCTGCTGAAGCGATGATAGAGCGTGGAAATGCTTACGCCCGCTTTTTGAGCAATGGCCCGCATGGAGGCATTCTGAAATCCGTTTTGGGCCAAAACCCTGCCGGCCGCTTTCAGGATACGCGCGTCTGTATTATCGATATGTGGGTTTGGCATGGAGCCCTCCGTTTGAATATATTGCGTATCGTCATGATTGACAGGCTCTTAACACACACGGTTTAAAAATAAATGCACGTACAGGAGATGCCCCATGTCTGTTTTCTGTTACAGAGATTTGACGCCCTATAAATATCAATTGACACAACCATACGCATTAACCATCGATGCCATTGCCGATGAAGCTATCGACACGCCTTTTGTGCGCTTATCCATGGAAGGGAAATTGTACATAGCAGCCGGTTATGCCTGGGACGGGCCCAGCGGACCTACCTTTGATACGGATACCTTTATGCGCGCCTCCCTGGTACACGACGCTTTATACCAGTTGATGCGGTTGCGAAAACTTCCCGAGGATAAACGTGCCTATGCCGATGAATTGCTTTATCGTCTTTGTATCGAAGATAATATGAATCGTTTTCGGGCCTGGTATGTTTATAAAGCCGTGCGCTGGTTTGGTGCTTCCAACGCCCGTCCGGAAGAAGAAAAGCCGGTTGTGGTGCTTTGTCTTGAAAATGGGTTACGGAAAAAATAAAAAATAAAAAATACATCTGTCCTGAATAATTGGTAATCTAAAGATGAACGCTCCCGGTGTCTTGCTTCAAACAATTTTTCAATAGAACCGAATTACGGGTTTGGAACGCATTTATATGTTTTGTTAACCACACATATCTCAAAAAACACGAAAGGACTTAATGAGATAAAAAATAATATCCTTGCCGGCGTATCGTGCTTTGTGGTTATGTATTTTTAACACATACTGTATTTAAGCCGGATACATTACGGAGCACCCTTAAAACAATAAATAATCAGGACGGCAAAGAAAAATAATAGTTCGTGACACGCGACATTTTGAATTCAACCGGTTGAATTGTAATTTTTAATTTTATCTGTCAACCATTCAAAATATAAAACACGTAAGGAGACCGGAAGTGAAACGCTTAACAGGTCTATGGACGTTGCTTTTTTTATTGATCGCATGTGGCGGTCCGCGGGTTGCGCGTAAACCCGTTGCGGGAAAAAAGCCCCCGCCAGTCACGGTGGTTGCCTATAAAGGCCCTAAAAAAAAGCTGGCTGTAACCACTTTCGAAAACACCACGCGTTTCGGCAAAAGACGTCTGGGGGCCAATATCAGCGATATACTCATTACCGAAATGAATAAAAGCGGACGATTTTTACTCTTGGAACGCTCCCGCGTGGATGACATTATGTCTCAGGTGGCCCTTTCCCAGGCGGGTATAACGGAAGGGAAACTGGATCAGTTGCGGTTGTTGGACGCGGATTATATTATTACCGGCGCCGTGACCCAATACGCCGTTACCACGGAGGGCAGCAGTGGTTTGTTTACCCAAAGTAAAACACAAAAAGCTCGGGTAACGGTGGACGCGCGCTTAATCGATGTGCATAGTGGCGAGGTGATTACCGCCCAGTCGGCCACCGGCACCGCCTCCAAAACCTTTTCCAAGGTGTTGGGCGTTGGGGAAAGCGGAGGCTACGATGAGTCCCTGGAGGGCAATGCCCTGCGCGCGGCGGTCCGCAAAATTGTTGAGCCGCTTGTACAAGTAATGGATGAACGGCCTTGGCAATGCCGGGTGGTGCGTATTAAATCCGATAAGATTTATTTGGACGCCGGTAAAAAAAGCGGGTTGAAAAAAGGAACCCCATTAACGCTTATCCAACAGGGAGAAGCCATTACGGATATGAACGGCGCCTTGTTGGGTTATGAAGAAACAGAAACCGGCACGGCGGTGATAACCGGATTTATCGGGGAAAACGGCGCTGTGGCCGAGTATAAGGGAGAACACATGTTGACGTTGCCTCTGGTGGCGCGTTTGAAAATCATACCAGAAACGGGAGGAGAAAATGATCGTAAATAAAAGATGGCTAATCGCCCTGATAAGCATGATGGTTTTGCTTACGGCCTGTGGACCCAGCGCAAAATTTACAGGAAAGAACGTTCCCAAACCGCGTGAAATCGCTGTTCTGACGACAATCAACAATACCACCGATGTGGACGGCGGTATTGTTTTTCGCAATCTGATATACCAATTGATGCCTCACTATAAATCGGGTTATCGTCTGCAAAACAGAGATGTAACGGACAGTTTGCTTGCAGATGCCGGGATTACGGACGGCGGCCAGTTGGATGCCCTGTCCCGCAAGGAACTGAGTGAAATACTGGGCGTGGACGGCTTGATGTATGTGACCATTAACGCCCTGGAATACAAAACCCTGGGCATCAGTTCCACACGTAAGGTAAGCGCCAATCTTAAATTATATAGTGGGGATCAACTCTATTGGGAAGACGAGCGCGAAGTGGATAACGGTAAGTCCGGCTTTAACACCTTGCTGACGGCGATCAATGACCCCAAGCAGGCGTTAAAAGAATCCGCGGAAGACCTGGCCTGGCAAGTGGCGGAAAAAGGGGTGAAAGGCTGGTTGCTAAAACACCCGCTCAAACCGGAAATGATGGATGTTCTCGATAACAGTTTGCAAACGCTGCCATAAACGTCGCATGAATAAAAATTACTTCAGCCGGGTTTTTGCCCGGCTTTTTTATATCATCGAACAGGTCACTTTGGGAAATAATAGACAGTCTTTTGGATGTTTATATATTAATCCGTCCTATTCCATTGTGGCATCAAGCCGAATGGGCCACCGGACAATTAAACCGGAACCAAACACTATGACAGCCACTTTTTTAATTTTTATGACACTGACCACACTGTTCACGGGATGTGGACAGAAAGGCGATCAACAAACACATCATAAACAGGGAGCACAACGTTTGAATCATCTTAAAAACGAAACCAGTCCGTATCTGTTGCAACATGCGGACAATCCCGTGGATTGGTATCCGTGGGGGAATGAAGCACTGGAAAAAGCCCGTCGGGAAGATAAGCCTATTCTGCTCAGTGTGGGGTATTCCGCCTGTCACTGGTGCCATGTTATGGAACATGAATCGTTTGAGAATGAGGAAATCGCCCGGATCATGAACCGTGAATTTGTCTGCATAAAGGTTGACAGGGAAGAACGGCCGGATATCGATCAGCTTTATATGCGTTTTGTGCAGATGGCTACCGGCAGCGGCGGCTGGCCGATGACGGTTTTTCTGACGCCGGATCAGAAACCGTACTTTGGAGGTACCTATTTCCCGCCGGAAGACCGCTACGGCCGTCCGGGTTTTAAACGCGTATTATTGATGATGGCCGATTTTTATCATCACGGTAAGGATAAGCTTACGGAAAATCTACAACAACTGGACAACGCTTTTGCCCGTCAATTGCAGGCCGGCATGGCACATGATTTACCCGATGACCGTATTTTAGAGCAGGCGGCGCGTAGCCTGTCGGAAATGTACGAACCCCGGTATGGCGGTATCGGTCGCGCGCCCAAATTCCCGGCTGTGCAGGTGTTGGCGCTCTTTTTGCGCCATTTCCGTAACACCGGCGAAACGCACTATCTCGATATGGTCACCCATACGCTTACATCCATGGCCAATGGCGGTATTTACGATCATTTGGCCGGCGGCTTTGCCCGGTACAGTACGGATGATCAATGGCTGGTGCCTCATTTTGAAAAAATGCTGTATGATAATGCCCTGCTGCTCCCCCTTTATCTTGATGTGTATCTTGTTACAGGCGAATCATTTTATTTGGAAATAGCCAGGGATATCGCCCGGTTTGTTGAAACGGAGATGATGGCGCCTGACGGTGGCTTTTATTCCAGCCTGGATGCCGATAGTGAAGGGGAAGAAGGCCGTTTTTATGTATGGAGCAGGGCGGAAATCATCGAAGCGCTGGGCAAGGAAGCGGGCGATGTGTTTTGTCGTTATTACGGCGTTACATCGATGGGTAATTTTGAAGGCCGGAATATTTTACATGTGGCGCAAACCGTTGAGCAGGTAGCCCGCAAAACCGGTCTTGGCGAGTCCGCTGTCCATGAAATTCTGGAAAAAGGACGGCGTATTTTGCTGGAACGCCGTAATCATCGGGTACGTCCGGGCCGGGATGATAAAATCCTGACTTCATGGAACAGTTTGATGCTCTCCGCCCTGGCTCGTCTATATCAGGTAACGCGCGAGGCGCATTATGCCGATCTGATCCGCCTTAATGCCCGTTTTTTGATGGAAACAATGTTTCGGGACGGAGAATTGTTACGCACATATAAAGACGGTCGGGCGCATATTGAAGCGTTTGCGGAGGATTACGCCTTTACCGCTGCTGCTTTAATGGATGCTTACGAAGCCTTGTTTGATGAAAATTATTTAACACAAGCCCGGCTGCTAACGGACTATGCCAACAGCCATTTTTCCGCGGAAAACGGCGGCTATTATACCACATCCGACACGCATGAAAAACTATACCAACGTCTGCGTGATGACGCCGATCAATCCATACCCGCCGCGACGGGTGTTATGTTGATGAATAACCTGCGTTTGTATGCGTTTACCGGTGAAGACTCATACCAAATCCGGGCGGAAAAGATATTGAAAGGCTATGCCAGGGCCATGATCGATAACCCTTACGGTTACGCCAGTTATCTGAACGCCTTCGATTTTTATAGGACCCGACCGTTCGAAATTGTTTTGTTCCGTCCAAAAAATTCGACGGAAATTCCTTTCGCGCAAATCGTGTTTGGCCGTTACGAGCCCGATAAGGTGGTTATGTTAGCGGAAGACGGCCGGCCTTCCCGGCTGGCGCCGGAAATCATAACCGGTCGGCATACACGTGAGGGCAAACCGACGGCTTTCGTGTGTCGCGATCATGAGTGTAGTTTGCCGGTAACCGACAGCCGTGCCTTGTTGCAATTGTTAAAGCGGTGAGAACTTTTTATGAACAGAGCGATGTATGTTAAGCCGCTAATAATAATGAGTAACGCATGAAATCTTCCGTGGCTGTGTTCAAAACACTGATTTTTCTTGCCGGCCTGGCGCCCTTATTGTGGCTGATATATCGTTTTTTGAACGATGATTTAACAGCCAACCCCGTTGAGTTTTTAGTGCATCAAAGCGGTTTTTGGGGGCTGGTTTACCTGATGGTTGTCCTGAGTGTGACACCCGTACGCCGTTTTACCCGTTGGAACGGTGTGATAAAAGTGCGACGTATGCTGGGTTTATTTGCTTTTTTTTATGTGTTTCTGCATTTCAGTATTTATCTGTTTTTGGATCGTGAACTTTATTGGGATGAAATCATTCCGGATATCGTCAAGCGGCCTTATATAACGTTGGGATTTACGGCTTTTCTGATCCTGGCGGCCCTGGCGCTTACATCAACCCGGGGATGGATCCGTCGTCTGGGACGGCGCTGGCAAAAACTGCATCGCCTGGTGTATGGTGCCGCGCTGCTTGCCGTGGTGCATTTTTGGTGGCTGGTAAAGGCAGACATTCGGGAGCCGGCCCTGTTCGCCGTTATCTGGATAGGATTGATGGCCGCGCGATTCAAAAACGCCGCCGGCCAGCAATCCAAAATGAAAAAATGATGAGGCTATTTCAATAAAAGGGCTTTGGCGCTTTGTTGTCCGCCCGGGCCGTTTATCCGGATAATATACAGCCCGCTGGAGAGGCGCTTCCCCGAGTCATCGCGCCCGTCCCACGTCCATTGATATATACCGGGGTAATGCGTCCCCGCGTCATGATGACGGACGCGCGTACCCCGTGTGGTGTATATGTCGATTATCAGGCGTGATGCAACGGGCCATTCAACGCGGACGGTGGTTTCCGGATTGAATGGGTTGGGGTAGGGGGCATGGATGCGGAAATAACCGGGTAAACCCTGTGCGTTGGCTATCCCGGTGGGTGAGGTGTTTTCATACCACGCTATTCTCGAATCGGCGGATGAAGCGGAAAGGACATCCGTTTTGCCATCACCGTTCACATCGGCTGTATAAACCGAACGCGCATCATACGCTTGGTCGGTCAGCGTGGTCCGGGTGTAAACATTTTCCCCTTCATTTGTGAACAGAAGAACCTGGTTGCCTTCCGCGGCGGCGACCAGAATATCCATGTCGTTGTCGCCATCCACATCCGCGGCATGCACCCAACGCGGCCCGTTTATGGAAGCACTTATGATTTGCGTGCTAAACGACGCATGACCATCATTGATATAAAGGGCCAGGCTGCTGTCCCTCCGGGAAACGGATAAAACATCCAAATCGCCATCATTGTCCATATCGGAAGAAAAAACAGAATAGGCGGTAAGAGCGTTATTGGTGATATCATGCGGGGTAAAAACCTGCATGCCGTTATTTTCGTACCAGGCGATCCGGTTGTCATTTTTGGAGGCGGACAGCACATCCGTGTCGCCATCGCCGTCCAGGTCTGCCGCGAAAACCGAACGCGCGCCCAGGGCGCTGCCCGTGATATTGAAGCGGGTGAATTGCCCGCTGCCGTTATTTTCAAACCAGGAAATACTGTTGTCGCCATACGAGGCGCACAAAATATCCATATCGCCGTCCCTGTCCACATCCGCGGCGTAAACCACATTGGGGCGGTCCAATCCGGTGTTTAAAGGCTGGATGGTGAAATGCCCCGAGCCGTCATTGGCATACCAGTTTACGGTGTTGTTATCCTCAGCCGAGGCGATAACGTCGGTGTCACCGTCGCCGTCCAGGTCTGCCGCGTGGACGCTTAAACTCCCGTTGGCGGAATCATCTATGGTATGGATGGTGAAAAGGTTATTACCATGATTTTCATACCACAGGATACGGTTATCCCCGCTGGAGGCGGATAAAACATCGGTGTCGTTATCACCATCCAGATCGGCGGCGTAAACAGAATAGGCATGTGCCGGGCCGCCGCTTAATTCTATTTCGGTGAAGGAAAGGGAACCGTTGTTTTGATACCAGGTGATTTTATTGTCATTAACCGAAGCCGAAACAATATCCATGTCACCATCGCGGTCAAAATCTTCCGCGCGGACGGAACGGGCGCCATCGGCATGGTCGGAAACCACATGAGCGGTGAAGGTGAAACTGCCGTTGTTTTCATGCCAGGCAATCATGTCATCATTTCGTGAAGCGGTAAGCAGATCCATGTCATTATCGCCGTCCATGTCCACGGGAAATACGGTGTAAACATTATCCACATCCGAAACCACTACGAATTCGGAGAAAATGCCCAACAGATCGTTGCGAAACCAAATGACCTGATCATCCGCTGAAGAGGTGGCCAGTACATCGATGTCGCCATCGCCATCCATATCGGTTGTCACCACTTGCCGGGCGCCGTTTACGTTGTTGCTTAAAACGTGTTCACTGAAATTCTGATTGCCGTCGTTTTCAAACCAGGCGATCTTATCATCGGCATACGAAGCGGAAATGATGTCCCAATCCCCGTCGTTGTCCATATCCACGGCATGGGCGGAACGCACGCTGTTGACCCCGTCGGTTACCACATGTTCCGTGAATTGTTCAAAACCGTTGTTTTCAAACCACTTAATGGTATCATCATTTCGGGCCGCGGAAAGCACATCCATATCGCCGTCACCATCCAGATCCAAGGCGAAAACATCATACGCGCCGTCTTCAACGCCGGAGATGATATGCGGGGTGAAATTCTGACTGCCGTCATTTTCGTACCAGGCGATTTTATCATCATACCGCGACGCGGACAAAACGTCTATGTCGTTATCACCATCCACATCAGCGGCAAAAACCGAACGCGCGCCATCGGCGTCCAGACTAATGATGTGCGGCGTAAAATGACCGGCGCCGTCGTTCTCGCGCCATGCGATCCGGCCGTCATATTTGGAGGCGCTGAGGATATCCATGTCACCGTCTTTGTCCAGATCAACCGTATAGATCCAATAGGCGCCGTAAGCGGTTTCTTCTCCTCCGGCAATGGTGTGGGGGACAAATGTGCTCTGGGCGATACCCAATCCCACAAGGAGAAAGCAAAGGGGGATTGCTAAACGCATAAAACCTCCATTTAAATGTACAGGAAGGGTACGGTATTATCGTATATGGAAATGTAACGAATGAATCCCTGTTTATATTTCAATGAAAATAGGCGGATATTTTGGAAAATAAAAAAGGCTGCTCCGGTTTAGGAACAGCCTTTGAAGGTTTGGAAATGAAGGGGGTTACTTTTTATCGTCGTCCACCACTTCATAATCGGCATCTTCCACGGAATCGCCGTCTTTGTTTTCCTCTGTTTTAGCCTGTTGGTCGGCAGCGGCTTCCGGACCCGGTTGTTGGGCGCCGGGCTGGCCGTACATTTTTTGCGCGGCTTCGTTCCAGGCGGTATTCACCGCATCCATGGCGCTTTTAATCTCATCGGTGTTGCTGCCTTTCAGCGCTTCTTTCAGGCGACCGATCGCGGTTTCGATTTTGGTTTTATCATCCGCGGCCACTTTATCGCCCATCTCTTTAAGCTGCTTTTCGGTTTGGTACACCAGAGAGTCGGCCTGATTGCGTGTTTCGATTTCTTCGCGTTTGCGTTTGTCTTCCGCGGCATGTGCCTGAGCGTCTTTGCGCATTTTTTCCACTTCATCCTCGGATAAACCGCTGGAAGCTTCGATGCGGATGGATTGTTCTTTGCCGCTGGCCTTATCCTTGGCGGATACGTTAAGAATACCATTGGCGTCCACATCAAACGTCACTTCAATTTGGGGCACGCCACGCGGTGCGGGCGGGATGCCGTCTAAAATAAAGCGACCCAGCGAACGGTTGTCCGCGGCCATTTCGCGTTCGCCCTGCAGCACATGGATTTCCACGGATGTTTGGTTATCCGCCGCTGTGGAGAAAATTTGCGATTTCTTGGTCGGAATGGTGGTGTTGGCTTCAATCAGTTTCGTTGTAACATTCCCCAGGGTTTCGATACCGAGCGAAAGGGGAATAACATCCAACAACAGGATGTCGTTCACTTCACCGGTCAAAACGGCGCCCTGAATACCCGCGCCAATGGCCACCACTTCGTCCGGGTTAACCCCGCGATGCGGTTCCTTGCCAAAGAATTCCTTAACCACTTCCTGTACTTTGGGGATACGGGTGGAACCACCAACCAGGATCACTTCGTCGATGTCGGAAGTGGATAAGCCGGCGTCTTTTAACGCGGCGCGGCACGGATCGAGCGTGCGTTGAACAAGATCGTCGGTGATCTGCTCGAATTTAGCCCGCGTTAAGGTGATGTTCAGGTGTTTGGGGCCGCTTTCCGTGGCGGTTACGAACGGCAGGTTCACCTCCGTGGAAGCCGAAGAAGACAATTCGATTTTGGCTTTTTCCGCGGCTTCTTTCAGGCGTTGCAGGGCCATCGGGTCCTTACGGAGATCCACGCCTTCTTCTTTTTGAAATTCATCGGCCAGATAGTCGATCAAACGCTGATCGAAATCGTCACCACCCAGGTGGGTATCCCCGTTGGTGGATTTTACTTCCACAACATTATCACCGATTTCCAGAATGGAGATATCGAAAGTACCGCCACCCAGGTCAAATACGGCTACCTTTTCTTCGTTTTTCTTATCCAGGCCGTAAGCAAGCGCGGCCGCCGTCGGTTCGTTGATGATCCGTTTCACTTCCAATCCGGCGATTTTACCGGCGTCCTTGGTTGCCTGACGTTGGGCGTCGTTAAAGTATGCCGGAACGGTGATAACGGCCTCGGTTACTTTTTCACCGAGATAATCTTCCGCCGTTTGTTTCATTTTTTGTAAGATCATGGCGGAAATTTCAGGCGGCGAATATTGCTTATCGCCCACGTCCACCATAACCACATCGTTTTTACCTTTCACCACTTTATAGGGTACTTCCTTGATTTCGTTGGCCACTTCGTTATAAAAACGACCCATGAAACGTTTGATGGAAAAGATGGTGTTTTCAGGATTGGTAACCGCCTGCCGTTTGGCCGGGGCGCCTACCAGTCGTTCGCCTTTTTTTGTAAATGCCACTACCGAGGGCGTGGTGCGTGTCCCTTCGGAGTTGGGAATCACAACCGGTTCGCCGCCTTCCATGACGGATACGACAGAGTTGGTTGTCCCCAGGTCAATTCCAATGATTTTTCCCATTGTTTTTTATCCTCCTTATTATGAGATGTCAATTTTAATTTGCTTTATGCCTTGCAATAATGGTGCCAATAAATGTCTGTGTGCTTTGTTGTTGAAAATAAAGGAGTTACGGGAAGTGGCTTAAAAAAACATCGGATGTCATATTGTCAGCTATAAACCGATATGGCATAAAAACGGGCCGCGTTAGCCGCCCGTTCCGCCGATATCGATCATTTTTTAAAATAAGAAGCCGCCTTTTGGAACGCCTGGATGACGGTGTGTTGTACCTCCCGCAGGGTGGCGGCCGCCGGGCTGGCTTTGGAAGGCACGGTGGGTTTTAAAAACAAAATGGTTGTTTGGCCGTCTTTTTCGATCAGGGTGGCGCTTAAGGGGCATAACCCCAGCATGTCGGGGTCTTCTCCACTCACTTTGTTCGCGTACCAGGCATTGCAAAACACCAGACTGCGGATGGCGGTCAGTTTGCTTCTATTGTAGGCCTCGCCCCATTTGCCGGCAAAGCGCGACAGGTTCCGCCCAATGTTGGCTTCAAATACAACAAAAAAATGATTGTCTTCCAGGGTGTTATATACGGAATCATAAACCGCGGCGATCGGCGCGGTTACGGTTAATTTAAAAACGGACTGTTCGGTCTGTTGCCCGCCATAACTCAGTGAGATGAATGCCATCAGCAAGATTGTAATCAGGCGGTTGGTGGGTAAGATGGTCATATAAGCCTCCTTCTGATGATATAGATTTTAAATTCCCGGTATATTAAGATAATTTTGTCACAAATCCTGTACATTTTCATCCAATGTAAAAATTCAATTACAGGAGAACCGAACATGCGCATAGCCATCGGACTGACCGCGGATCATGCATTGAATACGGCTCATTTTGGTGAAAGCCGTTATTTTAGAATCTACGATATAAGCGACGGTCTGTTGAAACAGGTTGACGAAAGGGAAAACCCCGTTCCGGGGCATCATATTCCCGGCAAAGGGCAAACGATTATCCAAACTATAAAGGATTGCCAGGCTATTGTTGTGCGTTCCATAGGCCGGGGGGCGCTCACCCGCATGCCACGGCAGGGTATCGATATCTTTCTGACGTGCGCCCGTTCATTGGAAGAAGTGGAAAACACTCTTGGGGCATCGGGTCTGGACGCCTTTAAAAAACTAAATCCGGCAACGGGCAAATTTGAAGACATGGCAAACGTATGAATCCGCGCAACCGCTGGCCCCATGAAAAACGTAATATGTTGGCCGGGGTATGGCACGGTACGTTTGTTAAGTTCGGCACGGCATTTTCACAGGAAAATTCTGTATTACCCTCATTTATCTATTCTCTGACCGGCTCACAATTGTTGGTGGGGTTGCTGTCGACCATCCAACGGATCGGCGTGGTGGTTCCGCAAATTTTTCTGGCTCATTTTTTAAGCCGCCGTCCCTGTAAAAAGAAGTATCTTGTTTTTGCCATATTCACCCGTGCCTCGGTGTGGTTTTTCATGGGATTGGCGGTATGGTTTTTGGCCGATACCGCGCCGGAGCTGACTACATTTTTGGCGTTTGTGTTGCTGACGGCCTTTTTTGCGGCCGGGTCTCTGGGCCAACTGGTCTATTCCTATTTGTTAAGTTCCACCGTATCGCCACCCCGACGCGGTCGTTTTTTTGGATGGATTAATTTGACAGGCGGACTGGCCGGCATTGCTGCCGGATATTTATCCCGGGGGATCCTGGCCACCGCGGACAACGGGACCTTACATACCTATGGGATTTTGTTTCTGGTCACCGCGACCGGATTGGCGGTTGCCGGTCTGGGATTCATATTTATGAAGGAGCAGCGCCCGGAGAATTTTAAACCGGCCCCGGCCTTTAGGGCTTACTTTAAGGACGCTTTAAAAGTGGTGGGGCACAACCGTCTGTTTCGCCATGTGTTGGTCGTATCGGTTTTAAATGCCTCGGTATTTCTGATATTGCCCTTTTTTGTGGTTTTGGCCCGTCAGCAATTGCACGTACGAGATGCGGATATCGGATTTTTTGTTATGATGCAGGTGGGTGGTGAAATGGCCGGTGGCATGATGTGGGGGGCCGTGGCCGATCGTTACGGTTATCGAAAGGTACTCATGGGCGTTGCCACGGTTTACACCGTGCTGCCCCTGTATGCGATGCTTTCGGCTATCTATTTTCCCTCCGTGTACATGCTGACATTTCTATTGCTGGGCAGCGCATTAAAAAGCGCCGAAAACGGTGTGCGGAATTATCTGCTGGAGATGACGGATTCGCAAATGGTGCCCACGTTAATCGCTTTAAAAAATACATTGTCCGCCCCTACTTTGTTCTATCCGTTTTTGGGCGGGGCCTTGCTTTCCACCTATGCGTACTTCACAATTTTTCCGATTGTGGCATTGTTGAGTTTTGCAGGATTGGTGTTGGCGCGGCGCCTGCCCGAACCTCGCGCCATGCATACATCAACGGCATGAGGTTATGTGGGCACGGGGGCTTCCCAGTTGATCAGGGTTTCGCTCAGAGCCCGCGGTTTTTCCAACGGTACATAATGACCACAATCCTGTAATTGTATCACCGTGGGAGAAGGCAGCGCCTGTTCCAGTTTGCGGCCTACCCGTTTCCAGGGCTGATAGTGGTCTCTCATGCCCCAAATGAGCTGCACCGGCATCGGTAGATCCCTTAGTTTGTTCACGATTTGACGGGTTTGCCGGTTATCCAGCGCCTGGAGATGACGGGCGAACTGCCGGGCGCCCTCTTCGTTGTTTAATTTGTTACGCCAAAAAATATGGTTGATCTTTTCGCGGGAATAGGTGTCCGATTGATAAAAGGCTTGTCGTATTTTGTGGCAGGTATAAGGATTGACCACAAGGCCATGCCGTGCAATCCACGGATATAATCCGGAGCGGGCCGCCAGGCGAAAAAGACGGACGGGGAAGACCGGCCAACTTCGATTGAACGGACTGTTAATCAGGGTGAGGCGGGCCACCCATTCCGGATAATGAACCGCCAGAATCTGAGCCACCGCGCCTCCCAGGTCGTGGCCGACTACCCAAACCTTTTTCCCAAGCTTATGGCGTATCCAGTACGATATCTTCTCCGCCGCGCCCGCCAGGGAAAAATCCTCATCCACGGGGAAGCGTGTATAGCCGTATCCCGGCAGATCCGGGGCGTAAACACCAAAAAGCTCATGCCGCAGATGAATCATGACATCACGCCATAATTCCGAACTGGCCGGAATGCCGTGCAACAGGACGATGGTTGTGTCAAAGTCCTGATCGCTGTATAGATAAGAGAGCCCGCCTTGCCCAATGGGAAAGACGGTACGACGCAGGGGGGCGGAAAATTTATTGAGTCTGGGTGCCATGGTGTATTCCTGATTGCAGATATAAAATACTTAAATATCCGCCGATTGCAAGGGGGCATCCGGTTAATGTCGTTTTTTTGTCGCATTTTTCAAGGGGACGTGTCGGCTTAAGGAAACACCGGATGTTCACAAAGCCTGTTAAACGGCTATGGCACACTCTTTGAAGACTCCTGTTGTAGCCGTGAAAAAACTTAAAACAAGGAGTGTGTTATGCGTTTGTTTATAATTTTATTATTTGGCATGTTTTGGGTTACTGCTTGTCAGAATCCTACTGATTCCAATGATGCTTCTTCCGGGGATACTAATAAAAGCGGACAGCCCATCCCTTCGCCAACTGTTAATGGCGATCAAACTCCGGGAGGTGTGTTGGCTACCATCTCCTTCGATTATGAGACGGTTCCCGGATTTCCGCCGGCCTCTTTTGCAATGGGCTACGCTTATTTTGGAGATAACGGAGATAATGCCGGAGATGTATCCGTTAACGGTAATACATTAAGCGTGGAAAGCCAATCGGGAAGCCAATGGTACACATCCTTTTCACAAACCAATCCCTCCACACTGTCCGGTGTCTCGTTTAACGGTTCGGTTCATAACTGGCAGGTCGGCGGGGCGGGGGATGTGCCTGCATTCGAACTGGGTGTCGTTTCACCCACAACATTTACCGTTAACTCACCCGGCAATGGCACCACCGTCGATATTAGTCAGGGCCTGTATATCGAATGGAGTGGGGGAAACGGCGTTGATTCCATGATGGTTTTGCTTGTGGATTTGGATAAAAATACAACTTTTACCCGCGGCGGAATTAATTTTCGTAATGGCGATGTAACGATCGCGAAAGCTGATTTGGCCGGTTTCTCAGGTGACGTGTTGTTGCAGGTGGTGCGGTACAATTATGCCCTGCATACAACCAATGACACATATTATGTGGCTGTGTCGGAAATCGTTAAGCAAACAACTTTTACGATTCAATAAAAAAAGAGATATAACGCAAAAAAATAATTTGGCCCGTGCGCGGATGTCAGCCATCGGGCCTTTTTTTCATTTCAATAAGATTGTGGAAGCTTGAATTGTTCCGGAATCAATTACCTTTATATCTGCCGTTACACTTTGGCTGTCTAACAGTCTTGGATACGATGAGAATAACCAATGATTTACATGGCACCACACCGCGACAAGTGTGTCAGCGGTGGAAATACGCGTAAAAGGTGTTATTGGGTCTGCTCCGGGTTCGGTTTAATATCACCGTATGTTTTTAGAAAGTATTCGTAATTTTGTAACTGTTGCATTTCGCTGTCTAAAAGGTTGCTAAGGTACAGAGAAGTAAGTGTTTTGATACGCCCGTCTGTAGTCAGGATATTGGGGTATAAAAAATCCAAAAATTTTTCAAGCTTGATGTTTATATTTTGGGTTGTGAATTCCATATGCAATAATAG
>RFFS01000118.1 GCA_003696775.1 Calditrichota bacterium
CACACCGATATCGATACTGGTCATTCCGCTTGCCGGGCCATCCGCGGCGGTAACCGTTCCCTCGTAACTGAGAAATTGGATCACGTTCCCCTTATATACCAATGCCATGCCGGTGGTGTTGTCCGGTAAACCGGCAATATATTTATATACGGGCCGGAAACCGTCCGTTGCCGCACCCTGGGTAAACGTGTCACCGGCATGGGTCGCGCTTTGCAGGCCGCTTGCTCCGTCATACAAAATGAATTGTAATTGCGTAAAATCATTGAAAGAATCCGGGACAATCAGTTCCACCATTTCATTGTTGTCGGCGTCCAGGTCATCATAATGCAGTTCATTGATCCAAAAGCGGGGATCGGTGATGGGCTTTTTCATCAGCCAGTCCACCACGGACCATAAAAAAGGCCAGTCGGAGCCGTTATCGGAATAACTGTCGGCAAAATCATTACCATCCCGTTGGCTGTCTTCCTCGGTTTCGGGGTGCGGCCCGGAGAAGAAAACGCGACCGTTAGCATAGGTGAAGTTGATGATGGCCGGAAGATTTTGCCACGCGTCCCAGGTCGCCAGGGTATCCATCGCCTGGCCCGGCTTGGGTTCATACCAGGGGCCTCCATAATACAAAATGGTCTCATGACCGCTGCTGTACACATTGATCGGGTTGTTCATATTCATGGTCACATCGGTCATCACATAGTCCGGCCAGGGAGCGATAACATCAATGGCGCCGCGGGCAAAGCCGTTAAACAGTTCCAGTTGATAGTCATAAATGCCGCCCTCCCATTCAATGGAATCACAGGCAAAATAAGAACCGGCACACATGCCCATGTAAAAACCGCCTGCGGATACCAGATCGCGGATGTGCTGCAGTCCGGCGCTGTCAATGGCGAGTTTGTAATAATAAGCGTCGCCGCCCGGCATAAAAATGCCCTGATAGTAATCCTTAAGGACAACGGTGTTCACATCTATGGGACTTACCTGCTCGTGGGTAATGCCTTTCCAGTCACAAAATTTTTCAAAGGATTGAATACCCTCCGCCCAGGCGCCCGGACCGTTATAGACCGCTATTTGCGCGCCGTTGACCGCATAAAGACGGGTCATTAATAACAATATGCCTAAAAATGTTGGAAAAATTTTGCTCATTATGGGTTTCAATATCGTTTAACGGATGAAAACTAATAAACAAAATAATGAGATAAAATCCGATTAAAATTAAAAATATCACAAAATTTGAATTGAGCAGGAGGTCTTTTGAGCGTATCGGACAGAATTGCAGGCCTTTCCGTGAAAGCCTTGCTTGCCGCTTTATGTCAAACATCGTATTTTTAAAAACCAACATCCTAAACGAGGCAACCATGGCAGAAAAACTTTTCCTGATAGACGGCTCGGCGCTCTATTACCGCAGCTATTTCGCTTTCATCCGCAATCCCCTTATTAACTCCAAGGGGGAAAACACATCGGCAACCTTCGGATTTCTTAATACACTGGTGCGACTGATTGGCGACGAACAACCGCATTACATGGCCGTTGTTTTTGATACGGGCGAGCCCACGTTTCGTCATGAGCTCTACGAACCGTACAAGGCCACGCGCGAACGCATGCCCGAGGAGATGCGCGCCCAATACCCACGCCTGATTGACACGCTGAAGAAGCTGAATTTTGTTTTGCTGGAAAAAGACGGATATGAAGCGGACGACATCATTGGCACCCTGGCCAAACAATTCGGCAGCCCGGAAACGGATGTCTTTATCCTTTCCGGAGATAAGGATATGGCGCAACTGGTAAACGATCATGTGTTTCTCTATGCCATGGGCAAGGGGAATGGCGCACCGGAAATAATGGATAAAAAAGACGTTTTTAAAAAATTCGGCGTTCATCCCGGACAGATCATTGATTGGCTGGCCCTGATGGGGGACAGTTCGGATAATATTCCCGGTGTTCCCAAGGTAGGCCCTAAAACAGCGACCACCTTATTAAGGGATTACGGTTCGCTGGAAAATCTTTATAAACACATCGATGAACTAAAAAAAAGCAAGGTGAAAGAAAATCTTATAGAATATAAGGAACAGGCTTTCATTTCTTATCGTCTGGCAACCATCAAAACCGATGTGCCTGTTCAGGTCACACCGGAAGACCTGAAAATACGTTTATGGGACGCTAAAGTGGCCGCCGCGGTTACCAAAGAGCTGGAATTCAATCGTCTTGGAGAACGCATGCAACGACTGGTGGCCCATATGGAACCGGAGACGGTTTATGAGCGGCATGACGCCCAAACGGTCGATTATCGTCTCATCGATACAATGGACGGTATCAAAGAGCTGGTCGAACAATTGGCGCGGCAACCGCTTTTCGTTTTTGATCTGGAAACCGACAGCCTGGATACATTAACCGCGCGTCCGGCAGGGATTGCCATCAGTTGGCGGGAAAAACAGGCGGTCTATATAGCGTTGGATCATCTGGATTGTCGCCTGGAAGTAACGAACGCCCTGGAACAGTTACGACCGGTATTCGAAAACCCGGATATCGCCAAGTACGGGCAGAATCTTAAATATGACACCGCTGTGTTGGCCCAACAGGGCATTCATGTTAAAGGTGTCCGCTTTGACAGTATGATCGCTTCCTACGTACTGGATCCTTCCAATCGCCAGCACGGGCTGGACAGTTTGGCCGAAAAGTGGTTGGAATATGAAATGATTCCCATTGAAAAATTGATAGGGAAAGGTAAAAAACAGCTCACCATGAACCAGTTAACCGCATCGGAAGTGCTGCCCTATGCCGCCGAAGACGCCGATATCACACTGCGCGTATGCCGTATTCTTGAAAAAAAGATCGAAGAAGCCGGACTTGAAGAACTGTTTTATAAACTGGAAATGCCATTGATGGAAGTGCTGCGCGGCATGGAACTGCACGGTATCCGTATAAACCGTGACCTGCTGCAAAACATATCATCCCGGCTGGCGGAAAAACTGGAACAACTGGTTCGGGAAATACATGAAGAAGTCGGTCATTCCTTTAATATTGGGTCCCCGCAGCAGTTGGGGGTGGCGCTTTTTGATGAACTGAAAATTCATGAGGCTCTGGGCGCGCGTAAACCGAGAAAAACCAAAACGGGACAGTATTCCACATCGGAACAGACACTGGAACGCTATGCCGCGCATCCGGTCATCGCCCGTATTTTGGAATACCGTAAACTGAGCAAACTGAAAAACACCTATCTGGATGCTCTGCCGGCGTTGATTCATCCCAAAACCGGCCGCATTCACACCTCATTCAACCAAACCGTTGCCGCTACGGGACGCCTTTCGTCCACCAATCCCAATTTGCAAAATATTCCCATTCGTACCGAACTGGGGCGGGAAATCCGCAGCGCTTTCATTCCTTCACGCGGTGATTATGTCCTGCTCAGTTGTGATTATTCCCAGGTGGAATTGCGCATCATGGCCCATTTAAGTGATGATCCAGGTTTGATAGAAGGTTTTATGAAAGATGATGACATTCACGCCATTACCGCGGCGGAAATCTTTAACATCCCCCGTGAGGAGGTGACCCCCGATCATCGACGCAAGGCCAAGGAAATCAACTTTGGTATTATGTATGGGATGAACAAATACGGTTTGGCCACGCGGTTGCACATCACACCGGATGAAGCGGAAATATATATTGCCCATTATTTTGCCCGGTTTCCCGGTATTCAATTGTTTATGAACCGAACCATTGAGCAAGCGCGGCGGGACGGTTATGTGGAAACCATGATGAAACGACGCCGGTTTTTGCCTGAAATAAAGAGCACCAACCGAAATATACGCGAGTTTGCCGAGCGCACGGCGGTCAATACCCCCATACAGGGCTCGGCGGCGGATTTAATCAAAAAAGCAATGATCGATGTGCAGCGTGATATCGACACCCATGCCCGACCGGCGGCGATGTTGTTGCAGGTGCATGACGAACTGGTGTTTGAAGTCAGTCGGGATGCCGTGGATGAATTTGCCGAACGGGTGAAAACCATCATGAGTGAGGCCATTCCGCTGAAAGTTCCGCTAAAAGTGGATAGCGGGGTGGGGGAGAACTGGCTGCAGGCTCATGAATAAAAAGCCTTGTTGTGTGGATGTAAAAAAGCCGATGTGAAATGGGAATTTAGGGTGTTTAGCCTACCGTCTGCCATGTCTTGCCGAGTGCAGCGAGGTATCTTTTTTGCATGCTCCCATTTTCACTACCCTTTGACATAAGGATAAAACCACTAAGGCGTGAAGACACAAAGAGTTTTTAAAAATTATGTGAAAAGCCTTTACCATTACCCTAAATGGCTCCGGTTGTATCGTAATGAGCGAAGCGGAGAAAAGTATGTAAAAAAGCCGATGTTAAATGGAAAATGTAAAATACGGAATCAATTTCCCATGATTTCCACTTAGGAAGCGGGATTGCGTTTGGCGCGCCAGGCTTTTTCCAGGGCCGCGATCGTGCGACGTATTTCGTTTAATTCCAGCGTGAAATGCATTTGCGCCTCCACGGATTCCCGTTCGTGGCGTAATTGTTCGCTCAATTCCCGCGCGCGGCTTTCCAGTTGCCATTTTTTAAGCTGAAAGATACAATCGTCCGCATATCGCGTTTCAATAAGTTCCGTATCAACGGTTAAGGCCGCCAATGTTTGTCTGAAGGCTTCGTCATTTTCCGCGGATTCATACAGATGGTGGATATCGATCCGTCCCTCTTCCTCAAAATATTCCAGAATCCGTTCATACAAACGGCGATAGATTTCATTTTCAAAAAGATCGCTGCCGGTTTCTTCAAAAATATGTTTCCGCAAGGCATCCTCCCCGTTAAGCAACAGTCGGATAAGACCTTCTTCCGCCCGGTGGATACCGCGTTTCATACTTTCGGCCGGCGCTTTGTGTTCGGCCGGTGTTTCGGTGGTTGATGCGGTGTCGGCATGTGCCGCGGGCGCTTCACGGCGCATTTTCATCTGCCGGAAGTAAAGACGACGCAGACGGTTAAGCTCCGCCACCAGCATGCTTTCATTAACCTGTAGCTGTTCGCTGAGGTGATGCAAATATAATCCGGACTTGACGGTATTGTTAAATGATGCCAGATCGGATATAAATTCATGGATGAAGGCGTCCTTGATTTCCAGGGTCGGATCGGGATGTTCCCGCTTAAACTGTTGGATGCGAAACAGAACCGGCAACATTTTTTTGTCTATCAGCTCGCGCAGCGCCGACGGGCCCTTATTAAGCAGCAGTGTGTCGGGGTCTTCCCCTTCGGGCATGGGCAGGATATAAACATTCAGTTCCTGATTTTCCAGTATGCGCGCGTTACGCACGGCGGCGACGCGTCCTGCCTTATCGCCGTCATAAGCCATATAAACTTCCCGGGTGTAGCGTTTGAGAATGCGCGCCTGGGTTTCGGTTAAAGCCGTGCCGCTTCCGGCCACCACATTGCGGATACCGTTTTCCACCAGGCGTAACAGGTCGAAATAACCTTCCACAACAAACACATACCCTTTTTCGCGAATGGGCTCGATGGCCTGATGCAGACCGTACAACAGGTTGCCCTTTTTGTAAACGGGACTTTCGGGAGAATTGAGATACTTGGGTTGTTGCTGTTCGTTTAACTTACGACCGCCGAACCCGATGATTTTTCCGCCGGTATTGAAAAACGGAAAAATGACCCTGTGCCGGTATTTCCCGTAATAACCGTTACCGTCCCGTTTTTTTTGAATGATACCCAGTTCCGCCGCCCGTTCACGGAGTTCCGGACCGTACAAAGCGGGCAGGGCGTCATAACTGTCCGGCGCGTATCCAAGGCGAAAGAGTCGGATGGTGGCGTCGCTGATCTTCCTTTTATGAAAATAAGCCAGCCAGTCGGCGTTTTCTTCTTTTTGCAACTGTTTCTCAAAAAAACGACATGCGGTTTCGTTGATGCTAAAAAGTTGTTGTTCCAGGCTTACCTGTTGCGGGTCGGCGGCTTGCGGCCTGGGCAAAACGATGCCCGCGAAGTCAGCGGCCTTTTTCAACGCTTCGGGAAAGGTGAGCTTTTCATATTCCATGATAAAATTATATAAGTTGCCCCCTCTGCCGCAGCCGTAGCATTTGTAAAACTGCTTTTCGGGATTGACCACAAAGGAAGGTGTTTTTTCCTGATGGAACGGACAGAGACCGGTCACGTTTTTACCGGTCTTTTTAAGATTGACATACTGTGAAATGTAATGCACAATATTCACGGATTGTCGAATCTCTTCGATTTTTTCCTGCGGTACCTTGAGGTAAGCCACGTTGTTCCTTCCTTGACTTAATAACAGGGATTCTCTAAATTCATTTGCTTAAAACAAATTAAAAAAAACAATAGTTTAGCCTGCGTGATGCGGGATGAATATAACGAATATAAGGATAATATGGATCCTAAAAAAGAAAACCAAATCAATATTGAGCTGGGTGAAAAAGAGGCCGAAGGCACATACAGCAATTTGGTGTTGATCAGCCATTCACCGGCGGAATTTGTGTTCGATTTTATCCGGGTGGTACCCGGACGACCGAAAGCGAAGGTTTATTCACGTATCATCATGGCGCCGCAGCACGCCAAATCCCTGTTGGGGGCTTTGCAGGACAATGTGGCCCGTTATGAGGCGCAATACGGTGAAATTGCCATTCCCGTCAAGCCACCCGCGCCGTCGGATGGGATGGATTTTAAAAATTAACGGTCAATCATGGGCGTAGCGGCGGATAATTATCGACGCATGCGTGAACAGGTAGCCGCGTGCGCGCTGCGGGCGGGCCGTCCGGAAAATGCCGTTCGGCTATTGGCCGTAAGCAAGCGTTTCCCGCCGGAAGCCATACGGGATGTGTATCAGGCCGGCTGCCGTATGTTCGGCGAAAGTCGTCCGCAGGAACTGCGTGACAAAACACCGCTTTTACCATCCGATATAGCCTGGCATTTTATCGGACCCTTGCAAAAGAATAAAATTAAGTATGTCGCGCGAAACGCCGCTCTGATTCACGCGGTGGATACGCTGGAACTGGCCCGGGCCTTATCCGAATACGCTGTCCGTCATAACCTGGTATTGCGGGTTTTGGCGGAATACAACATGAGCGGGGAACCCGCCAAGCATGGATTTGATCCGCGGGCCGGCGCCGAACCGGCATGGGCCATGATGGCATTGCCGGGGCTGGAGTTGCGCGGATTTATGACCCTGGCGCCCCGTACCGATGATGCAGGCGCCATCAGCCGGGCATTTGCCGGTTTACGAAACATCGCCGAAAAGGCAGGGGAAAAGGCGGATGTCTCATCCTTTGAACTGTCCATGGGGATGTCCGGCGATTATGAAATAGCCATAAAGGAAGGCAGCACACTGGTGCGTATTGGAAGCGCCATTTTTGGTCCCAGGAGGTAACCATGAAATTAACACCCATCGAAATCAAGAATCAGGAATTCAAAAAGAGCATGCGCGGGTATGATCCCGTTGAAGTGGATACCTTTTTGGAACTGGTGGCCGAAAAATACCAGGAATTATTGGATGAAAATCAAAAATTATCCAAACAAAATCTGATATATGAAACCGAGCTGAATAATTACCGCGATGTGGAAAAAACCCTTAAGGCTACATTGAAAAATGTGCAGGAAAATTCTCAAATAGCCAAGGAAAATTCACAGAAGGAAGCCGGTTTAATCAAAAAGGAAGCGGAACTGGCCGCCGCGCAAATGTTGGAAAAAACGCGTTTGCAAGTGCTGAAGATGCGCGAGGAACTGGTGAACCTTACCAATCAAAAACAATCCTTTATCAATCGTCTCAAACATGTGTTGACCTCACAAATGGAATTGCTGGAAATTTTGGAATCGGACGATCTGGATGTGCGTAAGCTAAAGGCGCGCGCCAAAGCGCCTGCCGCCAAAAATACACCGTCCGCCACGCCCGCTGCCCGGCCCAAGGCAACTCCCGCCGTTAAAAAGGCTGAACAAAAGCCGGAAAAAACTCATGGCAAAGACCTATTTAACGATATCTTTGGAGACACCATGGATTCAGATGAATTTGCTAAATAGGAGAAAAGTCATGCGTTTTTATGTTTTATTGGCGGTTTTTGCGGTATTGTTATCCTCCTGCGTGGGGAAACGTGAACTGACAACCGAACATCCCTATTCCCAGGCTTCGGTGGTTATCCACCTGAAAGACGGCAATCAAAAAAAGGGGATCGTCCTTAAAAAAGAAAAAGATACCCTGATTTACGTGGATGCGGATTCCCATAATAAAGAGAGTGTATCGTATGAAAATATCCGGGAATTGACCGAAGCACCGGAAATTTATGACTTTGAGGGATATCCGATTCCGCGCGCGGAAATAAGCGCGGCCAAGGGTTGGAATTCCCGCCTGCTGTATGGCGGCGGAGGGTTTGTCCTCGGTGCCGCGGCCGGCTTTGGCGTGGGTATCGGTCTGGTGGCCAATGGCGTGGAAGCCGATCCGCTGATCAGTATTGTGACGCTGGGGCTGGTTTCCGGTATTTACTTTGGTTATAAGGGCAATGAAGTGGATTACGAAGATGCCGCTTTTGCCGTTCGGAAGGCCCGCTATAAAAAGAGCAAGGCCAAACGGGACAAGGCCATCGAAGAAGCCAAACGTAAACTCAGGGAACAACAACGTAAAAAAGAAGAATTGTTACGGAAAATCGAAGAGAAAAAGAAACAAAGGAAATAATGCGTTTTCAACCAGAGACCTACCGCGCGGAAATTGCCGCCGCTAAAGAATACATCAAAAATCACGTGGACACGACACCGGAAGTCGGCATCATTCTCGGAACGGGGCTGGGCAAGCCGGTGGATGCCATCGACATAGCCCATACCCTGTCCTATGCGGACATCCCCTTTTTCCCCGTTTCCACGGTGGAAAGCCATGCCGGACGTCTGGTATTTGGCGAGCTAAGCGGGAAACAGGTCGTGGCCATGCAGGGGCGCTTCCATTATTATGAAGGTTATCCCATGCATCAACTGGTGTTGCCCGTGCGGGTATTATATGAACTCGGTGTGCGTACCCTTATTGTTTCCAATGCCGCCGGGGTGCTCAATCCGCATTGGCGGCGTGGTGACATTATGGTCATAGACGATCATATCAACCTTTTGGGCGATAACCCGCTTATCGGCCCGAATCTTGATGAATATGGCCCGCGCTTTCCCGATATGTCCGAACCGTATAGCCGGACGTTGATTGAATGGGCGGAGGAAATCGCCCTGGAGCTTAAAATCAACCTGCGCAAAGGCGTTTATACCGCGGTGCAGGGGCCCAATCTGGAAACCCGCGCCGAATACCGCTTTTTGCGCGCCATAGGTTCCGATGTGGTGGGCATGTCCACCGTGCCGGAAGTCATCGTTGCCAATCATATGGGTATGCGCGTTCTGGCCTTTTCCGTTTTAACGGATGAATGTTTTCCGGATGCCCTGCAACCGGTAAGCCTGGACGAAATCATCGCCACCGCCGCGGCAACAGAACCGCATCTGACGGAAATGATCAAACGGATAATAGCCCACATCTGAAAAATCAGACCCTTAGACCAATAACCAACTCAACATAATTGACAGGAAATCGGAACAAAATGTTTCAGGATGTATCATCAAAAATAAAACCCGCCGAACTGGAAGAGCGGATTTTAAATTACTGGCAAAAAAACAATATTTTCAAAGCCGGTCTGGAAAAATTTAAGGATAAACCGCGTTTTGTTTTTTACGAAGGGCCCCCCACCGCAAACGGTCGGCCGGGCATACATCATGTGATGGCCCGTACCATAAAAGACGCCATCTGCCGTTACAAAACCATGAAAGGCTATTACGTGCCGCGTAAAGCGGGCTGGGATACCCATGGCTTGCCGGTGGAAATCGCCGTGGAGAAAGAGCTGGGGCTAACCCAGAAAAATGAAATTGAAACCTTTGGGATCGATAAATTCAACCAAGCCTGCCGCGCCCTGGTGGATAAGCATATCAATATGGATGACGGCTGGCGCCGACTGACCGACCGGATGGGGTACTGGATCGATCTGGATGATCCCTATGTGACTTACCATACACCTTATGTGGAGTCCATCTGGTGGGCGATCAAGACCATTTATGACAAGGGTCTGATTTATAAGGGTTTCAAAATTGTTCCCCAATCGCCAACCATAGAAACCCCGCTCAGTTCGCATGAGCTGTCACTCGGCTATCGGGAAGTAAAAGACCCCAATTGCTACATAAAAGTACGCATCACCGATGCTGATGATGAGCAGCTTAAGGATGCTCAACTGCTGGTTTGGACCACCACGCCCTGGACGTTGATCAGCAATGTGGCCATGGCGGTGGGCGAAGCTATCGACTATGTACTGGTAGAAAACACGCGAACCGTCAAGCAGGGGGCCAGCAAGGTAGAAAAGAAAGATAAACTGGTGCTGGCCAAAGCCCGTCTGGCCACGCTGGATGGTTCCTATACCATTATCAAAGAATTTAAAGGCAAGGATCTTGTCGGTATTCGCTATGAACAGATTTTTAATTATATGGATCTGCATACGGACAAACATCCCAACGCTTTAAGTGTGCTGCCGGCCGATTTTGTATCCACCGAGGATGGTTCGGGGATTGTACATATGGCGCCTGCCTTCGGCGCCGATGACTATGAAATGTCCAAAAAATATAACCTGCCTTTTGTTCAGCCGGTGACACCCGGTGGACGATTTACCGAAGGAGTGGGTGAATTTTCCAATCGTCCCGTTAAGACCTTCAAATATCAGGACGGCCACGTGGAAGAAGGTGTTGATAAGGATGTACTGTACGCTCTGAAAAAGATGGACAAACTGTATCGTTCCACAAATGACTATGTGCACAGCTATCCCCATTGCTGGCGTACCGATAACCCGATCATTTACTATGCCCGTTCTTCCTGGTTCATAAAGTCGCCGGCTTACAAAGAACGCATGGTGGAACTTAATAAGGGTATCAACTGGCAGCCTCCGGAAATTGGCAGCGGTCGGTTTGGCAACTGGCTGGCCGACGTTAAAGAGTGGTCGCTTTCGCGTGATCGATATTGGGGAACGCCTTTGCCCATCTGGGTTTCCGAAGACGGGCAGGACCATTTTGCCATCGGTTCGGTGGAAGAATTGAAGCAGGGTTTGTATGAAAACGAAGACGGCAGTCGTGTCCCGGTTGACGAATGCGGTGTTGAAATCGACCTGCACCGGCCCTTTGTGGATCGCGTGGTGTTTGAAAAAAACGGGCAAACCTACCGCCGCACGCCGGAAATCATCGATGTCTGGTTTGATTCCGGTTCCATGCCCTTTGCCCAATGGCATTATCCCTTTGAAAATAAAGAAATCTTTGAGAAAAGTTTTCCGGCGGATTTCATCGCCGAAGGCGTGGATCAGACCCGTGGCTGGTTTTATACTTTGCACAATATCGCCACGGTATTGTTTGATAAACCGGCATTTAAGAACATCATCGTCAACGATCTTATTCTGGATAAAAACGGCCAGAAAATGTCTAAATCCAGGGGCAATGTGGTCTATCCGAATGAGATGATGGATAAATACGGCGCCGATGCCTTACGCTGGTATTTTCTCGCCGCCAGTCCGCCGTGGATACCTAAAAAATTTGATGAAGACGGTGTGGCGGAAATTCAACGCAAGTTTATTAACACGCTGATCAATACCTATTCCTTTTTTGTTTTGTATGCCAATATCGACCGGTTCGATCTGACGGAAGCAGCCGTACCCATGGAGCAACGTCCGGAAATCGACCGTTGGATTTTGTCACGGCTTTATACGGTGGTGGAAACCGTCGGGCGGCACATGGATGCCTACGATCTGACCCGGGCGGTGCGCGCTATTCAGGATTATTTGATCGATGATGTCTCCAACTGGTATGTACGCCGTAACCGGCGTCGATTTTGGAAATCCGAAGCCGGGACGGATAAAAACGCGGCCTATCAGACCTTGTACGAGGTTCTGTTGACCGTCACCCGGATGATCGCGCCGGTCGCGCCTTTTATCAGTGAAGAGATTTACGGAAATCTGACCAACGGGAACGAAGGCGAAAGTGTGCACTTTTCTTCTTTTCCTGTTGTCGATGAAACATTGAAAAAGTATATTGACAGCCCGCTGGAAGAGAAAATGGCTTTGGTGCAGCGCATCGTCAGCATGGCCCGCGCCCTGCGTAACGAAGCGCGGATAAAAGTACGTCAACCGCTTTCGGCGCTGGCGGTTTATACTCCGGATGACACATCCCGGGAACATATACGCGCCATGCAGGCGCTGATCTGCGATGAGCTGAATGTGAAAAATGTTGAGGTGGTGACAAGCGGTGATGAATTGGTTCATTTTTCCGCTAAACCGAATTTTAAACAGCTCGGTAAGCGCGCCGGTAAATTGATGGGGCCGCTGGCCGGCGTTATTAAAAAGTTCAGCGAGGCAACCATCCGCGAACTGGAAGAAAACGGACGGTTGACGGTGGATGTGAACGGTACGGATTTTACGTTGGAAACATCGGACGTGGAAATCGTGGCCGAAGCACGGGACGGCATGATCGCCCAAAAAGACCGTGAGTTGATCCTTGCATTGAACATTGAACTGGATGAAACGTTAAGAGCGGAAGGACTGGCCAGGGAATTTGTTAACCGGGTACAAAACCTGCGTAAAGAAGCGGCCTTCAACGTAACCGATCGCATTAAAATTGTTGTGGAACAGGCCGATGATGCGTTACGTCAACAACTTGTAACCCAAATGGAATATATTTGTAATGAAACTTTGGCCGATGAACTTAATTTTAATAAAATTACCACCGACTTTAGTAAATCAGTGGATATAGAGGGACATAAGTTAACGGTCGGATTGACAAAATCGTAAATGATAGGAGAAGGTCATGGAAAAGTATAGTCAGGAAGATTTACAATTCTTCAAGGAATTACTTCTTAAAAAAAGAGCCAAGGTATTAAAAAATCTGGAATATTTACGATCCACGGTGTTGGATGAAACCACCCGGGATGCCTCCGGCGATCATTCGTCGTATTCCTTTCACATGGCCGATCAGGGTACCGACGCCATGGAACGTGAAAAAGCCTTTATGTTCGCCGCGCGGGATGAAAAATATCTCAAACAAATCGATGACGCCCTGGAGCGTATCGAAAACGGCACATACGGCATTTGCCGCGAAACAGGCAAGTTGATTTCGAAAGAGCGGTTAAAGGCTGTTCCGACAACGACCATCAGTGTGGAAGCCAAACTGGCCGAGAAAAAATCCTGATCCATGAATCGAAATCTGACTGTCAAAAGCGCGTTACTTATTATCTTAGGTATTTTACTTCTTGATCAAATTACCAAATACATAGCGCGTACTTATATGGAACTGGGACGCCCCATACCGATATGGGGGCGTTTTTTTCAATTAACCTATGTGGAAAATCCGGGCATGGCCTTTGGCATACGTGTGGATAATCCCTTGCTGTTTGCCGCATTGTCACTCTTTGCCGCCGGTTTGGTTTTTTATTATATGTACAAGTTGCGTAATGAAGCCTTTCCGTTACAACTGGCCATTACCATGATCGCGGCCGGCGCGATCGGTAATTTAGCCGATCGGTTCATCCGGGGCAGCGTGGTGGATTTCCTCGATTTTGAGTTCTGGGATGTGCATATTCCCGCCTTCACTTTGTTGGGGTGGCACTTTCCGGGCTATGATATGACCCGCTGGCCGGTGTTTAATGTGGCTGATATGGCCGTGAGTGGCGGTATGATTCTTATATTTGCCTATATCCTTTTCCATGGCGATCCGTTGAAAGAATCCGCCGAAAACCGGGCAGACAAAGAAACTTCCGGTGTTTCCACGCATGCCGAACATTAGCTTTACGGTTGACGAATCTAATGCCGGAATCCGTCTGGATAAATTTTTGTCACGCCGCTTTCCAGAAAAAACCCGTTCGTACATAACCAAACATATTCAGGCCGGGCATATTTCGGTAAACGGTTTGTCCGTAAAACCGGGCTATGCCGTTCATGCCGGTGATCGTGTCGCGGTGGATATTCCGGTTAAGGAAACACAATTGAAAGCCGCCCCCATACCGTTGGATATCGTTCATGAGGATGAATCCATATTGGTGGTGAATAAACCACCCGGTTTAACGGTACACCCCGGCAACGGCACCGAAAACGATACCCTGGTCAACGGTTTGCTTCACTACACGGATAAACTGGCTTTTTACGGACAAAGCAATCGCCCGGGTATTGTCCATCGGCTGGATAAGAATACGTCCGGACTGCTGGTCATTGCCCGCAACGATGAAGCGCATCGTTTTCTGCAAAAACAATTCGATACGCGTCAAATCAAACGGGTTTACAGTACCCTGGTTTGGGGGATTCCCGGAGAATCGTCCGGCACCATCCATAACTTTATTAACCGCAGCCGCAAAGACCCCACCAAAATGCGTACTACACGGGATAAAGGGAAAGAAGCCGTCACGCATTGGCGGCTGATAAAAGAATATCTCTATTTTGCCTTATTGGAAGTCCGTCTCGATACAGGGCGCACACACCAGATACGTGTCCACATGGCGTCCATCCATCATCCGGTAGTCGGCGATCCGGAATATAACGGACGGGAAAAACAACTGATGCGTTTGCCCGATAATTTACGTAAACGCGGCGCGCATCTGTTAAAACAACTGAATCGGCAATTCCTGCATGCTGGTCAGCTTTCCTTCATTCATCCCCTGGATAAAAAGGAAGTCACCTTTAACGCGCCTTTGCCGACTGATCTGGCAACAACCTGTCAGCATTTAAAAGATTGGTTTTTACTTTAGCGCACCACCATACTGGCTATCCATTATTCAAAACGATTCAAATAGTGTTTTTTTAAAGAATTTTGCCGATAACTCTGTTTCAAACATGGGAAAAATATGGCATTATTCGAACCAAATATCGCACGATTAAAAGAAAAGAAAAATATCAAAGGCCTGATCAAGGCTTTGCATCATAATTCCATAAATATTCAGGTAGAAGCCGCCCGGGCTCTTGGCGCGTTGTATGCGCGCGATGCCCTGGATGATCTCATCACCGCCACGACCGACTGGAACGACCGGGTTCAGATAGCCGCGATTGAAGCGATCGGTAAAATCGGCCATGCCAAGGGGATCAAACCGCTGTTATTTGCACTAAAAGATCGCAATGAACGGGTAAAAGAAGCCGCCATACGTGCGCTGACGGAAATTGGTGATGACGCGATTGAACCGTTAATAGATTTTTTAAGGAATGGCGATGAAAGTTTGCGGCAAAGCGCCACCGATGCCTTGGTGGAACTGGGCAAGCCGGCCTTTAAAGCCATCACGCGCATTATTAGCGATCATAATGCTGAAAACCGCCCTTTGCTGGCGGGTGTTTTACAAGGAAACGGCAGCAGGGAAGCCATCGATTTGCTGTTGGAATTGCTTAACGATCCCGAATTTGACATGCGTCAGGCTGCGATCAACGCCTTATACCGACTGGGAGCCAAAGCTATTCCCCAAATTTTGGAAACCGCGCAATCCCCGGATTGCGATCTGATGTCCCTGCTGAATCTTATGGCGCAAATCGGCGATAAGCGATGCATGGCATTTTATTTTGAAAACCTGGATGACGGAGACTGGCGCATCCGTCAGTTAGCCGCCAAAGGACTGGATAAAATCGGCTGGCGTCCGGGGCAGGATGTGCGTGGGGTATGGTACCGCATCGCCCGCCAGGAATGGAACTATGTGGTGGCCATGGGCAGCGTGGCTATCGAACCGTTAAGCATAGTCCTGGAAGATAAAAACGAACGCATTCGTAAAGCCGCGTTGGCGGCCATGGGCAAAATAGGGACTTCAGGTCGTGATGCGCTGATCGAATCTCTAAACGACCCGCATGCGGAGAACCGGCTGCATGCTGTATCGGCGCTGGGAAAAATGGACGATCCTTCGGTGATCCGGGCCCTGGCCCAATGTTTAAGAGATGAAGACACCCGGGTACGACGGGCGGTGGTCACCGCGTTGGGGCGTTTCCGAAACGCGGCCTGTATCAATCCGCTTATCCTGGCGCTGAAAGATTCGGACCCCATAGTACGACGGGATGCCATTGCCTACCTGAAACCCTTTGATGATCCCCGTAAAAAAGACCTTTTTCTGGCCATGCTGGAGGATCGGTCGCAAACGGTAATTGAAATGCTTTCGGAAGCGATGCTGCCCGAAAAGGAGCTCTATTTTGATGAACTCGTGGAGCGGCTGGATGAAAAAAATCCGGTTATAAAACGCAATGCCATTCGTATTTTGGGGCATTACGGCGATTCACGGGCGGTACCGGCCATTATCCCGGTGTTAACATCTCAGAATAACGCCTTACGTCAGGCCTCCTGTACGGCCTTGGGAGAAATCGGTGATCGTCGGGCGATAAACAGTTTGATGCCCGTTTTGAAAGACCATGTGGAAGATGTGGCCATGGCCGCGGCTTATGCGTTGGCGCGCATCGGTAAACCGGCGCTACCGGTTTTGCTGAAACAAATGATCGGCCGTAAGAAAAATATTTACGCGGAACTGGCCTTAAAGGAGATGGGGACGGAAGCCATCGGAACATTAATCGGTCTGTTGCATCACAGTGATCCGCAAATCAAGAAAACCGCCGCCAAAGTATTGGATATTCTGGAATGGCAACCGGGTGATGATGACGCCGGGGCGGCCTACTGGATTGCCAAGCAAAACTGGGATAAAGGCGTGGAACTGGGCGACAAAGCGGTGCAACCCCTGTTGGATGTATTAAACGACAGCGAACTTTGGAACCGTATGGAAGCCGCTAAGCGTCTGGGCAAAATCGGAGATAAAAAAGCGGTGGATTCGTTAATCGGTTTGTTGACCGATAAATACTGGAATGTGCGCGCTGCCGCCGCCGATGCGCTTGTTTCTTTGGGGCGCAAAGCCGTGGAGCCGCTGATCAACGCTATGTTAACCGGCAATAAGGAAGCCTTTGGCATCATTTCCGATATTCTGGGCAAAATCGGCGATGCGCGCGCCATTCAACCGCTGGAATATTTGTTAAGGGATAACCGCCCATTTGTACGGGAAGCGGCTGCCCATGCCCTGAAAAAACTCAACGCGCTCAACAACAATATCCGTTGCGCGCATTGCGGAAACAAGCTGCCAGCCAAAATAAAGAACAACGATATTTGTCCCTTTTGTAACAGGAGTGTGCAAATTCCCGATGAGAAAGATATAATCATTGTGGAAGACGATCATTAAAATTCCTTTGGATGTCAATAAAGACTTCGTAAAAAGTAAAATGTAAAATCTTGGTTCAATTTACCATTATAGATATTCCATCATCAATTTGATATGGTTCCGTTAGCTCCGTAAAAATATCCCGAGCTGTTTTTCCCGTAAAAATATCGTTTTTTTAGTGCTCACAATTTGTTAACTTACCTTTTTTAATTGATGGCATTCATTCAGTGAACAAGGAGAAACAAATGGACTTCTTAAAAGAGTTGGGCATAAAAGACAAAAACTTTGGCTGTTCCACGGGTCTGGAGTGGGGTTCCACCACCGATCAGGGGGAACTGAAAATCCATTCACCGGCAACGGGAGAATATATCGCTTCCGTTTATCAGGCGTCCATGGACGATTATGAAAAGATGATGGCCAAAGCTCAGGAAGGCTTTAAGGCCTGGCGTAAAATTCCCGCGCCGCAACGGGGTGAAATTGTGCGTCAAATCGGTTTGAAATTACGTGAATACAAAGACCCGCTGGGTCGTCTGGTTTCCTTTGAAATGGGTAAATCCCTGCAGGAAGGGTGGGGCGAAGTGCAGGAAATGATCGATATCTGTGACTTTGCCGTCGGTCAGTCCCGCCAGCTTTACGGCTATACCATGCAGTCCGAGCGCCCCAATCACCGCATGTATGACCAATATCATCCGCTGGGTCCGGTGGGCATCATCACCGCCTTCAACTTCCCGGTGGCTGTGTGGGCCTGGAACGCCATGATCGCTTCGGTTTGCGGCGATGTCAATATCTGGAAACCGGCATCCAAAGTGCCGTTGACCGCTATCGCCTGCCAAAACATCATCGCCGATGTGATCAGGGAAAACAATGTGCCGGAAGGTGTTTTTTGTATGATTGTCGGCAAGGGTTCCACGATTGGGCAGCATATGCTGGAAGACAAACGTCTGCCTTTGGTCAGCCTGACCGGTTCAACAAAAGTCGGGAAACGTGCCGCCCAAACCATCGCCGGGCGTCTGGGTAAATTCATCCTGGAACTGGGCGGTAACAACGCGGTTATTCTTACGCCGGATGCCGATCTGCAAATGGCCATTCCCACCATTGTTTTTGGCGCGGTGGGCACCTGCGGACAACGTTGTACGTCCACCCGTCGGGTGATCGTGCATGAGTCGATTTACGACCGTGTGAAAGATGCCCTGGTTAACGCTTATAAACATCTTAAAATCGGTAACCCGCTTGATGAAACCAATCATGTGGGACCATTGATTGACAAATACGCGGTGGAAGATATGCAGGCGGCCATCAAACAGGCACAGGAAGAAGGCGGCACCCTGTTGTTTGGTGGCGAAGTGCTGGAAGGCGAAGGGTATGAAAACGGATTGTACGTCCGTCCGGCTATAATTGAAGCGGAAAATCATTACGAAATCGTACAGGAAGAGACCTTTGCCCCCGTGCTTTATCTCATCAAATACAGCGGTGATATTGAAAATGCCATCGAATTGCATAACGGTGTTGTGCAGGGACTTTCATCATCCATCTTTACCACCAACATGCGCGAAGCGGAAACCTTCCTCTCCGCATGGGGAAGCGACTGCGGTATTGCCAATGTGAACGTCGGTACCTCCGGCGCGGAAATCGGCGGCGCTTTCGGTGGGGAAAAAGAAACCGGCGGCGGTCGTGAATCCGGATCGGATGCGTGGAAAGCGTATATGCGCCGTCAAACCAATACAATCAACTTTGGTACCACATTGCCTCTGGCCCAGGGTATCAAGTTCGAAATTTAAATCATTGTTTATCAGTCCAAAGGGGTCGTAAAAGACCCCTTTTTTATTTCCGGAGGTGTGTTATGGCACGCATGGGAATCGCCATTCCCGAAGGTACCCCCTTTCAATGCCGCATTCCCGTTCGCATTACCGATATCAATTACGGCGGCCATCTCGGTAACGACAGCTATTTATCCATCCTACACGATGTAAGAGTGCGCTGGCTGAATGCGCTGGGATACAGCGAACTGGATATCGAAGGGGTGGGCATGGTGATGAATGAAGCCTTGTTACAGTATAAAAGCGAGGTTTTTTATCCTGATACATTACTTTGTTCGCTATTTGTGGATAATGTGACACGGGTCGGTTTTGATCTGGTTTATGTTCTCGAATCCGAACAGCGGGGCAAACGGGCGCTCATCGCCAAAACCGGACAGGTCTTTTATGATTACCATAAGAAAAAAGTGGCGCGCACGCCGGCTTTATTTAGAGAGCGATTTGCTTAAGCGACCGGACTTATGAGCAAATCGGGAGGTCAGCATCAACGCGGCGGAGCCCAGCCCCAATACAAAAGCGTACCAGACGCCGTCCACGCCCAACTTCATTACAAAACCTAACAGATAACCCATCGGGATATTAATCACCCAGTAGGCGATAAAGGTGATGACGGTAGGTGTCTTGACATCCTGAATGCCGCGCAGGATACCCACCGCCACGGCCTGTATGCCGTCAAAAATCTGAAAGGCCGCGGCAATGATCAAAAGCCGTTCGGCAATGTCCAGCACAACCGGGTCATCTATGAACAAACGCGTTAAAGGTGCGCGAAATACGATAAAAATGATCCCGTTGAGCGCCATGATACCGGCGCCAAGAAATACCGCGCTAAAACCGGCGCCGCGGATATCCCCGTGACCGTCGCGACCGTATTCCGCGCCTACCCGGATGGATGCCGCCGATGAAATACCCAACACAAGCATAAACGTAATGGCCGCCATACTCAGGGCTATCTGATGCGCCGCAAGGGCATCGGCACCCAACCAACCTATGATGACCGCCATGGCGCTAAAGGCCGCGATCTCAAAAAAAGCCTGAAAACCGGATGGGATTCCCAAACGCAACAGTTTTAGTATGATCGTTCTTTTTATTTTCAACCGGATGCGGGTGGGGTGAAATGCCCTGAAACGCGGGTGCACACCCACAAATAAAAACAAACCGAAGGCGATCAGCCAGCGTGTTCCAAAAGTAGACCAGGCCGCGCCGTCCAGGTGCATGGCCGGAAATCCCCAGTGACCGTAAATAAATATCCAGTTGAGCAGAATATTGATACCGTTGGCCAACAACAGCATATACATGGCCGGCCGTGTGTGCGAAAGGCCGTCCGTGAATTGTCGATAGGTCTGAAAAAAAAGCAACGGTAGCATCGAATAGGAGACGATGGTCAGGTAGGATGCCGCCATGCGGGCCACCTCCGCATCCTGTCCCATATAAGGGATCAGAGCCACCGCGCCCCACATCATCACCATGATGAGCAAAGCCATGCCCCCAAAAAGCCACACACCGTTGTGCAACAGTTCCGAACAGGCTTCTTTGTCTCCGCCGGCATAAGCGGCCGCGATAAGAGGCGCCAGCGCAAATGTGGCCCCCAAACCCAGAATCATCAACAGGCTGAACAGGGCATTGCCCAATGAGGCCGCGGCCAGATAAGTGGCGCCCAGCCGACCGATCATGATATTATCCACAATCCCCATTGCCATGATACCCAGGTGACCAATCACAATGGGAACAGCCAGGGGAATAATTTTTTTGATATGATGGGTGTAAGACATAAAGAAAACGCGTTTAATTCGGAAAACGAATATATCATATTCATCGATTTGTTAAAACCCCTTTCTTTCTAAGTTATTCAAAATGGCAATCCGTTATGAATTGTATTAAATTTAGCGGCTCGATTTATGTAAAGGAGTTTTATGCCCAAAGCCGCGTTATACACATTGGGGTGCCGCCTTAATCAGGCGGAAACGGCAAACATCGCGCGGGATTTGCAAACCCGCGGTTTTGAAATCGTTCCCTTTGGCGAAGCCGCCGATCTGACGGTGGTCAATACCTGCACGGTAACGGAAAAAGCCGATGCCCGTTGTCGTCAGGCGGTACGTAAAAGTATCCGTAAAAATCCGGATACGTTTGTAGCCGTTATCGGCTGTTACGCGCAAATGGCGGTGGAAGATATCCGTAGGATTGACGGCGTGGACCTGATTATGGGAAACGAGCATAAAATGCAGTTGGCGGATTATGTGGAATCTCTGGATAAAATGTCCGAACCACGGGTGGTGCATACGCCCAAAATATCCCGTGATAGTTTTACCATCGAGTCCGTTGGTTTTTACGATACACACACCCGCGCCAATATTAAAATTCAGGACGGATGTAATTTTGTCTGTTCCTTTTGCATCATCGCCACGGCCCGGGGGCCGGCGCGCAGCCGTTCTTTTGACGATATTATGCTTGAAGCGCGTAAGCTGGCGGATATGGGGCATAAGGAGCTGGTGCTCAGCGGTGTGAACATCGGCACTTACAAGCATGATGGGAAGGATTTTCTGGATCTGGTACGCGCGTTGGAAGAGGTGCCGGGAATTGAACGCATCCGCATCAGTTCCATAGAGCCAACTACCGTCACCCGTGAATTAATCGACCACATGGCCGCTTCTTCCGTTGTGTGTCCCTATCTGCATATCCCGCTGCAAAGCGGTGATGATACCATCCTGGCATCCATGCGCCGTAAACAC
>RFFS01000119.1 GCA_003696775.1 Calditrichota bacterium
CCGTATGGCTGACTCTATGTTTAAGCCAATTTTTATCTTTATTTCCAGCATCCCACTGGAAGCCTGTACTCTCTTGTAAGATTTTCTTTATTTCAATTTTCATTTACAAAAGTATATATTATAAATATACAAATATCAAATAAAATCTTACAGGAACTTCTGATACTGATAGTTGATCACCCTACTTACCTATTATCGGCTTGTCCAAATCTAAACGACTGTTTTTTTGATTTTGGTATAATTGGCCGGGAAGAGTAAATTATACGCCCTTTTGTTTAAACCGCGAATTTTTTATAGAAGGAGAATCATGAACGACGCCGCTATGTTTCAACGCATTGCCGAAGAATTGGGATTAAACCCGCTGCAGGTTAAAAACACCGTTGCCCTGTTGGATGACGCCAAGACGGTGCCCTTTATCGCCCGTTACCGTAAAGAACACACCGGCTCCCTGGATGAGGAGCAGATACGCGCCATAGAAGAGCGCATGCACTATTTACGGGCCATGGAAGCGCGCCGTGAAACGATTTTGCATTCCATTGAGGAACAGGGCAAGCTGACTCCCGAATTGAAGGCGCGCATTGAAGCGGCGGAAAAAATGCAGGAACTGGAAGACCTCTACCTGCCCTATAAACCCAAAAAACGTACCCGGGCCACCGTGGCGCGCGAAAAAGGACTGGAACCGCTGGCCGAAATGTTGTGTGGCCGGCGGACAACGGAACTAAACGATCCCATTGCTTTGGCCGAAACCTTTGTCGATGCGGAAAAAGAAGTGCCCGACGCCAACGCCGCCCTGCAAGGCGCCAGGGATATTATAGCCGAATGGGCCTCCGAGGATGCCGATATCCGTAACGATATCCGTGAAGCTACATTTCGCGACGGCCTGCTGATTTCCGAAGCGCGTAAGGTGGAAGGACGCACGCCGTTTGAAATGTATTATGAATTCAGCGAACCGGTTTCCAAAATCGTACCGCATCGCATACTGGCGTTAAACCGCGGCGAAAAGGAACAGGTATTACGGGTCAGCGTCGCTACCGACGAAGCAGCCATGCTCCATCTGATGGAAAAGCGTTTTATGCCAGATGTCCCCGCGTCTTTTAGCGAAATTGTTCGCGAAGCGCTGACCGATTCCTATAAAAGGTTAATCGGCCCTTCGATGGAACGGGAAGTGCGCAACGCTTTAACGGAAAAAGCCGACGAGCACGCCATCGAAATTTTTGCCAAAAACCTGAAAAACCTGCTCTTGCAACCACCGGTGCGCGGCAAAAAAATCATCGGGATCGATCCCGGTTTTCGCACGGGATGCAAGGTGGCCGTGATCGATGAAACGGGTAAATATCTCGAGGGCGCCACCATCTATCCCCATCCGCCTCAAAATCAATATCTCAAGGCGAAATCCGACGTGCGCCGCATGGTGGAAAAATATGACGCGGACATCATCGCCATCGGTAACGGAACCGCCAGTCGGGAAACGGAACAAATGGTGGCCGAACTGATCAGCGATGTAAAGGCGGAACGGCAGCTGGAATACATCATTGTAAGCGAGGCGGGCGCTTCCGTCTATTCCGCGTCTCGCGTGGCCCGGGAGGAATTCCCCGATCTGGAAGCCAGCATGCGCGGTAACATCAGCATCGCCCGCCGTCTGCAAGACCCGCTGGCGGAACTGGTGAAAATCGATCCCAAAAGCATAGGTGTGGGACTCTATCAGCATGATGTGAATCAAAAACGGTTAAGCGAATCGCTGGCACATGTGGTGGAAAGCTGCGTGAACGCCGTGGGCGTCAACCTGAACACCGCTTCGGCCTCTTTGTTGCGTCATATTTCAGGTTTAACCAGCCGCACCGCGCAAAATATTGTAAAATACCGCGACCAGCATGGTAAATTTGTCAACCGCCAGCAACTGAAACAGGTGGAAGGTATCGGCGAAATCGCCTTTGAACAGGCCGCCGGTTTTTTACGCATCCCGGACGGGGACAATCCCCTGGACAACACCTCCATCCACCCCGAATCGTATGAAGCCACCCAAAAATTACTGGCCAAATTCCATATCGATGATATAAACGGCAGTGGATCGGTGTTGCGGCTGAAGCTCAAAACATTTAAAGAAAACCTGAACACCCTGCTCGAAGAGCTGGGCATTGGCGAGCCGACTTTCCGTGATATTATTACCAACCTGGAAAAGCCGGGGCTCGACCCGCGCGATAATTTGCCCAAGCCCATATTAAAAAGCGATGTATTGAAAGCGGAAGACCTGAAAGAAGGCATGTGGCTGAAAGGCACCGTGCGCAATGTGGTGGATTTCGGAGCCTTTGTGGATATTGGCGTCAAACAGGATGGTCTGGTTCATGTCAGCCAGATGGCCGCGCGTTACGTTAAAAATCCGCTGGAAGTGGTAGCCGTGGGTGACATTGTGAATGTGAAAGTGGTTTCCATCGATCTGGAAAGGGGGCGCATCGGCCTTTCCATGAAGAAAGATTAACCCGTTGTCACGGGGAAATCATCCGATGATGGCACGCGCCGTTTCCATTAAATCTTTCATGGTAAACGGCTTTTTAAGAAAAGCGTGCGGCGCGGACGGATTCAGGGCTTTGATTTCCCCGGACACATCATAACCGGACATAAAAACCACCGGTACATCGGGCAGCAACGCGCTGATCCGACGGTAGGTTTCCTCGCCGTCTATTCCGGTTAAATTCATATCCAGAAAAATCACGGAAAAACGATTGGGATTTTCCTTACAGGTTTCGATCGCCTGTTCGCCGGAACCAACAGCGACGGATTCAATTTCCATGTGACGCAGGACTTCACATATAATTTCCTGTAACGCCACTTCATCATCAATAACAAGTGCGGTGGACGGCATGAATGTTTCCTGAATTTATTAGTTGTGTTAAATCTATCGGACAATAAAACATCTTTGTTACATAATAAATGAAAATACCTCTATATTTGGTGTGATCAAATCAACGGGAGAGCAGGTAAAAAGTATGGACATCAGTAATATTGACATTGCGGTTATCATTGTTTATTTGATTGCCATTGCCGTTTTCGGTTCCCTGATGGGCGGCACGCAAAAATCCACAAACGATTATTTCCTGGGTGGCCGCAATGTGGCCTGGTGGGCGGTGGCCTTTTCCATCGTCGCGGCGGAAACCAGCAGCCTGACTTTTATCAGCATCCCGGGGCTGGCCTATCTGACCAATTTGAATTTTTTACAGCTTACGCTCGGTTTTGTGGCCGCGCGGATCATCATCGCCTGGGTGTTTTTACCTGCATACGCCAAAGGGAAAATGGAAACGGCCTATACTTTTCTGGAACATCGTTTCGGCCTGCGCACCCGCAAACTGGCCTCCGCTATTTTTATGCTGACCCGTATCGCCGCCGATGGCGTACGCTTGTTTTCCACGGCCATACCTTTGGCTTTGATTTTTAAAACCATCCCCGCATTGTCCGGCTGGAGCACCGTGCACATTTATATCGCATCCATCATTGTCATTGGTGCCGTTTCTCTGATTTACACCTACACGGGCGGCATCAAAGGCGTTATCTGGGCGGATGTGGTGCAAATGTTCATTTACATCGGCGGGGCATTGCTGGCCCTGTTTGTTCTTCTTGATGACGGCGCCACGCTAACACCGGCGATTGAAGCGGGAAAAACTGCATTGTTCAACTTTGATATCGGCGGGGCGTTCAGCGGTATTTTTACACGTCCCTATACCTTTTGGGGCGCCTTTATCGGCGGCGCCTTTCTTTCCATGGCCTCGCACGGCACGGATCAGCTTATTGTACAACGCCTGCTGACCACCAAAAATTTAAAAGACGGGCAAAAAGCGATCATCAGTTCCGGCGTGATTGTGATGGGTCAGTTCACCCTTTTCCTGTTCATCGGCTTGTTGTTATACAGTTATTACGGAGGGATGGCCCTCACCGATACCGCCGCGCCGTTCCATAAGGCCGATGAAATATTTCCCTATTTCATTATCCATACCCTGCCAACCGGCGCCAGGGGATTGATCATCGCCGGATTGTTTGCCGCGGCCATGTCCACGCTGGCCGGGTCCATGAGTTCCCTTTCCAGCGCTTTTATTATGGACTTCCGCTCTTCCCGCAAAGGAGATAACAAAAACCCCTTGCACACATCGCGCAAGGTAACCATGTTGGCCGCCGCGATATTGATGGGCATTGCCATGTTGTTTATTCCCCTTAGTCATTCGGTTGTGGAGGTGGCGCTGGGCATCGCCTCCATCACTTACGGCGGTTTGCTGGGCACATTTTTAATGGGCCTGTTGAGTAAAACCGCCCGCGAACGCAACGCCCTGGCCGGTTTTACCGGTGCGGTGCTGGTGATGCTGGTAGTCAGCCTTTATCCGTTGTTTACCGGCCAACCGGCCTTGATGCACTGGACATGGTATGTATTCACAGGCACGCTTGTCGCGCTAACCATAGGTAAAATCACCGATTGGATACCCGCCGCTTCCGAATGAACAGCCGCTCATGACTTATCCTTATCTAACCTTATTGGCCAGCAGCTTTCTGGCGGCCACCATTTTGCCTTTTAGCTCGGAAGCTCTGTTGCTTTTTTTAGTGGAAAAGCAATTCAACATCCCCGCGTTATTGCTCACGGCATCCATCGGCAATATCGGCGGGGCGCTGGTCAATTATTATCTGGGACGCCTGGGCAGCCGCAAAGCCCTGCACACCTGGCTGCGGATGGACGATACGGCCATTCAAAACGCCCGGCGGCGTTACAATAAATGGGGCGTATGGAGTTTATTACTGGCCTGGGTACCGGTTATCGGCGATCCGTTGACCGTCGCGGCGGGCCTGTTCGGCACATCATTTCCGCTATTCCTGTTGCTGGTTACCCTATCCAAAGCCGGGCGATACATCTTTCTGGTTTACCTCTGGGGCTGGTTCTGATTGCCCGGATACTTACAAAGTAAATCCCGGATTTTATTATGTGTATGGTCTGATGCAGACATCCCCGGGCATTTTAGCTTTGCTCAGGCTTGCGGAAGTTGCCAACGCAATCGTATGGCCAGTACACGCAAGAGAATAATGCTACCCACCATTAGCAAGCCGGCCACGGATGAAGAAAACCCTCTTTGCAACAGCAGCGCATAGACTACGCCACCCGCCAAACAAACCGTGGCATACACATCCCGGGAAAAGATAAGCGGCGTTTCATTACACAGCGTATCCCGTATCACACCGCCAAATACAGCGGAAACAGCGCCGAGAATAATCGCCACGGGCATGGACAAGCCCGCCGCGAGTGTTTTTTCCAGTCCGATCAGGGAAAAAACCGCGATGCCGATGGTATCGAACAAATGCATCGTATGGCGCATCTTTTCCAGTGTACGGCCCGCCATCAGCACCAGGACCACACCCAGGACAATCAACCATAAATAGGCGCTATGCCGTAACCAACCCACGGGCAGCGTGCCAATCAGCACATCACGCAGCGTGCCGCCCCCTATGGCGGTCACAAAAGCAATCACCGCCGCGCCGAACCAGTCAAACCGTTTGTAGCGGGCGGTCAGCGCACCGCTGATGGCAAAGGCCAGCGTTCCGGTATAATCCAAAATATTTATCAGATTCATATTTTCCCGAGGAATTAATTGTAAAAGTCCTTACATTTTAAAATCTTAAATGTAGCCCTCCGGCTGCCCCGCTTCAAGTTGTATCTGTAAACACAGGAAAATACAATGAAACCATACAAAAGCATATCATGTGATTTTTATGATCAACTGGAAATTTTTGCCATGCGCGGCACGATAGTGGAAATCGTCCACAGCGATGAGACGGGCCGACGGATCACCCTGCGCGGACGCATACAAACCATTCTTCAGGAAAAGGGCGCGGAATATCTGCTCATGGAAGACGGACAACGTATCCGTCTGGATTTTCTGATAGCGGTCAACGGCCCGGATGCCGGTTTATACTGTTAATCCGCGCGACCGAAACAGCTTTATTTCTTCTTCAATTTATCCTTAAATTGCTTGCGGAACTTTTGCACCTTGGGATCGATAACCAACCGGCAATACCCCTGACCGGGATTGAGACGGTAATATTCCTGATGATAATCCTCCGCCGGATAAAAATGCGTAAAGGCCGTAATTTCCGTGACAATCGGATTGGGATAGATACCCGCCTGTTCCATGGCTTTTTTAGAAGCTTCGGCGATCTCTTTTTGTCTGTCATTATGATAAAATATCGCCGAACGGTATTGGGTGCCCACATCGGCACCCTGGCGGTTCAGTGTCGTGGGGTCATGCGTGCGCCAAAAGATGTAAAGGATGTCCTCGTAACTGATTTCCCGCGGATCAAAATAGATATTGACGGATTCGGCATGCCCGGTTTCACCGGTGGTCACTTCCCGATACGAGGGATTCGGCACATGCCCGCCGGAATATCCGGAAACAGCCTGTACCACGCCGCGCACATCTTCATAAATGGCCTCCACACACCAAAAACACCCGCCGGCCAATGTGGCCACTTCCAGTTCACCTTTCGCCACTTTGGCGTCCAATTCTTTCATAACCGTTTTCCCGTTTTGAGTTCCTGCCTGTGTACATCCAAAATACAACAAAGCCGACAACCAAATCAAAAGTGTTTTAAACATGGCTTTACTCCTTTTCAGAGAAATATGGCGCCGAGAGTTCATAAAAAGTTCACGCCCTTCTGAAAAGTATATACCTGTACACGGTCGCCGGCCTTAAGCCGCGCGTTGATATCCAGTTGAATATAACCGTCGGCATGTGCCACGGTGGTGGGCATATGCGAGGCCTGTCGGGCCAGTAATTGTGCTTTCCAATGACCGTCATTGCCCTTGTGCAGCGTGACGCGGTTGAGTTGAACGCGGTTGGAACGGTTGGCGGCGTCTTCCTGTAAAAGGGCGCTTATCATAGGTCGTTCATAGGGCTGGGCCTGCATAAAGGCAAGCAGGGGTTGGAGATAGTGGGTATAGCCCATAAAGGCCGACACCGGGTTGCCGGGCAACCCCACCAGCAGCGTGTTACCTTTACGTGCGGCAAACATGGGCTTACCGGGTCGCTGACGTATTTTCCAGAACAGCGTGTCAAATCCGCAAGTTTGCGCGGCGGCGCGTACATGGTCATGGTTGCCCACGGAAACACCACCGGTGGTGATGATTACCCCGGCCTGTTCCGCCGCTTCATCCAAGGCGCGGGCGATTTTTTGCGGGTCGTCGCCCAAACGCCATTCTCCCACAACATGGGCGCCATCCCGCTCCAAGGCGCTGTGCAGCATCGGGCCGTTGGAATTGCGCACCTGACCGAAGACGGCCTGTTCGTTATGTTCCACCAGTTCCGATCCGGTGATGCACAAAGCTACGCGCGGCGCGGGAATGATCAATGGCTCATCCCGGCCCACAGAAGCCAGCAGAGCGATACGTGCCGGAGTTAATAGTGCCCCTTTTTCCAAAATGGTCTGCCCCCTGGCAAATTCCTCGCCCCGAAAGCGTATATGTTGATGTTTCGCGCGGGCCTGCAATATGCTTATGGTAGCATCATCTTTTTGAACCGTGTCTTCCACCGGTACAACCGTGTCCGCGGAATCGGGTACGGCCGCACCCGTGCTGATCCGGATGGCCTGACCCCTTTGCAACCGGCCGTTAAACGGCGTTCCGGCACTGCTTTCTCCCACAAGCGTCACATCGACCGGCAAACCACCCGCCACCGTCTCGATATCCTGCCAACGCACGGCGTATCCGTCCATCGCGCTGTTATTAAAAGAAGGCGAATCGAAGGACGCTTTCACTTCTTCCATCAGGGTGCGACCCGAGGCGTGCATCAAGGGCACCCGTTGCGGTTGGGCCACCGGGGCGTTTTCTTTAAGTATCTCCGTTGCCTGTTCAATGGTAATCATTCGTCTTACTCTCCTTCCGTGTGGCCGGGCTTCAACCAGCGTTTAGCTTCACCATGTCCGCCGCCCCACATCATGGGAAAGGCGTGTAGCAATCCAGGGAAAAGCGCCTGCATGCTTTCCAGGGCACCGCGGCTGCTGCCGGGTAAAGTGATCATTACCGTGGTACCGCGCAAACCGGCTATTTCCCGCGACAACATAGCGTACGGAGTGCGTTCCTTACCGTGTTTGCGCAGCGCCTCCACAATCCCCGGCGCCTCTTTTTCCAGCAATGGTTTCACCGCTTCCGGCGTTTGATCCTTGGGCCCGAATCCCGTACCACCCGTGGTGATCACCAGGTCCAGCCCGTCATCGTCACACAATTTTTTCACTTTTTCGGCGATCTGTTGCACATCATCGGGCAAAATTTCATACACCGGCACTTCCACTCCCTGCTTTTCCAAAAACGACTGAATGACACGACCGGATTTATCTTTACGGGTACCGGCATGGGTTGAATCGCTGATAACCAGTACCGCGGCTTGCAAAGGATGCGCGAAAGAGTCTTTATAATCGCTTTTACCGCCTTTCTTTTTCACCAGCCGTATATCGCCGAATGAGAGTTCGGCATCAAAAGGTTTCAACATGTCATAAGCGTTAAGCAGGGCGGCGCTTACCGCGGTCATCGCTTCCATTTCCACTCCGGTTTTCCAAACCGCCCGTACTTCCGCGCGAACGATCATGCGGTCTTCCAACAATTCAAAACGGATTTCCACCCAATCCACCGGCAGCGTGTGGCAAAAGACGATCCATTCCGCGCTACGCTTGGCGGCCTGGATACCGGCGGCACGCGCCACCTGACGCACATCGCCCTTGGGTACCTGGTTGTCGCGAATTTTATTTATGATATCCGGCGTGGTGTACAAAATCCCCTCCGCCAAGGCATAACGCAATGTGTTGAATTTCGGGCTGACATCAATCATGACCATTTTTCCTTTCTTCTTCTATAAAAACCCGGCTACCGTCAGACCAGTGTTCTTCTTTCCATACAGGTACTTCGTATTTAATTTTTTCCACGATTTCTTCCAGGGCCTGCAGGGCTTCCCGACGATGCGCTGACGATACAAATATAAAAAGGGAAAGAGCGCCAACGGGTACAAATCCCGTGGAATGATACACATGTAAACAGCTTAAATTATGTCTGTCAAACGCTTCTTCCCGAATGCGGCTTATTTCCTTATTGGCCATCTCTTCGTAGGCACTGTATGCGATCCCGGTAACTGTCGCGCCCTCTTTTTCATCAGCGCGCACCTGACCCAAAAACAGGGCGTGGGCGCCGATACCGTGTTTTTTATTATGCGCTTCGATTTGTCGGGCTATAAATGCCGGCGAAACAGGACCCTTTATAAGATAATTTTTTGCGGACATCACGACTCCGTTTTTATGTAAAAATTTTCCAATGCATGCACACCGCCATGCAGACTATACACGCGGGAAAGGCCATTCTCTCTTAACCAACGCGCCATGCGCCGGCTGCCGGTTCCGTAACGGCATACCAGTACGCACTCTTTGTCCCCGGGGATATCGGCGGGGCTTAATTCACTTACCGGCAGCCATAGGGCCGGCCAGGGCAAAGGCGGTTCGGCGCTCTCCCGTATATCGATCACCTGTATGTGGGCCAGTCGCTCTTCCAGTTGTTGGGGACGCCATTCCAATTGCCGGTCACATTGAAAATCGTAAGATACAGCGGGCAGGCGTTCAAAATTTTGCCGGGCGACACGGCGTTGTTTTTCTTGCGGCGCCACCGTCATTTCCGTTGTTTGCAGGGTCAGCATATCGGTTATCATCAAACGGCCGGCGGCAAACGGTAAGTGCAACACATAGTGCAATACACGATGCGCCAGGGCCAGACCGGCCATACCGGAAACGACACCCAGCATCCCCGTTTCCGAACAAGAGGGCGCCGTATCGGGATCGGGCATGTTAGGAAAGAGACAACGATAGGTCGCGCCGCCGTCCACATTACACACCATAACCTGCCATTGAAACCGGTCCAACGCGGCAAAAACAAAGGGCATGTCCAATCCGACGCAAACATCATTGATCAGATACCGGGTGGGGAAATTATCGCTGCCGTCGATAACCATATCATGTTTTTCCAACAGCCTGCGGGCGTTATCCGGCGTGAGATAACGCTCCACGACCCGTATATCAATTGCATCGTTTAATCGCGCAAGCTGTTTTCCGGCCGCGGCGGCTTTGTTTTTTCCGCAATCTTCAGCGCCAAACAAAATTTGACGCGGCAGGTTGCTTGCCTGTACCCGGTCGCCGTCGATCAGGGTCAGGGTGCCGATTCCCGCCGCCGCGAGATACTGCGCCGCGGGACAACCCAGACCGCCCAAGCCGACAACGGCCACACGGGCCCGCGATAGTTTTTCCTGTCCGTCCCGGCCGATTTCCGGAAGAAGCATTTGCCGCTGATAACGTTCCGCAAGCACGTTCAACCTCCGGCAAAGGGCGGCAATAAAGCCACCTCATCCTCCGGCCGGATCATGGTATCGTCCCCGGCCAGGGAATGATTGACCGCCACGCGAAATGTATAGGCCTTCAGTGCCGGATATTGTTCATATAATTCATCTAAAAACGTACGAACATCGAGCGGCGTTTCCAAAGGCCGTTCACCGCTTTGCAATTCGCGGGTCAACGCGCCGAAAACCAACAATTTCATGTTTTATCCTCTTTAAAATGATACAAGGTACGTAACAAGGGAACGGATGCCACCGGTTGACGCCAGATGGCATAAAAGGCAGGCATGTTTCGGCGTTCCCGCCAGCGTGGGGCAAAAAGCACGCGTTCCACCAACAAGCCCAAAAACAATGCCAGGGTGAGATTTCGGGTCAAAAGAGAGACCAGGGCCACTGTTACGGCTGTCAGCCATTGGTAGCCCCATTTCAGGTTTTTAATAAGCACCGCCATGCGCAGGGCATCCAGAGCAAGCAGGGCTCCGAGAAGCGGCACGGGTATATAGAACAAGGCATCGGCGGCGCCGAACAGGGCCAGCACCACAAGCAGGCTGCCCGTGATGATAACAGTCCCCCCGGTGCGTGCGCCAAATTGCTTATACGCGCCCATCCCCCCCGCGCCGTGGCACATGGGGAAACCACCGAAACCGCCAATGAAGATATCGAACACACCTATGGAAATCCCCAACTTTTTCGGCGATACCCGACGGGCGCGTTCCGGCCAGAAATGATGGCACACATCCGAGGCAGCATACATGGCGTTACCCAAAGTCAACGGCAATTGGGGAATGATCAGGGCGATCAGCAGGTTGCCGGTAAGCCCCCAGGAAGGCCGCACCGGATGAATCAGCGTAGCCCAATTCGGCATATGCAGGGGCACCGCTCCACTTAACAAAGGGTATCCCATAAACATAAGCACCGCCAGCAAGGCCACCGGCACTGTGTAGCGCCGATTCACCCAATATAACAATGGCGCCAGTATCAACAGTGCCAGCAAACCAGGCATGCCGCTTGCCGCTTGCTGATGCAGCCACCATCCCTGTACAGTTACCAGTTCCAATGCTTTTTGAAGTAAAATAAGCCCGATACCTGTTTGAATCCCTGTAACAATGGCCGGGGAAAACCAACGTTGTAAAACATCCACCATGCCGCTTAAAGAGAGTAGCAGCAACAAAAAACCATACAGGACGGCGGCGGTGGACAACCACGCGCCGGGCATCGCGGCGGCGATGGCTATGACACTCATCGCCTTTAAGGGTTGCACGGAAATGGGCAAACGGAACCACCAGCCGCTGATGATATAAACAATGCCCCACAAGAAAAAAAGGGAAACAGCCTGCATGCCGTTAAAATAAGCCAGCGCAAAGGCCAGGGGCAGCATGGTACCCATATCGGCGATCGAGGCGTTCCATTCCGATAACGTAAACCGGTTGCGCATCCTCAACCTCCTATTTGCGCCATGGAAGCCAACGGGAAACGGTTCGCTTCTTCCGCCTCAAAGCCGTCGCGCGCTTTGGCGCCTATGATTGCGCGCAGGGCTTTCACGACTTCCGTGTCGTCGGCATGTTCCAGCATATCACGTATGTTTAGGGCGGACGGCGCGTATAAACAGGTTTGTACACCGCCGACGGGGGTTATGCGGATGCGGTTGCATTGCCCGCAAAAGGTACGGCTGTATGCGGCGATGATCCCCACCCGACCCTGGAATCCCGGCACGGTAAACATGCGCGCCGTGGCGCTGCCGGGCGCGGCATGCATATCCGGCATGAACCGGCGCAATCGTTCTTCCATGACCCGCGCGGAGAGAAAAGTGGCATTATCCCCGTGGCCGTTAAAAGGCATTTGTTCGATAAAACGCACATCCAGCGGTTTATTCCGGGCTAATAAACAAAAAGCCTCCAACTCATCATCATTGACGCCACGCATCACCACCATATTGATCTTCAGCCGAAAACCGGTCTGCAAGGCTTTTTCGATGGTATCATAAACAACATGAAAGGGATCCCGGCGGGTGATTTTATAAAATCGCCCGGGATTGAGGGAATCCAGGCTGATATTGAGGCCATCCACGCCGTTTTCTTTTAATGCATTTAAATGGGGCGCCAGGCCGACGCCATTGCTGGTAATATGCAGGGCCCGGATTTCGGGGAATCGGCTTTTTAGTGACGTGATAAAATCCAGACTGCCTTTCCGGACAAACGGTTCTCCCCCGGTAACACGGATTTTGCTAACACCATGACGGGTTAAAATAGCCAGCAAACGGTACCATTGTTCGTAGCTTAACAGTTTATCTCGGGGAATAAAAGGCGGGCCGGCCTCAGGCATGCAATACGTGCAGCGTAAATTGCAACGGTCTGTCAACGCGATGCGGGCATAGGTAATGGTTCGGCCGTAGGCATCTGTAAAGGGTTGCCATGTAAGGGGTGGCATGTTCGGGCTCCTTTCCAAGTTCGGGAGGCGCATCCGTTTCCGGAAACACCCTTTCGGCCTCATCCCATTTCCGTTGCCGGCGGAGGCAGGGATTTTGGCTCGGAGTTAATTGTCTTTAATTTACAAACAAAATACCCTTAATGTTAATAAAAATAATATTTTTAAGTGTGTCCGGAAAAAGATATAAAAGGATATGTAATATAATTTAGAAAAAATCCCCACGATTTTCATCGTGGGGAAAGTTGCCTATCCTACATGGTATTACCCTGCTTTCGGAATGCGTTCGGCGATTAACGGATTAAGGACATTTTACCGGTAAGCGTACGACCCGCGGCGCTTAGGCGATAAATATAAACACCGGAAGGTAAATTGCCGGCGTGGAAGGTTACATCGTGCGCGCCGGCGGTCAGGGCTTCGTCAATAAGTCCGGCCACTTTTTTGCCAGTTAAGGAAAAAACATCCAGACGAACATGGGCGGTAGCCGGCAGGTAAAAACGTATCCGTGTGGAAGGGTTAAACGGATTGGGATAATTGCCGGATAACGTCAGTTGTTGCGGCAGAATGCGTTCGTTTTTGATTGCGGTGGGACTGACAACGGTAATGGTTTTACTTTCCGCGAAATTCCAGGCGTCGCCGCTGTTGGTGCCGCTTAAATTCACACTTTTGCCATTGGCGGCCATGGTCACTGTTCCGGCTGCTTGCGGCGCCGTATAGGTGAATGCGAAGGTCACTTTACCATTAGCAGGTAATTTGGGAGCGGTATGGGTTAATTCACCGTTCAACAACTGCAAATCACTACCCGTGGTATTCAGCGTGCCGGAAGAGACGGCGACATTCGTACCGGCGGATTTTAACGGCCCGCCGCTGATGGTAACGGTATAGTTTGCGGTCTCACCGACCTGTAATGTATCCACGCCGTCAAGCGTAACGGTTACCGAGCTGGAAGGGGTACTGCTATGGCAGGTACACCCCGGTGAAGCACTGAGCTTAGTGACGCCTGTTTTGCCGCCGGATCGCGCCCAAAGCAAAGTCACAATCACTAACAATCCGCCGGAAAGAAACTTAACAAATAATGAACGGCTCATACGTTCAATCATAACGTCTCCTATAAATATTATTGGGTTTTGTATATGGATGTTTGCGGCGGGTGCAATCGTTGCATGGCCAGTTCCAGATCATTTTTATAATTGATATTGATAAACCATTCTTCCTTATAACCCGGCATGTGTGTATGCACATCCACGATGGTGGCGTTTTGATTACGAAGAATTTCATACAAACGGTATGCGCCGTTTTGAATGGCCTGTTCAAAAACATCTTTGGTGTCCGCGGGCCATAAGCTCACCAATGGCTCCAGTCCTTTATGCGAACGGGCCACAACCGGATGGCCCTGTCGAACCAAAGGATATAAAAACCGATATACGGAGGCATCCAGCAACGGCATATCCACGGGCATGACGGCCAGCCAGGGTTTGGAACAATAATGCAAGGCCGTGTAAATACCGCATACCGGGCCGCATCCGCTTACCAAATCCGGATGAACGGCGGAAACTCCCTCGGGGCGTTCCTCCATCCTGCCAATCAGGATCACATCTTCGGAAACCCGTCGCGCAATGTCCACCGCATGTTCCAACAGGGTTTTGCGTGCTAAGAGGGCTTCCGTTTTAGGCGCGCCGAATCGTCTGCTTTTTCCCCCGGCTATGATGGCAATACTGACCTGATCCAACATGGTTTTTTTCCAAATATATATTCGATATTATCCGTTGCCGAAAACATTAAAAATAAAATGGGCCTTTTCCAGGCCCGTTGCAAATAAAAAATTCTATGGAATGTTTTCAGCTTTTTCAGGCACGACGGTAAAAAACATACACGGATACACTAAGGCGGTCTATGACAGATATCAAAGCGTTATTGCTTTACCCAACGGCCGTCGGTTTTAATTTTAAGCGGCGAATGGTTGCGCACATATTCCGTAACCGCTTCACGCAGGATGATTCCCGTTCGGTCGATGCGCTCTTCCGGTACTTCGGCCAAAGCATCCAGTCCGGAATTACCTTCCGCCAGATAGTCCGTGGTGGCCACCTTATACCAGGCATTATCATCCAACGGTTTACCATTTATTGTAAACGAAACGATTTTTTGACCGTCGGGCGCGTTACGTTTATAAACAACCCGGCCTCCGCCAATGGCCATGCCGGAACGGTTACCACGTACTTTCCTTTCGATCAGGCCGCGTAACATGGCACCGCGTATTTTAAGCACCACGATGGCGTTACCGAATGGCAATACACGGAAAATATCACGCGGCGTAATAGGACCGATGGGTAAATCCGAGCGGATGCCGCCAAAGTTGGTGAACGCGAAATCGGCGCCGCTTGCTTCCAACATGGCGTCACAGATCAGGTTATTCATGGGTGATTCGCCCTGGGCGCGTGTTAAAGCCTGTTCCGTTACACCAATCACTTCGTCAAAGCCCTTTTCCACTTCGGCCTGGCGCTTACGTATCAAAGCCGCCATCTCCGGATCGGGCCAGTATTCATCGGTAGTCAGCAACAATAACCCGCTGTTATCCGAGGGCAGCTCATATCCGGCAATGGTGTGTGTTGCTTTGTCGATTAAAATTTCCGCCATGCCCAGGTTCCCGCCGTTGCCGTAATTCTGAAAACAGATGGTATGATTTTCCGGATCGACCCAGGGTTGAGGATAGCCTTTGTGAATATGGCCGCCCATCAGGATATCGATGCCTTTCACATAATGAGCCAGCTCCATGGCATTGAGATAGGAAGTTTTATGGATATTTTGCCGAATTTCTTCCTGCAATTGACGCCAGCCTTCTTCCGTATTATAAGGCAGGCCCATGTGCACCAGACCGATGACGATATCGGCGCCCATGGCGCGCAGGGTGTCCACCGCACGCTGGGCGGCGGGCGATTCATCGGTAAAATCCAGCCCTTTGATATGTTCCGCAAAGCTCATGTTTTTGGTCGCTTCGGTGGTCAATCCGAAAATTCCGATTTTAATTCCCTGTTTATCCAGCAGGGTCCACGGCTTTACATATCGCCAGGGTTTACCTGTCTCTTTTTCGATAATATTGGCGGACAAGATCGGGAAACGGGCGCGCTCCACCAGCCTGGCGAGATTGTCCTTGCCGAGATCAAAATCATGATTACCCGCGGATACGGCATCATACCCGACGGCATTCATATAATCGATGATCGCCGTGCCGCCGGTGCGGGTGCCCAGGGGAGTTCCCTGAAAAATATCACCTGCGTCGAGCAGCAAAACCGCCGCGCCTTCCTTTTGGGCGCGTTCACGTACATTTTTAATGATGGCCGCGGCACTGGCGCCTCCCCCGAGTACCGGAGGAAAGTTAGGATTCAAAAAGGTCGCTTCCGTTTCCACGATACCGCCGTGTACATCGTTGGTATAAAGGATATATAATTTTCGGTTGTCGGCTTTATCCGCGGCGTTCAGGGCCAGGGTTGCCATCCATAACCAGCCGGCTATCGCCCGCCAGCGTGTTAAATATTTCATAGATATTCCGTTTATAAATGTATGGTCAAATCGATTTTTGCCAGCGTTTCATTCCATTGCACACGATCATTATCACTTCGGGACGTTTCTCCATACAGGGCGTTATCGTACAGGTCCGCCTGAAAAAATTCCAGGGCGCTCCAGGCAAAACCGGCATTCCATTCCAGACGGTTCATTCGATACCCTATTCCTGTGGTTAAGCGTGTACGGGTTAATTCACGGTTTTCACGATCGGTTTCGAAGCTGTAACCGGCGCGGAAGGCGAAATCATCAAAAAAGACATGCTCCACGCCGATGCGTGCGTTGTAGGTATTGTTAAAAGCTTGCGACGGGTCGGCACTGTCTTCAAAGCGGCTCCAAAACGTGTAATAAAAATCAACCATCAGGCGCGCCTGTAAAATATTACGGAAGCGATAGTCTAACCCCACGCCGACCCGCGCCGGATAACGCATCGCGCTCCGTATGCGGTAGGTGGTATCCGTCGAACTGTAAGTAAGGGTTTCATCAATAGTAAAAGGTGTACGGAAAGAAGCGCCGACGGTCAACCGTTCATTCACCCGCCAGGCGGCCCCCAATGTGGCCAACGCGGGTAAAACTTCCGTTTTCCGGCTAATTTGTACATCCCGGGCGATATCTTCCACCGACAGGGCCTTGGGCTCAATCCGGTCGCTTCCATCGGGATCACCGTTGAGCACGGCCACGCTCACCCCGGCGCTGACAGTCCCATAAGAGGCGGCAAGTGTCAGGGTATTTCGATAGCGGTAGCCATTTGAGGTTTGTTCATTATAGGCCAGCAAATTATCGCCAAAACCGCTGCTGCGCACTTCTTCGAAATAGGTGTAATTATAATCGATAAACGGTTGAACGGAGGTGCTTAATACCATATTCAACCCGCTATACAGTGGTGGCAATTGCCAGGCAATCTGCACCGCCGCATGGAATACGCTGTTATCCTGATAATAAAAGGAACCGTAATCGACAAAGCCGTTAAAATTATCGTAATAGGGAAAAGAACGGTCTTCGGTCAGGGCCGCATATCCACTGCCCAGCCAAAGGGTCAAACCGCTATCCGCCCGCGCGGCCAGCGCCGGGTTATAGCCCGCGGCCAGGGCAGGATTGCCCGCCGCCAGTCCCGCGCCGCCCATGGAAAGGCTGCGCGCCGAAGGCGCAAAAATTGTCTCGCCGTAGCGCATTTTCAACAAATTCAGATTGCCCTGTTGCGCCCAAAGGGTCAATGTTCCCGCCAATAGCCAAAATAGAATGCGTTTCATGCCATCCCCGTATCGTTAAAAGGTGTAATTCATTTCCAAATAAACTGTGTTGTTGTTGCTCCGCGCATAATCGGCGTTGTAAAGCCGGCCGATTTCCGGAGAATTAGGATTAAAATTGATATTCTGAGCCGGTGCCTGAATATCCAGGGTGTATTTCAGTCGCAGACTAAAATAGCTGCTTAAACGGCTGTACATGGACAACCAGGCGCGCATGGCCCCGCGGTTACTGTCCGTTACGATGAATTGCGTATCCTCAAAATTCCAGATAAAGCCCTTGTAAAACAGAAAAAAACCGCTCAGCTTGAGGTTTGTGTTCACATTATGCGTGAAGCCCGCGCCATAACCTTCGCTATCCAGAACAATATCGCCAAAAACACGCGGCCGCGGATGCACCAGTGTTTTGCTGTTTATATAAATTAAATCCATGCTACTGAAATTGGATAGACGGGCACGCATGCGTCCCCGGAATTCCAAACTCTTAAAATAACGCAAAGAGATGTTATTCTGGGCATCGCGGGCCTGCCATTTTTGCCTGAACTGAAATTGCAGGGGAAAAATCGGCCGGTAATTCAGCCAGCCCACCAGCCGGTATTGCGCGGCCTGATCGGCCAGACGTGTCCATTGGTCGTATTCAAAGCGGGTGGTCCACTGACGACTGATCTGGTAATAGCTGTTCAGATAAAAACCCTCTTCGCTTTGCGGTTGAACGGCGTTGGTGTAAAGCTGCCCGTATAACGCCGATTGCAGATAGTAGTAATCTTCGTATATGGTGCCCTTAAAGCGACGGTAATTGGAAAACGACCGCTGATAGGGATTATCGTAAGCCACATCGTAATGACGGTACAAAGCGAGCAAATTAAAACTGGGATATTGCAGATAAGCGGAAAGCGTGAGCGCTTTGGGATCATCGCCAGGCTTAAACAGACTGCCGCCCTTATCCAGTTCGCCGTATTCACCCATTAGGGCCAGATTCCCGATGACTGACTGGAAATCGACTCCGTAAACCCGACGAAACGACCGGGCTTCGGACCATAACGGGCTGCTGCCCCGGCTCACCGGCCCGCCGTAGGCCTGCTTGATTTCACTGTCCGTCGTTACCTGGCGCCGTTCCCAGTTGTTTCCGGCAACGATTTCCTCCGGATTGGGCTCCAGGTATCGATCGTAGGCGCTTTCGTACCAGGTAACGCCCAGCCAGGTACCGGGCCAAAAATCGTATTGCAGGTGGCCGCCAAGGGTTAGTTCGTTCACGGCATCCAACCAGGAAAGATTGGTTTGATCGGGCAGCCGACCGGCATCATCCCCGGCATAGGGGAAACGCTGGTCAAGCACAATCAATTGGTTAAAGGCACGGTGGCCGGCTGAATCCACGGCGGCACGGTTTAATATGGCGTCCCGTGGCGCCAGCGAAGCAAAACCGATGGCGCTGAGATTGCCATAAGCCAACTCCGCCGCCACGCCGCGCAGGGCAAATTGCCGTGTCCGGGAATTATCACCGGCCAGCCCTTTAAACCGCTTACGGAAACCAAAGCCGGATTTACGCGGGGTAAAAAAGTCGGTATTTTCCATCACCACACCCTGCCCAAAGGTGACACTGTAATTCCCGACATAGAGCTTGCGCAGCTCCAACGGCGTACCGCCCATATCCCATTGCATATTTTCCAAACCGGCAAACCATTTCATTTTGGGCAGCATTTTCCCGGAATCGTAATAAAAGACAGGCTCTCCGAGATAATGATTGTACGAAAAGCCGAATTTATAGTGCCGGTGCCAGGAAAAACGTCCCTTTACAAACTGGTTGGGATAGGTATTGGCCTGCGACACCAATCCGCCGTTGCTGTTGAGCAGATTAACCTCGGTGCTCACATCGCTTTCATCGGCAAACAAGGGTGTATTGTCCACGCGTACCGTTACATGGCCATGCCAGGCGGGACCGTCTTCCGCGGGTGCTTCATAATCCACAAAATTGCGGGCATTGGCGTAACCGTAATAACTCAGTCCGGGAACACCGCGTAAATCACGCATATTGCGGATGCGACCGTTATCGTGCCTGTAATTCAGGATGGCCACGGCATCCACGGGCGATACATTCTGTAAATTGATCAGCGCGTCATAACGGGTATCATTAATGTTGATGGGATCGAGGGCGTTTTCAATCCACAGGTCGATCAGGGCATCACTTACCCCTTCGTTACCACTCCAGCGGTCCAGCCGGAAATACATCTGTTCGATGCGTTGCTGTGTGGTGCTGCGCATCCGAAACGGTTCTACACGGATCAGGTCGCGGATTTTCAGAAACAGTTGCTGATCAACACCTTCTATGCGTTTCAGATCATACACATTGCGCAGATCGCCACGATAGGTGAGGTAATTGTAGATATTTCGGGACACCTCTTTGGACACCGGCAGTTGTTCAATTTCCTCCAGTGTGGCATTATTGATATCCAGACGGTTATCGGGTGTATAGGTCTGGGCTCCTGCCAGGGAAGCCAGGATCAGCAGCAACCATAAAGGGCGATATAAACGGATTTTCAGTTTCATCGGCGGCTTGTCCCTTTAAAATGCGTACATCAGACTGAAACTGTGTGTTTCGGCCAGTGTGGGGTGATTGCGAAATCCATAATCCAGTCGGAAACCGGCGTAATGAACACCCAACCCGGCGCTGAAACGATTGGGTTGTGTACTGGCGCCAAAGCGCAGGTCCAACACATCCATGAGGTTGAATTCAAAACCCGCTTCAATCATTGCCGGCAGATTGATGGTTTTATCCATGGCCAGCGTGGTGGTCAATCCGGAATAGGGTCGGTAGGCGGCGCCCACCACTATGCGGCGTTGCAATGTACTGTTACCGCCAACGCCAATGTTCGGGCTGTTGAAATTAAAAACGGTCACACCAAGATACGTCCGTTTATAAATCGAAGCCATCAGCCCCACATCCAGCCCCACGGTACCCGCGGCACCCAACTCCCGGCCTTCCACGGATTGTCCGAGCTTCCAGTAATAATACTTCAGGTTGTATCCCACGGATAAAGTGGTATGGATATCGTTCAGCAGATAAATACCGTGCGCAATACCGACCGTGGTTTCCTGACTTAATGTTTCCCCTTTGTAATTCACGCCGAAATTATCCACAATCACACCGGCGGTGCCGTATTGCGCGGACAGGGGTATCACGGCGGCGCCAAACACCGTATTAAAAAAGGAATAGCCAAAAGGACGATGATATGCGGCGCCGACTTGCATGCCGTTCACCTGCGCCAATCCGGCGGGATTATAATAGGCCGCCCAGGCATCGTTGGCAACCGCCACAAAAGCGTTGCTCATCGCGGAAGCACGGGCCGATGGTGTGCGGTCGTCAAAAGCGCCGGCATTCAATATCGTTAACAGGGTCAACAGAGATATCAGTATGCGTTTCATAAAACTCTTTCCGTTTAAATGGCTAAAAAGGGCCATGATGTTCGGGTCTATATTATTTATGTTTTAACGGGACAGCAGCGTACCCACCACAACAGGCGCTACTTTTACGGTTTTATCTCCCGTCTCTTCGTTTACTACTTCATAATGCAGAATATAACTGCCCGGTGTCAGACGATCGCCCAATTCGTTGCGACCGTCCCACTTAAAGGTTACCGCGATAGGGATACCGTCCCCGTCACGAAGCGTGGCCACCAAACGGCCGGCCATGTCAAAAACACGCAGGGTTACGTGAGTACTGCCACCGCCCGCGCCGTAAGTAATCGGCAATTGTTCACCCTGATCCGGCGCAAAGGGACGCGGCGGCACATCCAGGGTGACCGGTAAACTGGCGATATCCACCTTGCTGATATCTTCCTGATAACCCACGAGTATCTGCCCGGCGTCACGGAAAACACCATGTGCCCCCTTCACTTCAATCAGATCGCCCACGGCGATATCATCCAGATTTAATCCGGCTGTATCCCACACCCGGACGGTGGTTTCACCGCTGCCGTCGTCCATGTAAATATTGGTGCCGCCACCGGCCACGCTTTTTCCGGTCACGATACCCTGAACGGTTACCCAGCTCCCTTCATAATCGGTCAGGGCTGCTTCCGCCGTGGAAAGCCTGATCGGATCGGGCAGCGGCACATGTCTTGCCAATACGGTTGTTGTGTAATTCTCAATTTCCAGAACGCCGTTGTATAAGGTCAGCGTGCCCTGCAACACAACAAGGTTGCCGCGGGCAATATCGGGATCGGCGCCGCCGGCGCGGAAGATGTTCAAACCCACGCCGTTTTCATCGGCGATGTAGGCGGAAGTCAAATCGTTGCGCAATATCCCGGAACCGATGACAATGGTCCCTTTCACGGCCACACTGCTACCGTCACCCCGTTGCCGGGCTTCTTCCATCTTAATAGTCGGAATGGTGGTGCCTTCCCCCACCAAAACAATCGGCGAGGCGGCCACCGGCGCAAGCAGACCTCCCTCGCCGGCCGTATAAGCGTTGAATGTGGATACTTTGTCACTATTGGGTGCGGTGAGGTTTTTAAGGGTTAAGGTGCCTTCAAAGCCGCTTTCCAAACTAAAATCACTTAAAAGAATGGTGTTGCCGTTAATGGATATCGAGGCGTCCGAGAAGTCGCCGCCTGTTGTCACATCGTCAGCGGAAGCGCTGAACCCCCAGTCGTCGGGTATATCCACCCGCGCCTGAACAAGGGGTCCGGCATCAGAGGGTGTAAAGGTAAACAACAGGTCGGTGGAAGCATTTTTCTCCACCTGCGCCGGGGATACGGTAACATTGCCGCTTCCATCCACCGGGACATACAGGTCACTGAACCGGATATCATCATCATAAGCCACCAATAACTGGGCGCTGCCGTTATAAATATCGATTACACCACGCATGGCCACCGTATCGCCCAAGGCATACGGCGATAAATCCACGCCGCTGCTTTCCCAAACACGTGCCACCAGAGAGTTGGCGCCGTTGGTCAGTGTTACGTTATCGCCTCCCCCCACATTAAAGATATCGGTAATCACACCACTGACTTCCACCATGGTACCTTCCAGCGATGTATCCGCCGCAGTTGCGAGAGACACCTGGGACACCGCGGGCACATCAAACCCACTGCCTTCTACTGTCACGCCGAAATTGGTGATTTCCGTGGTACCGTTATAGGTATCCACCGTGCCGGTGATGGTCACTTTGTTGCCCCGTTTTAAATCCGGTGTTAAATCGGGAGAACGAAAAACATTTATGCCCCGTCCACTTTCATCCTGTACATACGCATCGGTCCAGGAGGTCGTGGTGACGCCACTGCCTATGCTGACCACACCCTGTACGGTTACTTCCCGTCCCAACCACTCACCTACGTTGTTTTGGATATCGGCGATGGTTGTCGGTTTAAACACAAAAACAGAAGGAAACGAAGCGATGGGCGTCAACCGACCACCGCCGACAGCGGTCAATACGGGAAAAGATGTGGTTTCCGACGCGTCCGGCGCGGTTAAACCGGCGATGGTGATTTCAGCGCCTGCATTGTCAATCAGCGCCGTATTATTGATATGGATTGTGTCCGCGCTTACCACCAGTTCCCCGGAGGGCGCCGACAACGAGACATCCGCGCTGCTTCCGCTGAACGTCCAGGATTCTGGAATAACAATTGCGGCGCTTTCCAGTGTGTAGGGCGCGGTTCCGGTAAGGGTAAAGGTCAATGTAACCGCCGTGGCGGCATCCACCGTATCCGGAGTGACCGTGGCGGTTCCGCTGCCATCGCCGGGCACTTCACTAAAACTGCCGGGAGACGGGGTGGATAAGGCAAAGGTTTGCGCCCAGTCTTCGCTGGTTTCATCATGTCCTGAAATCCCATTGCCACCGCTGGTTGTTTCGCCCGGTTCTTCCGCATTGGAGCGTTGGTAGCTGTTGCCGGTTGTCGGCGAAGCCAGTGCCTTTTGCGATGATTTGGCTGTTTCGTTTTGATAGACGGATGGCGTGCTGTCCGCATCCGGGCCATCCATGGACACCCCGCTTTTATCCATCCATCGGTCTTTAAAAAAAGAGAGGCCCCAGGCCAGATAATCTTCATCATAAACAAGGTCATTGGCGCCATTCCAATAAAAAAGAATGGCCATGCCGGCACTGGGGTCCAATGTGATGTTTCCACCGGCGTAATGCACCACCATATCAGACGTATTGTCATCATCGCCGGATATCTCATAATCGGCGTTTTTACCATAGGCCGACCTGAACGCGGCGCCATATAAAGCGACGGTACGGGTTCCGTGTGGCGCGATAACGGCTCCGGCCGGAAATTGAACCAAAAAATCACTGGTGGTATTGCTGAATGTGGCTGTTACCACTTCGTAATACTGGTTATAATTGGAAAGATAGATGCTGTCCAGGGGTACGGTTTGATCACCCGGATTATAAATTTCAATAAAAGCCTTTTGCTGATCCGCCGAAGCGGGGATATAAATTTCGGAAATAAGCAAATGGCTTTGCGCCCAGGCGAGTACGGGCAGGAATATTAACACAACTAAGAGACGCATGCAGCACTCCGGTTTCGAGTCAGGGTTGTAGTCATCATTTTTAGAAAAAGGAATTCAATTTAGCAAGATGATACAGGAAAATCAATGAATGGCCGGTATATCTAACACAAAATTAACACAATCATTTGATGCCTGTAGATACACATATACATGATCGAAACGATATTTTTAAAACCATAACAGAAACCCAACCAATCGTCCATTACAAACGGTGTTTTGATTTTCAGGAGGGATGAGAATAAAGCGGACTTTCGGCCCGGGATTAGGGTTAAGGCCCGGTTAAGCGATAAATTTATTTCTTAAGGCGTGTTTTTTCGGAGATGTAACCATGTTGGTCAGCGTAAGTCCATAACTGGCGTTGCAACAGTTTACGCCCGCGATATAACCGGGACATCACCGTTCCCATGGGACAGTTTATCATCTGCGCGATTTCGCTATAAGTGAACCCTTCCACATCACACAGCAATACCACCAATCGAAAAATGTAAGGCAGTTTGATGAGCGCGTTATGCACATCATCAGTAAAAAAATATTCACGACCGCCCACAGCGGGGGCCGACATATCCGGGATTTCAACCCGATGTTTATGCAGTGTAAACTCTTCCACATCTTCAAAACGCACTTTTTGCGGCTGACGGATATGTTTGCGATACGACGTGATATAACTGTTGACAAGAATTCGAAATATCCAGGCGCGGAAATTGGTGTTGGGCTGAAATTGATTGAGCGAGCGGTAAGCCTTATAAAGTGTTTCCTGCAAAAGGTCTTCGGCATCCGTTTTTTTACGCGTCATGCGCAACGCGGTATTTTTAAGGGACGCCATATGCGGTTGCACCCATTCAGCAAAAAGAGCCTGATTGGAATTCATTTTTTAGCTCTATAAAATTGAAAGATATAAAAGTATAACGAATAAAAATATTTGTGTCAACAAATAAATATTGGTCACGATTTGGGCAACAGGATACGGAACGTACTGCCCTGGCCCGGCCTGCTTTCTACGAGTAGTAATTTTCCGGAATGATATTCTTCCACGATACGTTTGGCCAGGCTCAGCCCCAGGCCCCAGCCACGTTTTTTGGTGCTGAAGCCGGGTTTAAAAATGGCGGTTTTGTGTTTGGCGGCTATCCCCTTGCCGCTGTCACGGATATCAATGATGTAATGATGGTTTCCCTCTTTTACACGGATGTTTATCTCCCCGCTTTGATCAACTATGGAATCAATGGCGTTTTTGATCAGGTTTTCCAGCACCCATTCAAACAAATCGCGGTTGATTTTAGCCTGCAACTCGCCGGTAACTTCCGCGGTGATAATGATGCGTCGGTTCAGGTGGGGCAACCGGCGGTTAAAGTAGGTGACGGTGGAGGTTATCAGTTCCGTAAGAGACCGCTCCTTTAGTTTGGGAATCGATCCGATTTTCGAGAATCGATTGGCGATTTTATTCAAACGTTGCAGGTCGTTTTCCATTTCACCCACAATTTCCGAGGTGTTTTCAGGCGTGCTTTTCAGCAACTCCACCCAACCGGACAAGGAACTTAACGGTGTGCCTAACTGATGGGCTGTTTCCTTGGAAAGCCCCACCCAGATAGAACGTTGTTCGCTTTTTTTGATGTAGGTAAACCCAAAATATCCCAACAAAATAAAGATAATCCCGATAAAGAAAATGACAAACGGTAAACTGCGCAGCTTATATATTTCCGGCGGATAGCCATAATAATAATAGCCTAAAACCGCATCGTTATAGGTGATGGGAATCGGAGTGTTTTCCGTGGCGATCTCCTTAAGTTTCGCGGCAAGGGCCAGAGAATCCTCTGCAGTGAAGAAATGCAATGTGTCCAGGCGGCTGTCGATGTTTTTCCAGCTTTGGGGAATGCCGCGACTGTCCGTATAGATGATGGGATAATCCGCGCGCCGGATAACTTCATTGAAAAAGAAATTAACATCCGAGTTTTGGCTGGGGTTATTGATATTCTCTTCAAACAGCCGGATACGGAAGCGGATATATTCGGTGGATTTTTCCTTAAGGGAATCGACCAGCTTTTGGGTGTACCACAAAACGCCGATGCTGATGAGAATGCCAAATAAAAAGAGCAGCCCCTTAAATCCGGCGCTGCTCCTGGGCAACAGTTTTTTCATGGATTATTGTAAATCTTATAAATCTTCAAGCCGCTCACGGGCGGTTGCTTTATGTCCGGCATCCCGGGAGGTGGTTTCCGGCAGAGACAGCACCGTTTCAAATTCCTTTTTGGCCAGTGCGTCCCGGCCTTCCATCTGGTAGGTAATCCCCAATTCCAGATGATGATTGATGTATTGGGGATTTATTTCGATGGCTTTTTTAAAATTGGCAATGGCTTTTTCCATGGAGGCGTCCTGGGGCACTCCCCCCAAGAACATATCGGCGAAACCTTTTTCTATCCAGCTTAAATTGGATATTTTACGATGCCAGCGGGCCAGAACATGATAGGCGATATCATTTTGGGGATTCAGAGCGATGGCCTTTTCCGCTTCCTTGCGAATCTCCTTAGACATTTTCACGCGTTGCCTGGCGCTGGCATCCAGGGCCACACGTCCCAAGGCTACCGATAAAAACAAATGACCGTTGCTGCCATCGGGTTTTAATTCCACCGCTTTACGGGCATAAAATGCTCCTTTTTCATAAAGGGCCGCCCGGGCATCGTCATCTTCCGTGTCTTCTCCTACATTCACGCAAACGCGGGCCAGCTTCCATGCCAGCTCATAATCATCGGGATGTTCGGCGTATGCCTGTTCGTAAAGCTGCATGGCTTTATGGTCATCAAAGGCGTTAAAAGCGCTGTCACCGGCTGCGGTTACGGGATTTTGCCCCCATAAAGGCATTAAAAACAGTAGGGCGCTGATAAAAACTAAACGTAAGAACATGGACGGGCCTCTCATTATTGTATCGGAGTTATTTTATAAATTAGATCACCGGGCAGGATATTGTCAACAATTTCCATTCCTTTTATTACTTTTCCAAAGGCGGTATAGTTTCCATCGAGGTGTGGCTGGACCGAATGGCAGATAAAAAACTGGCAGCCGCCCGTATCATATCCGGCCGTGGCGATGCCTACGGTACCCCTTTCGAAGGGCATTCCGTCTTCCGAGGGAATCATATAGCCCGGCCCGCCACTACCGTCACCGTTGGGATCGCCGCCTTGGATCACAAAATCCGTGACCACACGATGGAAGGTCAGGTTATTATAAAATCCCTTAGAGGCCAGTTTTAAAAAATTCAGACTGGTTAACGGTGTCTCTTTAAAATCCAGCAACACATCCATGTCCCCGCGGGAGGTGCTGATACGCACCAGGCGCGGCGCCGGACGGTAATGCATCACCGAATCCACAGCAAGATAAAGCGGGCGGTTTTCACCTACCGGATCGGGTGGCGCCAAGGATGCCTGAAAGAAGTTGTTATAAACATCAACAATTGCCCGGGTTTGCAACGCGCTTTCCAGCATTTTCCGTTGAGGGTCGGTTAGCGTCGCTTTTTTCATGGACAAAATTTTAAGCACCTGTTCCTGGACTTCAAAATGATCCGGCGCATTAAAGCGATTCAACACATCCAACAGCGTGTGCACATCAACATATCGCTTGTGTTGCCGTTGCCAGTCAAGCGCGTCATACACAACACCCGTTTCCGGTCTGCTTAGCAGCTTTTTAACATCAGAAAAACGCAGCGTTTTCCTGGACTCCAGCAGTGTAAAAGCTTTGTGCACCAACAAGGGATCGCGGGTATTCAAAAAGGAACGGATAATGCGTCGGGACTGATTGTTATCGATTATGGCAAGCACATCCAAAAGCCGGGCTTTAAAGGCGCTGTGTCCCTTGTCCAGATATCGGTTAACCAATTGATAAGCCAAACTCGGGCGGATACGGGCGATGAGTTCCATCAATAGGGCTTTTTCCATCAGCTCATCCGTTTTTTTAAGTGTTTCCAGATAAAAAGTCAGAGCACCCGCGCCATTGATGGTATAAAAAACACTCAACGCTTCCATCCGTACATGCCGGTTGGGCTGACGGGTCATGGATGTTACAAAAGGAAGGGCGCTTGAGTCGGCCATGCTTTCCAGGACCCTGAGCCCGTGATAAAGATGACGCCAGCTTTTGTTTGCCTTGTCACCCAATAACCTGATCACCCGCGCCTGCCATTGGTTCCGCGCGGAATCTTCCAACGACGGGCTTTGTTTCAGCCATTTTTTCAGTGTTTTAAGATAATAGACAGCGGCCTGATTTTTTGACCGGGGCAAATAGCGTTGCAACACCGGCCCGTCCTTTTTGGAAACGGTGTTATACAAATAATACGCCGTGCCTAATGACGCTCCCTTTTGCCAGGTGGAATCACTGATAATTTGGGTAAGCACCCGTGTATCCGTTTTTTTACGCGCCAGGATACCGGCGGTCATCAACGCCTGTTCACGTAAGATATCGTTGTTTAGCGCGGCTTTTAGTATCGGCACGGTCGCCGCTCCGCCGCACAACGCCAACGCTTTCAACGCATGGATTTTCAATGTGTCGGACAGGTGCTCGTAATGTGCCAGGAGAATTTTTTCCGCGCGCAGGGTGCGGGCCTGACCAACAGCATACAAAGCGCGTTTTTGCAACCCGGGGTTTAAACCGGCCGCGAGCAAGGAGTCCAGCAACGGCAAAACAGGCGCGGGACGCATGTGGCTTAACGCGCGCAAGGCTTCTTGCTTTATATTCTCCGATTCGGAAGGTTTAAAAAACGGTTGCCAGGCTGTTATCCGAGTATCACGACGGTATTCCAGATCATGAATAGCTTTACTTTCCCGCGCGGGCGGGGTTTGTGTCCGACACGCTGTAAAAATGAGCGTTGAAGTGAAAAAAACAATCCAAAATTTCAAGATGGTATTCCTTTAAATTAGACTTTCATATTTGACGAACGTTAAGGTTTGACATTAATTTGGCTTTTACTTAATTTTTAAGCTGATTTCTTTTAATATACTCACTTTCAGAATATCAAGGTTGGAGGCGTAATGGCTACTAAATCGGGCAAAGGCTCACCGTTATTTATTTTATTGATTGTTCTGCTTTCGGCAGCGCTGATCATTGTATTGACGGTACCCACACAAATTTGGGAAAAAGAGAAATTAGACAAGGAACAGGCTCAATACAATATGAGCAGTATTTATGAAGCGGAAAAATTTTATCACCGTTTCACCAAACACTATACAACGGAACCGGATACCCTGCTCTCTTTTCTGGCAAAAGATTCCACTTTAAAGCATGCGGAAAAACTGGTGCGTTACACCAATGAACTGCGTGACCTGGTCGATGAATACATGAACATTCCGTTTGTAAAATCCCTGCTGGCGATCAGCCAGAATATCAACAGCATTACGGAAGACCTTGAAAACAACAAGCGCTATTTCAAAATGAACGGAGACATTTTGAATGAAGCCGATCAACTGAATCTGAGTCTCCAAGTGTTTCATAACGACATCAAATTGCCCAATTTTGTTTCGGTTGTAACCACTCTGGATAGTATATACCAATTACGCCGAGACCTCTCCGACTACAACCTGCAAACCGCCGCCACCATGTTCAGCCAGATGACTCAAAGCGTGAACACCGGTTTATCCAATGTTGAAATGGATAATTTCAACGAACAATGGGGGCCGCTGACCGCCCGGATCGAAACTTTCGCCAAAACGGTCATCAATTCGCCTATTTCCAAGGTAACCAGTACCGGTGACCGCATTCGTGATTTTAACGGAACTGTCAATAAAAATCTGGACATCATCAGCCGGACGGACATCAACGCCAATGTATCCCATGCCAATGATGTGCAAACCCGACTGGAAAATGCGTATCAAACCTATCTTAAGGATTTTATCGTCACCAACCGCACGGCCCAATATCGCCTGGCCGAACAGGATTCACAGGTACTTTATCTTAAAAAAGAAAATTTCTTCAGCCCGGTTAATCAGCAGCCATATCTGCTGATGATCGACGCCGATTCCGCTGATGTAAAAGTGGAAAGCCCCGTTTTACTGGAAGACCTGCAAAACATGGTGCGACCGGTGGCCGATGAAGTGAAAGGCTTGACCTTTACCGCGCCTTTTGGTGCCTATGCCGACAGCCTAAAGAGCATCATGAACAAAGCGCTCGGGATTAAGAAAAAAATCCGTCGCAATATCGACATCACCATAAAAAACAAAGAACTGGAAGAAGTTGTCGGGAAATATAATAATAGCAGCGAGTATGGCGCGTTCGGCAATCTTAAACATTTTGTGGATGTCGCCGGCCGGTCCAACAGCTTTAGCGATATTACCACCGCCAGTGAAGACGGCCGTAACGCGCTGAGTATTTTCCGCCAGTTATACGGGGATAAACTGTTTAACAACATCGATTCCATACACACACAAATCCGCGGTCATCTCGAAGAATATAACGCCATCCTGGGCCGTATACGCCGCCTGCCGCGCGGGGTTACCAATTTTGAAAAAGACCTCGCGGGTCTGGATGCCCTGGTGGAACAAATGAAAAGCGCCCAATCCTCCGTGGACCTGAATCAATTGGATCAATTGCAGAAAAAACTCGAAGAGGCGATTATCTTTTCCAAGGAAGGCAAAACACTTCCCGTTTACGGAATATTTGAAACCACCATCAAAAATTTCGGATACATATATAAAAATGTGAAAAGCTGGGAAGAAGAAAATTAAAAACTAATTGCTTTAAATATTAAAAAAACAAAGGTTTCATTCGAATAAGACTACATTATTCGAATGAACCTTTTTTAAATCTATGCAGCACATTGGTACCTCATTTACAAATCGTTTCTTTGAAATTCTGATCCCCGGTACATCCGCACCAAATGAGGTTATGGTATCTCAACGATGTGACTATGGAACAAACGATTCCGATTACCGACTTCTGACGGATGACAATCTGAATACATGGCGGGATGAACTTAAAAGGTTCATGACAGAACAAGGTTGGGAAGAAGCCCGTCTCAGTATTGCCCTGCCCTATAATCAGGCCTATGTCACATGGGTATATGTCCCGGCCGACGCGGATAAATCCGTCAAAAAGCAGCAAATAGAATGGGCCATAAGCCAGCAACTACCGGCACCTGTTTCCGAATATAAGATTTCCGTCCTGGACGAAGATAAGGATAGTGAAACCAGCCTGCGTATTCGCGTGGTGGCCATGGAAAAACGCTTGATAAAAAAACTGATTGGCATAACCCGTACATGCAACCTGACTTTAAAAGCGCTGTTAATAAACAGTTTTGCTCTGGAAAACTTTATTCAGAGCACACACAATGACTCCGGTTTGATGCATATATTGAAAATCACACCGAGAATAATCGAGAACCATCTTTTTGAAAACGGCCGTTATCGTCAAACCTACTTGCATGACACTAAACAAGAGGATTTTACCAATCCGGGACAAATCGCGGAAATCATTAACAGCGCCAACAAAAAGTACGGGCAATACAACCCGGAAGCCGCCGATTTGCCCACACAGGCACTGATATATGGCGTTGATGAACTTGAACATTTAATGCCCGAACTGGCAAAAAAAACCAATTTTCCCGTGCACATTCCCGAAGTGGTGCACCAATCGTCGGGAGAAAGCGCCGTGCTGGCCATCGAGGCTTTGGGCGCACTGTTATAATTGCAGTTTTTTAAGCGGAGAATCACATGGCCAAATATAATCTTTTGGATGATGATGACATTTTTGATGATAATGATGACTTGTTAAAAGACGACGAGGACAGCGATGTAGCCGACCTGCTGAATGAAGTGGACGAACAGCAGGAAGAAATTACAGGCATTGACGAAGCCGAACCCGAGACGCCCGAAACTCCTGCTGCCGCAAACGAATCGGATGCGTTTGACATTGACATCGACGACGAGTTGTTAAATTTTGAACCGTCCGAAGACCTGGATGCCTCCACATTCAGTGAAGAAGAAGACCTGGATATCTCCAGCGAGGCGCCCGTTGCCGGGGTTGACATACCGGAACCGGAACCGGAACCGGAACCAAAACCCGTAGAGGATGAACAACCGGCCGAAGAACCGGCGCCTAAAAAAGAAGCCTCAACCGTTGACCTTTCCATGGATTTTGAAGATGAAAAACAGGAAGGGATCAACTACAAACCCATAGTGATGGGTATTTCCGGTATCATCCTGTTGATTCTGATCTATATAGGCGTGGATCACTTTTTCCTTTCCGGCCCCACGGATGAACCCGTAACAGACAATCCTCCTGCAAAGGAAGAGACCACCGGGAATGATCAACAAAAACCACAAAGTGCCGCGGAAGCTCAAAAACAACGCGCGGAACAGGAGAAACAAAAGGCATTAAAGGATATATCATCCGAAAACAACCAGAGGGTCAGCCAGATGCAACAGGTCATCGGCGCCATCGGTAAAGATGCCCGTCTTTCCAGCCTGTTGTTATACGATGAAAATCTCTTGTTTGAAGTATATGCTCCGGATCGCGCCGGACTGGCTCGCTATAATATGGCGTTAAAAGAAAAGAATCTGCCCTTTAAACTTGTTTCCTCATCCGGGCGCCCCGGTAGCAAGGGTGGTATTCTGGGCGTGTACAAAGGCAAAGTAACCGGTAGCGGATCGGGAAACACCGCGACCATCCAACAGGTTTCATCCATCAATGCATTGGAAAGCGCCCTAAAGACCAAAGCCCGTTCCGCCGGACTCTCTGTCCGGAATGTGAAAAGCCGTTCCATGGCTTCCCTAAATAAAAAATCCCTTAAAGGCTATGAAATCAACATGGAAATGAGCGGCAGCCTGGACGCAACCAAAAAATTCATCGCTTCCCTGGGGGCAATGAGCCAGGTCCGGGTTTATAAATGGGTGGAAAGCGCCCAGGATCAAAGTGCCTTTTCATCAAAAAATTACCGTGTTCAATTGATCTTACACGCCTTTATCTGATATGCGGGTCATTTCCGGTCTTTACAAGGGTCGTAAACTGCAGGCAGGAAAGGACATGGCCATACGGCCTACCACAGACCGGGTTAAGGAATATATTTTTACCATTCTGGATGACTATATCCGGGACAAAAACGTGGTGGATATCTTTTCCGGCAGCGGAAACCTAGGCATTGAGGCGCTAAGCCGCGGCGCCCGGCATGTCACATTTGTGGAAAAAAGCCGCACCTCCATACGCGTTATGCGTAAGAATCTGGAGGCCCTGCCCATCGCTCCCCGGTCCTATGATATCATACATCAACCGGCGGAACGGTTTGTCCTGCAAAACCGCCGTTCCTTCGATATTTATTTTCTGGACCCCCCGTTTGATATCCCCGGTTTACAAGGGCTTATGGATACGCTGATGCAGGCGCCCTTTCTCGACCTCCGCGACCTGGTCGTCATCGAACATGAAACCAGCAATCCCCTGGCGCTCACCTCCCCGTTGTATGATCTTTTCCGTCAAAAAAAGATGGGACGCAGTTTGATTTCTTTTTTACAAAAAAAGGAAAAGGATGATGAGTAAAAACATAACAGCCATTTATCCGGGCACCTTCGATCCCATCACATTGGGTCATATCGATATCATTAATCGGGCGGCCAATATTTTCGACAATGTGATCGTTACACTGGCCGTCAACACGGCTAAGAAACCTCTGTTCACTCTCGATGAACGGCTGGAAATGATGCATGACGCCGTGGATCGGTTTGAAAATGTCTGGGTGGCCCATTTTGACGGCCTGCTGGTCGATTTTGCACGGTCCAACAACGCCTGTGTGATCATTCGCGGTTTACGGGCTATATCCGATTTTGAATATGAATTTCAAATGGCATTGATGAATAAAAAACTGGCCGGTGAGATTACCACCGTTTTTTTAATGCCTAATGAAAAATATACCTATTTAAACTCTACCATTGTTAAATCCGTGGCAAAATTTCATGGAAATATAGATGCATTTGTTACTAAATTAGTGGCTGCCAAATTACATCAAAAGTTTACAGCATAAAGGTTTTTTAACATGGATTTTATTCAATCGGTTCAAAACAAAGCGGCACAAAACCCCGACCGAAAAATAATTTTTCCGGAAAGCACGGATGTAAGAATTTTAACGGCGGCATACACATTACATCAAAAACGATTGGTCACCCCGGTTTTGCTTGGGGAACAATCGGCCATCGAAGCGGCCGCGGCTACCCATAAACTGGATATATCCGGTATCGAGATTGTGGATACCGCCCGACTGGATACAAGTGAATACGCCCGACAGTATTTTGAAATGCGGCAGCATAAAGGGATGACGGCGGAACAAGCCCGGGAAGTGTTGAAACAGCCTTTGTTTATGACGGCTTTTCTGGTACGCGATGGCTTTGCAGCGGGCGCCGTGGCGGGGGCCGTGCATACAACCGGCGATGTATTGCGCGCCGCCATTCAGGTTATTGGCTTGGCCCCGGATATTAAGGTGGTTTCTTCCTGTTTTGAAATGGTTTTAACCGACGGCCGCGTTTTTTCTTATGGTGACTGCGCGGTTATGCCCAATCCCACGGCGGAACAACTGGCCAGCATAGCCTTAAGCACGGCGGAAACGCACAGCCGGTTGACGGGTGAGCTGCCGCGCGTGGCCATGCTTTCTTTTTCCACGAAGGGCAGCGCCCGGCACGATGATGTGGACAAGGTTATTGCCGCCACCGGGATGGTTAAACAACTCAACCCCGGCCTGGATGTGGACGGTGAATTGCAATTTGACGCGGCCCTGATGCCGGAAATCGGCGCGCGCAAGGCGCCGGGCAGTCCGGTGGCCGGCAAGGCCAATGTATTCATCTTTCCCGATCTCGACGCGGGAAACATCGGCTATAAAATCACGGAACGGCTGGCCGGCGCCCAGGCCATAGGCCCGGTGATTCAGGGACTGGCCAAACCGTTTAATGATCTTTCACGCGGATGTAAAGCGGAAGATGTGGTAAATGTTGCTTGTATTTGCAGTTTATTGTCGTAAATTAAGGAGAAACCGATGCCCACATACGAATACCAATGTTTGGAATGCGGACATACCTTTGAGGCTTTTCAACGGATGTCGGACGAGCCGTTATCCCAATGCCCGCAATGTGACGGCGAGGTGAAACGGAAAATCGGAACCGGAGCCGGTTTACTGTTTAAGGGAAGCGGGTTTTACGAAACCGATTACAAAAAAAGTAATCAACAAACATCTAAAACCGGGGGGAAATCAAAAACAGAAAACGCTTCCTCATCCGAGACCAAGAAAACGAAAAGTGAAGACTGATTTTCCCTAAACTACAAACGGAAAGGATGTTACAATGTCTAAATTAAAACAAAAGCTCGCGGAAAAAATTCCCGCCTCGCGGGAACGTATCAGCAAACTGGTAAAAAATCACGGAAAGGTAAAAGTGGATGAGGTCACCATCGCCCAGATTTACGGCGGCATGCGCGGCCTGAAATCACTTAGCACCGACATATCTTATCTCGATCCCGAAGAAGGCATCCGTTTCCGTGGTTACACCATTCCCGAATGTCTGGAAAAACTGCCGCGCGCCGAAGGCGCCGAAATGCCTTATGTGGAAGGCCATTTTTACCTGCTGCTCACCGGCGATATTCCCACTCAGGAGGATATCGAGGATGTGCTGGAAGAATTCCGCGCCCGGCGCCGCGTGCCGCAATATGTGTTTGACCTGCTGCGGGCCATGCCGCGTGACGCGCATCCCATGAGCATGTTTTCCGCCGCCGTGGTCGCCATGCAGCGCGAATCGGTGTTTGTAAAACGCTATAATGCCGGCATGACCAAAATGGATTACTGGGACCCCATGTACGAAGACGCCGTGAATCTGCTGGCCAAATTACCGGAGATCGCCGCCTATATCTATCGCATGAAATACAAAGGCGATACACCTATCGCTTCGGACCCGAATCTGGATTTTGGCGCCAACTTTGCCCATATGATGGGGATCGATCATCCTTATGATGAAATTTCACGTCTCTATTTTATCCTGCACAGCGATCATGAAAGCGGCAATGTCAGTGCGCATACCACCCACCTGGTGGCCACGGCCCTTTCCGACGCTTACTATTCGTTTGCCGCCGGTTTAAACGGCCTGGCCGGCCCCCTGCATGGCCTGGCCAATCAGGAAGTACTGCGCTGGGTACAAAACCTGATGTCCAAAATGGATAAAACACCGACCAGGGAAGACCTGAAAAAATATGTGTGGGATACCCTGAACAGCGGCCAGGTGATTCCCGGTTACGGGCACGCGGTGTTACGCAAAACCGACCCGCGTTATACAGCACAGCGTGAATTTGCCCTCAAACATCTGCCGGATGATGACATCTTTAAGGTGGTCAGCATGCTTTACGAAGTGGTTCCGCCGATCCTTAAAGAACACGGCAAGGCCAAAAACCCCTGGCCGAATGTGGATGCCCATTCCGGCGTTATCCAATGGCATTACGGTGTCAAGGAATATGATTTTTATACAGTGATGTTTGGCGTGGGGCGGGCCATCGGTGTGCTCAGCAACATCATCTGGGATCGCATCAACGGTCAGGCCCTGGAACGGCCCAAATCGCTGACAACGGCAATGCTGGAAGAAATCGCCCGGCAAAACAGTTAGAAAACAAACAAAAAGAAAAGGCGCCCCCGTGGCGCCTTTTTTTCGCTACCGGTTCAATGAGCCCGGTGTGTCTCTTAAGCCCCCTGTCCGGATTTATGGTTTAAACTGCTCTTTTTCGATGCCGTATTTTTTCATTTTTTTAAACAGGGTCGTGCGCTCGACATCCAGAATTTCAGCCGCTTTGTTCAATTTACCGGCAACACTTTGCAGCACATTCAAAATGTGTTTCTTTTCTTCAAAAGCAATCTTATCCTTTAATTTCATGGAGGGGGCAGACTATTCGAAAGAAACTCATTCTCGATGGCGTTGAGCACGGTTTGCGTGCTTACGGTTGCCTCGTCCGAAAAAATAGCTGTTTTTTGAATAACATTTTTCAGTTCCCGTACATTGCCGGGCCAATCGTAACTCAACAAAACATTCAGGGCCTGGGGAGAAATACGTATCAATTTTTTATTATAATGTTGCGCCCATTCGGATAAAAAATATTCCGCAAGCGGTTTGATATCTTCCTTACGGTCACGCAGCGGCGGAATATGTATTTCAAACACTTTTATACGATGATATAAATCCTCGCGGAACTGTCCATCGGCGATCATCCTTTGTAAATCCTTATTGGTGGCAGAAATAATGCGGACATCGGTTTGTATGGCATCATGACTGCCGATTTTTTCTATCACGCCTTCCTGCAAGACCCGTAGCATTTTGGCTTGCAACCGGGAATCCATATCACCGATTTCATCCAGAAACAGCGTTCCGCCATTGGCAATTTCAAATTTTCCGGTATGATCACGAATCGCGCCAGAAAAACTCCCCCGCACATGTCCAAACAATTCACTTTCCATGAGTTCACTGGGAATGGATGCACAATTCAACGTTTCAAAGCGTCTTCCGCTGCGTTTGCTGTTATGATGCAGGGCGCGGGCCACCAACTCCTTGCCGGTTCCGGTTTCGCCTGTAACCAGCACCTTGGCGTCGGAAGGACCCATTTTTTTATATCAAGTAACAACTTTTTCAATTGTGTGCTGTTGCCGACAATTCGGTATTGTTTGAAAATTTCATCCAACAGCACATTTTTCTCAATCAGCCAGTTTTTTTTCTCCAGCGCTTTTTGGATGGTGATAAGCAAGCGTTTGGTTTCGATGGGTTTTTCCAGAAAATCATAGGCCCCGAGATGGATGGCTTCCACGGCAATGGAAAAGGTGCTTTCACCAGAAACCATAATCACCGGCAACAAAGGAAAGGATTCGGAAATACGTTTAAGCACATCCAAACCGTTTGTGCCCGGCATGGCTACGTCCAGAAGCACGCAATCGAAATCATGTTCGCTTAAAACGGAAATCGTCTGAACAGGATTGGAAAGGGTCACCACGGTATGTTTATTATATTCCAGAGTATTTTGCATGGCCATCAAAAAGGCCGTATCATTATCGATCACCAAAATGTTACTCATAACTATTTCCTAAAAGCTGGCAGGGTGATGCGGAAAACCGTGCCGAAATTTTCCCTGGAAACCAGTTCAACACGACCGTCGTGGTCATGTATAATTTTCCGGGCAATGACCAGCCCCATGCCGGTACCATCTTTTTTGGTCGTAAAAAACGGTTCAAAAACCTGGCCCTGTACTTCCCATGGAATGCCCGGCCCGTTATCCGCAATTTCAATTTCCAATTCGTTTGCAAAATTCCGCCCCAAATTTTGTGCCAAAACCGTGGAAATTAAAATTTTCCCTTTCCCGTCAAGCGCGTCGATACTGTTTTCTATAAAGATTTGCAGCGCCATCTCCAATTGACGGGGATCGGCATGCACGGTATGCGGTTCCTGTTCCATAACACATTCTATCTGGACACCCTGATCAATAAAAGCCTGAAACGGCGCCAATGTTTTGTCCAACACTTCATTAAATTGCAGGGGCCGGATATCGAGTTCCTCCAGCTTTGTGAATTTCAAAAACTGACGGGCCATTTCCTGTATGCGCCGAATTTCTGACATGGTCATGGCAAAATCATCAGCGGTTATTCCGGCCATATCCGGTGACGAATCTTCCAGCTTTTGTTGAATTCTTTCAATATTGAGCAAAACCGAACCCAATGGCGTTTTGATGCCGTGCACAATCTTGCGCACCGTATGGCTCCAGGTTTTATGACGGTCGCTTAACAACGGACCGCTGAAATCCTGAATTTCCATCATCCAGGCGATGATGCGCCCAAATTTTGTTTTGAAGGGACGGGCCATAATCCGTCCGTGTATTTCCGCGCTTTCCGAACTTATAAACAATTCCTTACGCTGAACCTCGCCGCTGGTCAGGCTTTCTTTTATAAAAAGCATAATTTCCGGAAAAGCGCTCAAAGCTTCACGGTATGTCCGTTTTTTTTGTAACAACCCATTGGTGTTGAGCAAGGACTGTAAACGGTTGTTAAAATAAAAGATGCGTCCGCCAGGTAGCAGTATCAGGATGGCGTTGGGCGTTTCTCTGACGGAATAGACAAAATAACTGAAATAGATATAGAGCCGGGTGGCCAGCCTGTTAGCATAAAAGATTATCAGGGTTAAAAGTATAAGAAGAACGCTGAACAAAGCCGGCAGCCATTTAAAAAGCGGGTTGCTAATGGCCCGAAACTGGTAAAAACGATCCTTGGCGCTGACGCCGATTTCCGGCGGCAGATTGGGGCCACGCAGACGCACGGAAAGAAAAACAGGGCCGGGTAACACTTTGTGGGCCAGCAGATTAAAATACTGATCGAATATCCAGACACCGTTTTCCGATTCGATCAACAACTCCGCCTGTCCGTCCCAATCCATATCCCGCAGGAGAATATTATTCAGGCTGGTATTGGCGACTTCTTTAACAGTTAATGTATTGGCCAAAATATCGTATTTCGCCAACGTTTTGTTATTAAACGTCATGAATAATTGACGCGGGTTATCCCTGTCGTCGGGCGCCAAATTAACATTTGCCATATTGGGAACGGCAAAATACCGGCGGCGTTTAAAATGGCCGCGGCTGTCCACCAGATAGACACCCAGCGGTTTTTGGATGAATTCCTTCCCAAGCCGGTGATGGACAATAAGCAGGTAGGGTTTATCCTGAATCTGAACCGGCAGAACTTTTGAGACGGAGGGATAAGCGCCGTATGGCAGCGACGGGAAACGTTCTTTTAAATGAGGGTCTAACATAAATAGCCAGTTTTTATGATCGGTGAAGGGAACGTCTTCCGGACCGTTGCCGTTCGCTTTGCCCATAACGATGATTTCATCCCGTCCGTCTCCGGTCAAATCACAGAGTAAAAAATTATCCTTGGATGAGGGGTTCTCGAAACGGTTGATAATGGCTTTTTTCTCAAGATCAAAAACATACAAACCGCGCGGCTGCAACGCCCGGCCCGGATGCAGGGTAAAGAGCAGTTCTTTACGGGAATCGTTATTGATATCATGGAGCTTTGCGGCGGTAACCCTTGCGAATTTATGTTCCCTGGGGATACGGATTACGAATTGACGGTCAATTAATATACTTTGTTTAATTACGTTAAACACATATATAAAACACCGAATCTTGCTTAAATGTAAAAATCAGGCACTCGTCGTAGCCGTCGCCGGTGTAATCGCCGTAAAAAATCTGCTCGGGTACAATAAATTCACGTGTATTGCATTGATCAATCACGGCCCCTTCGTGGTTATAGAAGAGGACATAATGAGTCGATCCGTTGCTCACATTATTATTGGCAATTTCAAGGAATTCCGAGAAACCGTCGTGGTTTAAATCTCGGAATTCCGCTGGTCTTCTGATAAGACCGGGATTGGATTGAGCGCTTTCCAGTTTCCATGGGGTCAGGTTAAAATAAAGAAACAGAGTGATGCTTACCGAGAGCAGCAGAGCAAGAGAAAACAGACCGATTTCCAGGGGATTGGGTCGGCGTACTTTCATTACAAAAATCCTTTTACAAAGAAAAGTTTAAGTTTTTTAAGAATTCCGCGGCCGGGAACATATTTACATTATTTTTTGTTTTTTTCTTCCATAAATGCAATACGATCTGGACGGCTTTTGCCGTAGGCAGGCGTTTGCAAAAATAAAAAAGCGCCGGCGAAAAGGATGCATCGCTTAGTTTTATCTCCACCATAAACCTGGGTGTATTATCCACGGAAATTAGAAAATCAACTTCTCTTTTTTCTTTATCCCTTAGATAATGTAAGGCGTAACGACTTCCGGTGGTATCTTCCAAATAATGCACTTCTTTAATAAAAGCGCAGGCGGCAAGATTCCCCAGTTTCGCCCCGTCATCCCCTTCCACTGCACCTGTGTCGTAAAAATAGTATTTAGTTCCTTTTAAAATGCTACGCGTAATATTAGTATGATAGGTACGGACTGGAAAGATAATATAAAGGTTTTCAAGAATCTGCAACCAATGTTTTATGGTTGGAGATGAAACCTGCAGGTCTTCCGCCAAAGACTGATAGGAAACGACGGAGCCTACGCGGGTGCGCAGTAAATCAATCAACAGTTCAATGGATTTAATATCCCTTACCTTTTCCAGGTCCAACAGGTCTTCCCGAACAATGGTTTCCAAATGTGATCTTCACCATCGTCTGGCAAAAACTTCGCTATTTTTAAGGAATGGCTCGGGGAAACCGCCGAACAACATCAGCCGCCGGACGGCTTCATCAGGAGGTATATCACTAAAGGCGCAGACTTCTTTTACGGAAAAAGGATGAAGTCGGTAAGAAAAATACCTTCCGGCCAACGAATCGCCCCCTTTTTTGTATATGTCAAGCCGGGCGGAACTGGTTACCAGCAACGCCGGGGGGATGCCTTCCGTATCATAAATCCCTTTAATCCATGATTTCCAATTTTTCATTTTATGAAGTTCATCAAATATAACAAGCTCAACATCTCTGTTCCATTCTTCATTTTTAATAATCCGCCTGTCTTTTAGCGAATCAAAATTAAAATAGGCCTGTGAAAGATTTAGACTCCTGGCAAGGGTGGTTTTGCCAACCTGTCTTGGGCCGGATAAGAAAACAATCTTTTCTTTTAAATCGGGATATAAGGCGTCTTCGAGGTATCTTTTCATATGACTATATTTAAAGCATACTTTAGAAAAGTCAAGACTATTCTAAATTACGCTATAGTTTGGTCGGATACCCGCCTGCATGACACCCCACTTTTTATGAAAGAACCCTCAATTATCTGGCGGCACGGCCCCTGCCTGTTGATATTATTCAAGAACAAAAACATGTATGTTGATATTTTTCAACATTTCGGGTTCTGTTGTGACGACTGTTTTCCGACTTTCCATCCCCCCACAGGTGTCGCGGATATTAGTTTCTTCCTAGCCCGCCCTTTCGTAAATTTACTTATGCAATTAATTGAACAACGACATACCACCGATACGGACGACCTGGACAGGCTGGCAAAAGATTGGAGCGCGCTCTTTCAACCCGGCGATATCATTCTGTTGAACGGTCCCCTGGGCAGCGGCAAAACCACACTAGTACAACATCTTTGCCAACATTGGGAGGTAAGGGAAGCGGTAACCAGTCCCACCTTTACCCTGATGCAGCATTACACGGGCCGCTTTCCCGTGGTGCACATGGATTTATATCGTCTGGAAAGCGACCTCGATCTGCATGAACTGGGCTGGGAAGAATGGTTGAATGGCGATACCATCGGCTTTGTGGAATGGCCGCAGCGCCTGGAGCCTTTTTTAACATCTTATTACAGCATACACATTAAACGCGATAATGAAAAACGACTCTACGAACTTTATCGCGGAGGGCGGCCATGATTCTGGCCATTGAAAGCAGTGACCGCTTATGCAGCGTTGCCCTGTGGCATGAGGGACAAACCGTTATCGCCTTTGAAAGCGAACTACCCATGCAGCATACCCGTCTGCTTGGTGGTTGGGTGGAACAGGCTCTGGCTTTTGCCGCGGATCAACCGGCATTTCAAAACCAGGCTCCCCGGGCGGTGGTGGTGGCCAACGGCCCCGGATCGTTCACCGGTTTGCGCATCGGCGTCAGTTACGCCCGAGGTTTTCCTATGGTCGGGACTTGCCCGTCGTGGCCCTCTCCAACCATCAGATATTGGCCGTGCAGCACCCACACTTCGGCCTTAAAGACCCCGGTATCAGCCTGATCCGTAGCCGGGCGGGTGAAGTATATATGGCCCGCATGGAGAGTGACAGCGGCTATCCGCGTATCCTGGAGCATAAGGTGATGGCGCTGGATAAGGTACGGGAAGCACTGGAAGGCATAGGCTGGATCACTCTTTCACCCTACCTGCATGTGGATGAAAACAGAAAAGCCGAATGGCAAACAGAAGATAGAATCGTCCACACTAAAACCGCTTATCATGCCGCGCTTCTGGCGCCGTTGGGTCAGCTCAAACTGGAACGCTTTGGCGCGGATGAGGACAAAGCGCTGGACCCGCTCTATATTCATCCCTTCGCGGGGCGTTTATGAGTCTCCGCTTCCGGCGCATGCACCCGGAAGACCTGGACCGGGTTTGGGCCATCGAACAGGCGGCGTTTACGGACCCCTGGACGCGGGATATGCTGGCCGCCGAATTACAACCGGACTATTTCCGGCATCCCATCGTACTGGAAATGCACAACCGCGTGGAAGGCTATGCTCTGTTATGGGTGTTTGATGATGAAATATATCTGAACAATATCGCCATAAACCCGGAAAATCAAAGAAAAGGTTTGGGCTTGAAATTTTTAAACTATATATTTGAACGCTTCCGTTCGGGAGGCATCCTGCATCTGGAAGTGCGTCCTTCCAATAAAGCCGCCGTTCAGTTATATTCCCGTTGCGGTTTCGCCCCGGTGGGCATCCGTCGCGGTTACTATTCCGATGGCGAGGACGCGTTGATTATGCAAAAAGAATTAGAATGAGGCACAGCTATGGATTGGTTTAAACGTAAAAAGAAAATAAGCACCTCGGCGCCCAAAAAGGATGTGCCGGACGGTTTATGGGTTAAATGCGACGGCTGCGGAACCATCATCTATAAAAAAGAACTGGAAAAAAAATATTACGTATGTTCGCAATGCGACCACCATTTTCGCGTGGGCAGCGATGTCTATATCGATTTATTGTTTGATGAAGGCACCTTTAAGGAATTCAACGCCGATATCGCTTCCGATGACCCACTGGACTTCACCGATGTCAAAAGTTACCGCGATAAATATCAGGCCACCGTTAAAAAAACCGGCCTTAAAGAAGCGGTGATCACCGGAACGGGCAAGATGAACAAAATACCCGTTGTGGCGGCATTGATGGATTTTCGCTTCATGGGCGGCAGCATGGGCTCGGTTGTGGGGGAAAAAATCGGCCGGGCCATCGATATGGCCTGGAAGAAAAAACAGCCCTTAATCATCCTTTCCGCTTCCGGCGGCGCGCGCATGCACGAAGGGGTGCTGAGTTTGATGCAACTGGCCAAAACCAGCGCCAAGCTGGCCCGCCTGGCGGAGCGCAACATCCCCTATATCTCACTGTTGACCAACCCCACTACGGGCGGCACCACCGCCAGTTACGCCATGCTGGGCGATGTGCATATCGCCGAACCGGGCGCGCTGATCGGTTTTGCCGGGCCGCGGGTGATCAAGCAAACCATCGGGCAGGATTTGCCGCCCGGTTTTCAGCGCAGCGAGTTCGTTCGGGATCACGGCTTTTTGGACCTCATCGTCCACCGTCATGAACTGAAACAACGCATCAGTGACATACTGGCCTTCTTCAAACATAAAAATCCGGCCAAATAATATTCGGGGCTCTTTGCGAGCCCTTTTTTGTTTAACATCCTTTAAACTCCGGTATAAAAGAAGGGAACCCTTATGCCTTCCATATTAGTGGTCAATGACGACGGCATTTACGCTCCCGGCATCAAGGCGCTGGCCGATGGTTTACGCGCCGTGGGCGAGGTCACCGTTGTCGCCCCCCTGGCGGAACGCAGCGCCGTGGGACACGCCATCACTGTTTACGATCCTTTGCGTGTTGTGGAAATAGAACGCGACGGCCGTTTTTTTGGCCATGCCGTCAGCGGCACGCCGGCGGATTGTGTTAAAATAGCCGTTAAATGCCTCATGAATGCCCCGCCGGATATCGTGGTGAGCGGTATCAATCAGGGTTCCAACACCGCCACCAACGTCATCTATTCCGGTACGGTATCCGCAGCGGCGGAAGGGGTCATCATGGGCATTCCGGCCATCGCCGTTTCTCTGGTCAGCTTTGATAAAAAGGAATTCACCTATGCCGCGAAGGTGGCCGCGCATTTAACCGGCCTGGTGCTGGAAAAAGGTCTTCCCCCGCGCACGCTGCTTAATGTGAACGTACCCGCCCTGCCGGAACAGGAAATTAAAGATGTGCGGCCCTCCCGCCAGGGCGAAGGACGGTATGAGGAATGGTTTGACAAACGTCATGACCCGCAAAACCGACCCTATTACTGGATGGCGGGCAAACGCATGATTTTGGACAATGAGGACGATGTGGACGATGTGGTTGTGATGCACAACAACGTCGCCGTCACCCCGATTCAATATGACCTAACCCATCACGCTTTTTTAAAGGAACTGGCCTCGTGGAAACTCAAACCTTAGGACATGAAACCATACTGATCCTGGATTTCGGATCACAATACACGCAACTGATCGCCCGGCGCGTGCGCGAAGCGGGCGTGTTCTGTGAAATCCACCCCTATAACCATCCCTGGCGGCAAAACCGCCCGGCCAGGCTTAAGGGCATAATTCTGTCGGGCAGCCCGTTTTCAGTGAATGATGAACAGGCCCCGTTGATATCCGCGGACATCTACGACAGCGGCGTGCCGGTTCTCGGCATTTGCTATGGCTTGCAGCTCACCAGCCATCTGCTGGGCGGCCGGGTGGCCGCTTCTTCCAAAAAGGAATACGGCCGCGCCCGCCTGCATATCAAACAAAATTCCCCATTATTTAAGGATTTACCCCCTGCCTGCGATGTCTGGATGAGTCACGGTGATAAAGTGTTGGAACTACCCGATGGATTTGAAGCCATAGCCACCACGGACAATTCCCCCTACGCCGCCATTCAACATCATTCACAACCGCTATACGGACTGCAATTTCATCCGGAGGTGGTACATAGCGAACACGGCGCGGACATCATTAAAAACTTTTTATTTCATATTTGCGGCTGCAGCGGCGACTGGTCGGCAAACTCCTTTGTGGAAGAAAGCATCCGTCATATCCGCGAGGTGGTCGGCGATAAGCAGGTGCTGCTTGGTTTAAGCGGCGGCGTGGACTCCAGCGTGGCCGCGGTTTTGATTCATAAAGCCATCGGCGATCAGCTTCATTGTATGTTCATCGATACCGGATTGCTGCGTCTCAATGAAGCCCGCCAGGTAGAAAAGATGTTCCGTGACGCCTACAATATCCGCCTGACGGTCATCGATAGCGCGGCATCTTTCTACAAGGCGCTGAAAGGGGTTACCGATCCCGAGCATAAAAGAAAAATAATCGGGCATGAATTTATTAATGTTTTTGAGTCGGAATCCCGAAGATTGGGAGACTTTACCTTTTTAGCCCAGGGCACGCTTTATCCGGATGTCATCGAAAGCGTTTCTTTTAAAGGCCCCTCGGCAACCATCAAATCCCATCATAACGTGGGCGGTTTGCCGGAAAAAATGGGCTTTAAATTGCTGGAACCCCTGCGCGAACTTTTTAAGGATGAAGTACGCGCCGTGGGGAAAACACTGGGGCTGCCGGCGCATCTGATCGGACGCCACCCTTTTCCGGGGCCGGGTCTGGCTGTGCGCATCCTGGGCGAAATTACGCCGGAACGGGTTCACCTTTTGCAAAAGGCGGACGATATTTATATGGAAGAACTGCGAAAAGCCGGCCTGTACGACGCAATCTGGCAGGCCTTTGCCGTTTTTATTCCGGTTAACACCGTGGGCGTGATGGGTGATGAACGCACCTATGAGTCGGTTGTGGGCCTGCGTGCTGTGAACAGCGTGGATGGCATGACCGCCGACTGGTACCCGATGCCGTATGAGGTGCTGGGACGTGTCTCCAATCGAATAATTAACGAAGTAAAAGGAATCAACCGGGTGGTGTACGATGTGAGTTCCAAACCGCCGGCCACCATCGAATGGGAATAAATCAGGGAGAATGAGTTATGTGTGGAATTGTAGGATATCTCGGTAAAAAAGAAGCCGCGCCCATATTGGTAGGCGGACTGAAACGGCTTGAATACCGCGGCTACGACTCCGCAGGCATCGCCGTGCAAAATGGCACGGGTATTCATGTCGTAAAGGAAGTAGGCAAAATCCGCAATCTGGAAGAAGCGGTCACGGATCGCGAACTGAAAGGCGTGGTGGGTATCGGCCACACACGCTGGGCGACACACGGGGAACCCAACCGGGAAAACGCCCACCCCCATACCGACAGCACCGGTAATATTGTGCTGATTCACAATGGCATCATCGAAAATTATGCCGCGCTCCGGCAAATGCTTAAGGAAAAAGGGCATACCTTTAAATCCGAAACCGATACCGAAGTGCTGGCGCACCTTATCGAAGAGTTTTACACCGACGATATCGAAGCCGCCATTCGCAACGCCCTGCACGAAGTGGACGGCACCTATGGCGTGGCGGTGGTCAGCGCCTATCAGCCCAATCATATCTTTGTGGCGCGCAAAGGCAGCCCTATCGTTATCGGCGTGGGCGAGGGCGAATATTTTGTGGCCTCCGATGTAACGCCGCTGGTCCCCTACACCCGCGACGTGTTCTATCTTGATGATTACGAAATGGCGATCATCAATGAAAAAGGGATTGCCACCAAAACCATAGAAAACAAAAAAATTAAAAAGAAGGTGGAACGCGTCACCATCGAGCTGGAATCCATTGAAAAAGGCGGATTCGACCATTTCATGCTCAAGGAAATCTACGAGCAGCCCAAAACCATCATGGATGCCATGCGCGGCCGCATCATCAAGGAAGAAGGTATCGTTAAGCTGGGAGGGCTGGCCGCCGTGGAAGACCGCCTGGTAAATGCCAACAAAATCATCATCACCGCTTCCGGCACATCCTGGCATGCCGGTTTGATCGGCGAATATCTGATTGAGGAATTTTGCCGTATTCCCGTGGAAGTGGAATACGCCTCGGAATTCCGCTACCGCGACCCCATCGTGGGTGAAAATGATGTGATCATAGCCATATCGCAATCGGGTGAAACCGCCGACACCCTGGCCGCCCTGCGCGAGGGCAAGCGCAAGGGAGCGCTGGTTATCGGCGTGGTGAATGCCGTGGGCTCCACCATCGCCCGGGAAACCGACGCCGGTGTGTATATCCACGCCGGGCCGGAAATCGGCGTGGCCAGCACCAAGGCCTTTACTTCCCAGGTCACCGTTCTTTCATTAATCACAATGATGATCGCCCGCCGTCGAAACATGAGCGCTGAAATGGGCCGGGACATGGTAAACGAACTGTTGCGTATTCCGGAAAAAGTCCAGATCATTTTACATCAAAACGATTACATCCGCGATTTTGCCCGCCGTTATACCAACGAGCGGAACTTCCTTTACCTGGGCCGCGGGTACAACTTTCCGGTGGCCCTCGAAGGCGCCCTGAAGCTGAAGGAAATTTCCTACATCCACGCCGAAGGCTATCCCGCCGCGGAAATGAAACACGGCCCCATCGCCCTGATCGACAAAGACATGCCGGTGGTTTTTCTGGCCACCAGGGACGCCATCTACGATAAGGTGATCAGCAACATCGAAGAAGTAAAGGCGCGCGGCGGACGTATTATTTGTATTGCCACGCAGGGTGATGATAAAATTCAAAATTACGCCGATCATGTGATCTATGTGCCGGAAACGCTGAATGCGCTGATGCCCCTGCTTTCGGTGATTCCCCTGCAACTGCTTTCCTATCATGTGGCGGTCATGCGCGGCTGCGATGTGGATCAACCGCGTAACCTGGCCAAAAGCGTAACAGTGGAATAATCCTTTCACCCTGAGCAAAACATCATTTCTCCTTAACCCGGATAGTCCTTATCCGGGTTTTTTATTTTCAACCACGTCATATATTTTACCCATGAGCTACCCGGACGTCCCATGCCGGTTCCTCCTGATTCAACGGCCCCCACCATCCCTTTGTCGCAACATAGCGACTCTCTTTCCGCACCCCATGTCGGCATTTAAAGACAAGCAGGGACGAGACTACCATCTAAGCTCAATAAAAACAACGTGACGCCTTTTGGCATAGTATTTGCGTTTCAAGCATGACCGTCCACATTTAAGAAAGGAGAGCGTCATGTTTCGCCGATCAATGCTATATGCCTTGTTTTTAACCGCGTGGTGCGCGGCGGGCCAACCGACCTTGTCATTCCCGCCGGGTTACGAAGAGGGGTTGCGTCCCGTAAAAGCCCTTACCGGACACATCCCCGAGCCCTTTCTTCCTTCTCCCGACAACCCGACTGCCCTTCAGGAGGCAACCGGTCGCCACGCCCCTACCGAAACGCCTTTGCTTAAAACAACATTGGGGGGCGAAGTTCCGGACAGTGTTATTTACCGGTTATCTTCCACGGATGTATATAAGGAAACATTTACCTTTGATGCCCGGGGAAATATATTGGAGCATACTTTACAATATCAAAATCCTCAAACCCTGGCCTGGGAAAATGACAGCCGTTATAGTTATACATACGATGGTCAGGGGCGGATTGAAAGCTATATGGACGCATACTGGAACGCCAATTCTTCCAGTTGGGAAAAAAGCACCCGTACCGTTTACGCATATAACGAGCAGGACTTATTACAA
>RFFS01000120.1 GCA_003696775.1 Calditrichota bacterium
GACCACACCAATGCGTATTATACATCTTTTTATACTTATTTATGGTATGTAATCAACCATTTTCCGTTGTTTTGTTTTGTTTTTTCTCAAATGGCACAAAAATTGAAAGTTTTATGTATCGATTCATGACATCCTTTTGTAACCGGCTTAGTTCAATCCATGACCACAGGTTTTATTTATGTGGATAAAGCATGGGCGGCATGCGGAATCAAAGTTTACGACTAACCGAAAATACATAGCATAACAACAATTCCATAACCCTAAATGAAAAATGAAAGAGTTTATCCAGAGAGAATTATTCTACCAAAAAATCATGACCGCCACTTTGAACTTGTCAGTTTCTCAGACCGACAAAATGCGTTTACCCCTTCCGATAAAAACTTTTATTGACCTGAATTATTCCATAAAAACACAATTAGACGAAACAGGCAACCAGCCTTTTAGATTTACGGGATACTTGCCGGAATGGCCCTATCCCCTTTGATCAGAGTATCAGAATTAACGTGAGGCGTGCCATGGCGACGATTGTCTTTATAATGTATCCGGAAGAAGGACACTTATTTACTTCTTTTGGGCTTGCAAAAAAATTGAAATCACGGCAACATCGTGTCATATATCTCGGTATCCCGGATTCAAAAGAAAGTGTTTGCTCTCAGGGATTTGAATTTATTCCTGTATTGCAAGCATTTTTCCCGCAAAGCCGTGCTAATAAAAAAACGTATCAACCACGGATCACAGGTATAACGGATATTATTCGCACACTTAAGAAGCAAGGAGACCGTCTTAAGAACTTATATGCCTATTTGTTTTCAAAAGAGATCGACCGTTTGCTCGGGAGTATTGAAATAGATTTACTAATTGTGGATTCTGCTTTGCCTTTTATGGCCCTGGTGGGCTACAGGAATGGAATCCCAAGTATCTTGCTCAGTGTGACGCTCCAGGAAAGGGATTTACAAATTCCCCCCTTAACAAAGTCATTAATGCCTGGCGACAACATTGTTGATAAACTCAGAATAAAATTTTCCTGGGGTTGGATTTTCCTGAGGTCTTTTGTTTTAAGAAAAAGTCTTCTGCTCTTTGGTATTGATGTGGATTTTGCACGTGTCATGAAAAAGTTAGCACAGGCTGCCAATTATCCGATAAATAAGATTAAGGCCATCACCACTTTGATGCCCGAAACAGGTTTGCCGGAACTCATATTATGTCCCAATGAATTTGATTTCCCCCGTCGCATTCCGGAAAATATTCACTACATTGAATCTTCTATCATTAACGATGGAATAGATAGCTCTTTCCCATGGGAAAGGATCGACGACACGAAACCACTTGTGTTTTGCACATTAGGTAGCCAGAGTTACATGTATAGACAAAATCTACAATTCTTTCGAACAGTTATTGAAACATTTGGGTCCCGATCCGAATGGAACCTGATTGTTTCATTAGGCAAGGGGCTCTCCATCGATCAATTTAAAAATGGGTATTCAAATGTCACGGTTGTAAACTGGGCTCCCTATGCCAGGATTCTCTCAAAGGCATCACTTATGATTACACATGGTGGTTTGGGTACAATAAAGCATTGTATTTATTACGGCGTGCCGATGATTGTTTTTCCATTTATGCGAGATCAACCGGGTAATGCGGCAAGGGTAACCTATCATGGCCTTGGATTGGCGGGTGATATCAAAAAAATTTCCGAAGAGTATCTCAATACTTTGATTACCAAGATCGAACGCGATCCTACTTTCAAAAAACGGTCCCAAATTATGGCAGGAAAATTTCGTGAAGCAGAACAGGCTGAAAAAGGAATCAGGTATATCGAGATGTTTTCGGGAACTTTTGAAAAACGTCCATATTATATCACTGACAAAAGGGCAATGAAAGAAATCGGTTAAAATCAGCAGGTTTTTACCGCTCATTCCGTATCGCGAACCTTATGATCGAGACTGTGCTTTGTGATGTATTTTTGTATCAGGCACCAGATCCTTGTGTTTCTGCCTTCCGAACCGGTTTTTCCCCCCCGATAACCGGCAGGCAGATGCCCTTTCAAGCCGACATCTGCCTCGAATATGCAGGGGAATTTCCTTTTAACTCTTGCAATTGTTTCATATAAAAAACAGGAATGGATTAACCTTTTTGCCTTCCAAATTGCAAAGAAATTTATCAATTCCCTCTTGGAATTATCATGTCCAATTTTTAATATCACTTTTTTGAGCAGGGATTGACAATGGACAAACCGGATATCATTTTCCCGTACAAAATTACTACATAGTAAAATGCCACATGCCCGATAACATTTACTTTTTAACTGTATTGCGCCAGGCGGGTTTTGTAACGAGACCTTACACGGTTATCCATTGCGTTGAGAGAAAGATTACATGCATTTAAATTCAATTAAACAAAATATCCGGCTATATCTTTTATATTCGATTTTGACCATGACACTCCAGTCCTGCGGCTCATCCTACATGGCAACCTATCCCGATTCATGGTCAAAGCCTGTGCATCCGGCTCAGGGTGTTTGTCCGAATATCGCGGGGGAATTTGAAAACAAAGCAAGCGATGCGCCCGGCAACACGTCTTTTAAACTCCATCAAAAGCACCCTCTGTATTTAAGCGACATACTAACCTCCGGCACGCTGATCAAGGGATACAAACATAAGTGGATAACCAGGGTTAAATTTTCGGCAATCGATAAAGGACAACTAAACGCCGAATTTTATAAAAACGAAAAGATGATCCACCATAAAACATTCACATTGGAGAAAGATTTTACCTGTACGGAAGAAGGTCTGCTTATTGAAAGTCATTATGACAAAGTTTATGAAATCGGTGGCGGGGGACGTCAGATCACACAGTTATTCTTTACAAAGGGACAGGACGGAACCTTGATTCTTAAAATGGTTTCCAAGGAATCGGGGCTTGCACTTCCTCTTTTGATACCCATGCTCTTTTCACAAAAAACCGTGTCGTTTTATCGATTCAACCGATTTGGACAAAGACTATGAAAAAAGGGCTTGTTATCTTTTTCTTTTGGCTTGCCTCATGCCTTGCACGCTACCCCATGGCCTATCATCCTCCCGACCAAGCCATGCCGCATGCCATCGTACAAACCGAATCATTCCGCCCGAATTTTCTATCCGTTTTTAAAAGGGCCATTTTGGAAATACGTGCGATTAACGGGCAACCTATAAGCCCCCGTGAAGAGGAGAACAGGTTATTATGCACGCCGTTATACAGTCGGTTTGACGTCCCCGCGGGCGATACTTTTATCGAACTGCGGCATTATCATAATGGCGATTACGGTTATGTGCGCTTTACATCCGGGGCCGGGCAAACCTATACGATTTCCTATAAGAATTATCCCAGGATCAGGAAATTTAAGCTTATCGTAAAAAATAACAAAGGAAGGATCGTAACCGAACGTACTTTCCGTAAAAGAGAATGGGGCGACTATGAAACACCCGAAAAAGAAGGCGCCTTGCTGGATGCGATAGCCATGAATGATGTTAAACAGGTACGGGAACTCCTGGACAAAGGCGCTAATCCAAACTGGACGGACGCCAATAATGGTCTCAATGCATTGAGCGTGGCCGTAAGAGAGAACAATGGAACTGTTGTGAAAATGCTTATTCATGCCGGGGTAGATATCGATTCATACAATGGTTTCCATGCACTCAATATTTGCGCGGCTCTTGGGTATTTAGATATGACCCGAATGCTAATCACTCATGGCGCCGACCCCAATCTACGTCCGTACAAATGGAACAGCCCGTTGATGGAGGCCGCCCGACATGGTCATGAAAAAATTGTAGGGCTTTTATTAAAACAGGGCGCTTATACAAAATTTCGCAATATGGAAGGCGACTCGGCTCTGGATTTAGCCAAACGAAACGGATATCAGAAGATTGTTCAACTGCTTTCACAATAAAAAATTGGCCGGCCAGGGATTCCTTCACCTTTGGGGAAAACATAATGTTGATGCACTTATCTTTTTGGTAAGCCCGCACCGCTTTAGCGTTAGCAATAGTTTGTGTATTACATTTTGCCGTCACGGAAATCCTGACCATTGATAGTCTTACCAACAAAAGAGACTTTGCGGCTTATGATTTTGTACTCTCCACAAAAGAGACGACCTATCGAATTTATATTAACCCGGAACCTGAATATTCCCATACCCTTTACGTAAGTTAATTTCCCGGTGATTCCGTGACTCTTATCCTGGACTCGGCGGCTCACTGTACTTTATGCAGCGGTGTGTCCGCCGTAACAGCCGATGACACCTTGCTTTTCCATTCCAATGCCCTGGAGGATAGTGTTTTACCTGTATTTGTAAAGAACCTGATAACATCCATCGAAACCGCTCAACCCGCTGCAACAACCATTCGATTGGGGCACAATTATCCCAATCCCTTTAACCCGACAACCAGGATTCCTTTCACTTTCAATAAAAAGTCTTCCATGGAATGGTCTGTTTATAACTGTCTCGGCCAACGGATAGCCCATTTCAAAAAGAGGGCATGCCCGCCGGCACACATCACATTCTATTTGACGGCAACACTTTTCCGTGCGGTATATATTTTTACCAACTCCGCTCCGGTGCCCAGGTCGCCACGCGCAAAATGTTGTTTATTAAGTAGGGGCAAAAAGCGTGCAATCGAGATATTTGTAAACGGCCTTTTCCGGTAAAAAAACCGTTTATAATTTTTCCCAATCGATTTGTCTAAGCACAACATTCAAAACGACCAAAAGGCCAGCCATACATTTTTAATGAAAATTATAGTACATACTTGACAACATACCGACCGGTCGGTATATTTTTGCAACTATTTTTTAACAGCCGGTTTAATATGACTACAAAAGAAAAGTTGCTACATATCTCTTTCCAAACTTTTTTAAATAACGGGTATGAAAATACGTCCATGAATGATTTGGTGAAGGCCTCCGGTCTGTCGAAAGGAGCTTTTTACCATTATTATCCCAACAAGCAAGCCTTATACGCCGCCGTTATCAACACCTATTTCCTTTCATATTATCAAAATATTCCATGGGAATCTTTTGAAAAAATATCCTTTAATGAACTGGAAATTAAGATAAAATCATTTTACATAAACTTTGTCCAATCGATCAGCGCCATATCAAACAATGGTCTGGCTAATTATTATATAATGTTTTTTGAAGCCTCCAAATACCATCCTGAATTTATAGGTGAAATCCAAAAATTTTACTTTAAACTGCATAAAATATTGGAGCGGACTATCCAAAAAGAAAATCTCAATATCAATCCTCTGAGTCTTTTATCGAAATATGAGGGACTTTTATTTTGGTTATTGATTTTTCCCGATCGGAAAATA
>RFFS01000121.1 GCA_003696775.1 Calditrichota bacterium
AATCATACAGTAATGTCAAACGCATGCTTCTTATAAAATAAGGTAACCTGCCTTTTCTTGAGTTTCTTTTTATAGTTGCTCATCAGAAAGCCATTCATTTAAAGCCCCGGTTTTGCATACCGGGGCTTCTAATTTAGTCTCTCCATAAAAAAGCTCTATCTTACTATAAATATTGGAATTAAATGCCATAAAACAGCATTATGGCGCAAAGAAAACACGAAGTATCACCCCAAAACCTTGCAGATGAAATGATAAAACAGAGCCATAACAAACAGATTCCAATCGAAGACTTTATCCAGCCCATTGGCGGAACTCTCAACAAAGAGAATCGCCGGGTCATTTTGGCAAAGCTCTTGCCGTGGGATGAAATGGTTTTAGAATATACCCGGCGCCTGTCACAAAAGAACGGGCGTAAGGCCGTAGCCCCAAGGGTAGCCTTTGGCGCCCTCATTATAAAGCATTTATTGCGCACAACCGATGAAGACACAATAGAATGCATCAGGGAGAATCCGTACCTGCAATATTTTTTGGGTTATCGGGCCTATCTTTAACGCTTCCTTATTTGTGAGTATTCGTCGCAGTCTTGGCGAAAAAGCCTTTACGGAACTGACCCGGCATTTTATGAAACAGATGAAAAAATGGAAGCCAAAACAGAAAAAAATATCTAAATCGTTAATTTTTAAAAGGTTATACCTTAAGGAAGATACCTTTGTTATACATCCATTTCATTAACAGATAGCTGAGCGCCACCCAGCATAAAGCATAGGCCAATGAGGCGTTGTAAGGGGATAACCAGGAGGTAAACAGCAGATGATAAAGCCACCCTTTTAGTGTTACCGACTTTCCATCCAAATCAAAACGAATCAGATAGAGCAGGCGCCCCACCACACCCGACAGCACAAAAACCGTTATGGCATTCATGCCATAAACCACAAAGGGGCGCGTCAGGCGGCGTTCCCCGCGGATATCGATCCACCAGGTTAACATACCCAGCACCACCATGGCCATGCCGCTCATAAAAACCGCGTAAGAGCTCGTCCAGATGCTTTTATTGATCGGCAGCCAAACGCTCCAAATCATGCCGGTTAACAGCAAAAAATTTCCATAGACAAACAGGCGCAGTGTCTTTTCTTCCGCGCTAAGCCCGGCACGCAGCAATTTGCCGGTGAACACACCCAACAGCGTGGTGGCCAGGGCGGGTAACGTGCTGACAATACCTTCCGGGTCCCACGTTTTCGTTGCCGACCACATATGCCCTTTTAACACAAGACTATCCACCCAGGCCGCGAAATTAGCGCCTTTTTCCAAAGACCCCGCGCCCAGACCGGGCACGGGATACCAGACCATCAACGCCCAATAGCCGAACAACAATGCCAGCGTGATACCCCACATTTTTTTGGTATCAGCGTGCAAAAACAACAAGGCGGCAAAAAAATAACACACAGCGATACGCTGCAAAACACCCGGTATGCGCAGGGTACTCAGATTGAAATATGGAAATCCGGACAGAAACAACCCCAGCCCAAACAAAATGAGCGTGCGTCGGACAATCTTTTTATATAAGGAACGACGCAGCAAAGGATCATCCATTTTAGATGCCAAGGCTAAAACGATGGAAACACCCACGATAAAAAGGAAAAAAGGGAAAATCAGATCGGTGAACGTCCAGCCGTTCCATTCGGCATGGAGCAGGGGCGCGTAAACATGGGACCAACTTCCCGGATTATTGACGAGAATCATGGCGGCAATGGTGGCGCCGCGCAAAACATCCAATGCCAGCAAACGTTGTTTTTTTTCAACCATTCGTCAAACACTTTCCATAAGGTGGATTTTCATTTAAGAGGTTAGGTCAGCAGCAGAATTTCATTCACTTCATCCACCATGGCCGAAGGACTTTCCACGGCTAATATCCGCTTCACATTATCTTCCGCCGCCGCGATGCGCGCCATCTCCCCCAGTAATCGTAAATGCATCCGTGCTTTATTTTCCGGACTGATCAGCAAAAACAGCAATACAACTTTCTTTTTATCGTAAGTGGACATGGCTATTCCCTGCTGGCTTCGGGCAATCATGCAAACGGGCTCACGAATATCGGCGCTATATACATGGGGCGAAGCCACGCCGTTGCCAATATAGGTGGGAAATGTCGTCTCCCGTTTAATTATCTCCTCGCGTATGGCATCCACGGGAAAAGCAGGCTGTCTTTCTTTCAGCACATCCAGCATTTCTGACAGCGCGTCCATATAGGTTCCACTTTCCAGGCTGTAGCCGCTGGCGGGGGTGAGAATGGTGCGCAGACTTATTGTCCGCGTTTCAAGCACCAACCAATGAACCGCCTTTTCACGGATTTTTTTAAAATCATTAAAATAAAAGCGCCCGTCGCCATCAACCGCCATCAGCACATCGTCATCGGGGCCGGGGGGCCGGGGGTCGGAACGCAGGGCCAGCTCATGGCGGGCCATCCCAAAAGAAACCTGAGACGGCTTAGGCAAATTACGCCAAACCGGTATCCCGGCACCGGTAGTGGTGGGTTCGCCATTGGGTGTAAGCGATGTCCAGCGATAAAGATGCTTACGGCTCACGGCATCCAGCCACTTTTCGCATATCAACTGGTTTAAATCCCGGTTATCCGTCAAAGCCAGAATATGTCCCACGCTATGGGCAATACCATCCGGCAGGGCATCCGGAGCCAGGGCGTTTTTTTCATACACGCGGTAGCCGGCCTGGCGGGCTTCACGCACCGCATCGGCGTTAGTATCAATAAGCATGCAGTGGGCGTCGGAATGATCATGAATAAAATCGGCCACCTGCCGGGCAAGTTGATGCGCGCCGATGATTAACCAGTTTTTCTTATCGGGCGCGCGCACATTTAACAGACGGGCCAGTCCGCCGGCGGTAAGTCCCTGCAACAAGACGGTGGTTATGATGACGGCAAAAGTGAAAATTTCCAGAAAATGGGCCTCGGCATAACCGGCCTGATGCAGACGCAGACCGAACAAAGAAGCCATGGAACCGGCTACGATGCCTCGCGGTGCGATCCAGGAAAGAAAAACTTTTTCATTTATGTTTAAGGTCGTTCCCACGGAACAGACAAAAATACTCAGCGGCCGCACAAGAAAAAGAATTCCGGCCAGCGTCCACAACCCCATGGTGCCCAACATGGTAAATTGTTCCAGTTTGAGATTAGCCGCCAACAGGATAAAAACCATCGCAATGGCCAGCTCCGTCAGTTCCGATTTGAACTGACGGATATGCTTCAGGCGGGGCGGTGCGATCCAGCCGATGACCAGTCCGGCAATCACAACGCCGAGAATCCCTGCTTCATGAACCACCGTTTCCGACAGGCCGAACAACAAGAGCGCGCTGCCAAAAACAAAGATGTTGGTTTGTTCCTCGGGGACAAGCTCCTTTTTCAGCAGCCAGGCCACCAATGCGCCGATCGCCCCTCCAAACAGCAAACCGGTTAACAAACGCAGTCCCAACAGGGAAAAATGGGATACCATGCTGCTGTCGATGCTGATCCATTCAAAACACAATACGGCAATAAAAACACCGATCGGATCAACCAACACCCCTTCCCAGTTGAGTATCTGAAACAACTTTTCTTTTACACGGATGCGTTTCAAAAGAGGCGCAATCACCGTCGGTCCCGTTACAATAACCAAACTACCCGCTAACAGGGCGATTTTGAATGAGTAACCCAACAATAACCAAATTAAAAGCGTTATGCCCAACCAGGTAATCAACACACCTATGGTCAGCATCCGCCAGATCATTCGCGGCGCTTTTTTCAATCCTTCCGGATTCAGTGTCAGGCCGCCTTCAAACAAAATAATCGCCACACTAAGCGAGATAATCAGATGCAGCCCGTCCCCCAGGGAAGAGGGATCGATGACATGCAGGAATTCCGGCCCCAGTAAAATGCCGCCGGCCAACAAAAAAACAATAGCCGGAAATCCCACGTAATGCGAGAGGATAAACAAGACAACGCCGACAAAAACCGGTACAATCAGTGTGGCTAAAGGTAAAAGCGAATTTTCCATAAATTCCCGTTGGCGCAAGGTAAAAAAGATGTCATCAAAGTAGTATAGCAAACGGAAAAAATCAAAGGAATCCCTGTTTTTTACATGAGGCATGATAACGTGATATGGACAAACAGGCAAAGTATCCTATGTTAATAATGGTTTCCCGCATCTGGACCAAACATTCCGTTCGAACACCAACACGGTTAAACAAGGTTTCAGACGCTTTTGCCTGCGCCATTAAAATTGTTTACATTTCTGCGCTTTCGTGAAATAGAATGTCCTGAAATAACGTTGCCTTAATTACAAAAAAAAACGAATGGATTAACAATGATACAAAAACCCGAACTGTTGATGCCCGCGGGCAATTTTGAAAAAATGAAATACGCTTACGCCTTCGGCGCCGATGCCACCTATCTCGGCATTCCCATGTTCTCGCTGCGCGCCAGGGAAAACGGTTTTAAACGTGAAACGGTAATAGAGGCGATACGCTACGCCCATAACCTGGGTAAAAAGGTATATCTCACGGCCAACATTCTTCCCCACAACCATAAAGTGGCCCCGTTTATAAAATATATCGGGCAATTACTTGAAGAGGCGCAACCCGACGCGTGGATTATGTCCGATCCGGGTATCATCATGATGATGCGCGAACATTTCCCCGATCAGGAAATTCATCTCTCCGTTCAGGCCAACACCGTCAATTATGCCACGGCCAAATTTTGGGAAAAGGCCGGCATCCGGCGTATTATCCTCTCGCGTGAACTCACCATCCGCGAAATCAAACAAATACGCGATTATTGCCCCGATCTGGAACTGGAAGCCTTTGTGCACGGCGCCATTTGCATCGCCTATTCCGGACGTTGTCTGATTTCCAATTATATGTCTTACCGCGATCCGAATCAGGGCACCTGTTCCCATTCCTGCCGCTGGCAGTACAAAATGTACAAAAAGGAAGAAAATCAACCGGCCAATTGGCGGGAAGAAGCCCAAACGGCCGGCATTGAACCCGCCGTAACCCAACAGGGCGACAGCTATGTGCCCATTCGCGGCGATTATTACCTGGAAGAGGTGGATCGTCCCGGTGAATATATGCAACTGGATGAGGATGAAAACGGCACCTATCTGATGAACGCGCGGGATTTGTGCGCCATCGAGTACCTGGATGAGTTAAGGGAAGCCGGAGTGGATAGCTTTAAGGTGGAAGGACGCAACAAGTCCGTTTACTACGCGGCGCTGATTGCCCGGGCCTATCGTCGCGCCATTGATGATTTGGCCGCGGGACGACCCTTTAATCCTGAGAACATCACCGATGTTTTCGCCGCGGCCAACAAAGGTTACATCGCGGGCTTTCTTAAAGGCAACCCCGGCCGCTCCGCGCAAAAATACGACGGAACCCGCGCCGAACAACCGGCCTACCGCTTCGCGGGGATTGTGCGGGATTACGATGCCGCACGCGGATGGATGAAGGTGGAACCGCGTAACCCGTTACGTCCGGGCATGGAACTGGAAATGCTCACCCGGGACACGACACGCACCCTGAAAGTAGAGGCCCTTTATAATATCGATGGCGCGCCCATTGATATCATTCATGGGGGGCTGCATTATTGCTATATCCCCGTGTCATCGCCGCCGGAACCTTTCACCATTTTGCGTGAAAAAACCGCGGAAGATTTTGCACCGGAACATGTGGAATTAAGTCGCGGATGTGTGGAAAACGCCAACGAACCCTGCGGATGTAACGGCTGATCACAACCTGTCAATGCAGGCTAAAGATGATGCCGGCGCGGGCCATGGGCACATTATAAAGCCATTCATAACCCACGGTAAAAAATCCGCGCGCGCTGAAACGTTGACTGCCCGCCGTACCCAGTAAACGCACGCCGGCGGAAAACGTCCGGAACTGAAAATCCGGATCATCCAATGTGTTGTCACCAATCACCAGCACATCGGAACGGGCACCATGCCCAGGCTCCATCCCAACCCATGGTTAAGGGCCATCCGTTTTTGCACGATTAGGGCGGCGTTACGATCCATATTGGCCGTTACCGTAAGATACCACGGCCCGCCAAGTTGCAAAGTGCCGTCCACACCCATGCCCCCCACCAACACGCCGGGCGATACGCCCAACGCCCATCGGCGGCCCCGGCTGACAGCCACACCCACGGGCACCACGCCCACCCGGCGCAACCAGCCCAGCTCTCTCTTAGGTGTGTAATTCAACGCAGGCAACGCCTTTTCGGCGATGCGATTACCAAAGGCATTACCCGTGACGCCGCTGCCAAACGTGAAGCTCCAGTCAGTATCCTGGTTTGCATCTTCAAAGATGATGTGTTCACTCAAAGGAGGATGCAGGGCACACGAGGCAAGCAGCACAAGCACGCCAAAGTAAGCCAGGCATGCCATGATCCGGGCCTTTTGGGGGAACATGGTTCTCTCCGGTCTGATTTTTTATTCTGAATCGGCCATCGGAGTGAACGGTTGAAAAAATGGGGCTAAAAATATAAAAAAGATTATCGGCCGGGTTCCGTCAACAGGGCGGCGCCCAGAACACCGGCACTGTCGCCGAGACGCGGACGCAGCAGAGGGGTATCAAAGCGGTTATTGAACACATAACGGGCAATAGCCAAAGGGCCCCGTGTATATAACGCTTCTATATTCCCCACACCACCGCCCAGCACAATGGCATCGGGATCGAGGATATTGACCACCACCGCCAGGGCGCGCCCCATTGATTCGATTAAATGATCGATGATGTCCCGGGCGTGTTCATCCGTTGATGTACGTCCGGCTATATCGACAAGCTTAAGCGCGTGACCGCTTTGGGCAAGGTAGCGTTGTTCCAGTGCCGGACCGCTGATCACCGTTTCCACGCAACCGTTACGCCCGCAATAGCAAAGCGTTCCGTCCTCTTCCAACGGATTATGCCCCCACTCACCGGCAATACCGTGCGCGCCGCGTACAAGCCGGTCGTTTACCACCAGTCCGCCGCCCACGCCGGTACCCAGTATAACGCCAAAAACCACACGCGCTTCGGGGCAGAATTCTGGTATAACACCCAGACGGGTTTCCGCCAGGGCAAAACAATTCGCGTCATTTTCCAGAATCACCTTGCGGCCCAGCACACGCATCAAATCATCATGGAAGGGCCGACCGTTTAAAGCGGTTGTATTGCTGTTTTTATGCAAGCCCGTGCGAAAGTCTTTCATCCCGGGCGCGGCGACGCCCACCACATCCGGCAATGGTAAACCGGCAGCATCCGCGGTTTGCCGGATCATTGACGCCATATTGTCCAATAGGGCGTCATAACCTTTCGAAACGGGTGTGGCGGCACGATGCCGTTCCAATATCCGCAAGGAAGCGGCTTCCATAACTGCAATTTCGGTTTTGGTGCCCCCCAGATCCACACCCCATAGATACGGCATATCGCTCCTGATTGACTAAACGAGTATAAAACCCTTTAGGTGTATGAGGCTTCCGAATCAGGAAGCGCTCAGCAATGTTTTGTCCAACCAGGCGTTATACCCACCGGCCAGATTGATCACTTTTTTAAAGCCGTGTTTTTGCAAGATGCTGCATGCCGTGCTGGATCGATCGCCCCCGGCGCAATGCATGATAATACGCTGATTCTTATCCAGTTCATCCAGACGTTGGCTTAATTCGCCAAGATGTATATGGCGTGCGCCTTTGATATGCCCGGCCAGGAACTCATTCACACCACGCACATCCACAACAACCGTGTTATCATCTTTCAGGGCATCTTCCAAATCACACGGTTCAATATGCGGCAGTTGTTCCATGACATGCGTTTCAATCCAACCGTCCATATTGGTAAAATATCCAACCAGGTTATCCAGTCCGATGCGCATTAGTTTGCGGCTGATACTGTCGATTTCATGTTCACCGCAGATTACCGCCACCGGTTCGTCATATTTCAACAACCAACCCGCCCAGTTACTAAAAGCATTATTATTCTGGATGTTGATGGTTCCCGGAATATGCCCGTAGGCAAACAACATTTTGCTACGCGTATCCACAACGGTCATGCCCTCTTCCAACGCTTTTTCCAGCCGCTCGATCGTCCATTCATCCACACGGGGCACATGAGACAATACGGGGCGCTCCACTTTATTCAGCTTTTTCATCATGGCAAAATAGACCGGCGGTTCGGGTTGTCCTTCCAACAGGGCCTTGACAAACGGCTCTTCCTCATCGTATTGGAGGGCCCAATTGGATATTTTTTCATAACCCACCGTGGAACCGGGCACCGCGCCGAGAGCTTTGCCACAGGCCGAACCCGCGCCATGCCCCGGCCAGACCTGTATGTAATCCGGCAATTGCTTAAAACGTTTTAACGATTCAAACATCTGTTTGGCGCCGATGATGCGCGCGCCTTCAACACCGGCAGCTTTTTCCAGTAAATCCGGCCGGCCCACATCACCCACAAAGACAAAGTCGCCTGTAAAAATCATTGACGGACGGGATGAAGCCGGTGTATCCGTTAACAGGAATGAAATATGTTCCGGTGTATGCCCGGGCGTATGCATGACTTCAAATTTGATATTCCCGACCATAAATGTATCACCGTCTTTCAGACCTTCGTGGGGAAAGCTGTATTGCCAGTCGGGGCCGCCTTCATCGGAAAGCAGCATACGCGCGCCGGTTAGTTCGGCCAGTTCGCGGCTGCCGCTTAAAAAATCTGCGTGAATATGCGTCTCAGTTATAAACGCTATGCGGAAATTTTTACGCTTGGCAATCTCCAGGTAGGTATCCACATCCCGTTTCGGATCGATAACAATGGCATCTTTAGTGGCCTGGCAACCGACAAAATAACTGGCCTGCGCCAGTCCTTCTTCATAGATGCGCTCAAAGTACATAGATAACTCCTTGTTGTTTTATTTGTTTTAACTTCAATATTTATTGCGTCTTACCGTCACTTCCTGTAACGCTTAGTCACCGGCCGGAATTCCATTAAATGGCAGGATATTATTTTGGAATGTTTTATATAGATTCAAGAAAGTTATAAAAAGATACAAAGCCCGTCCCAACAGGGGATATAAAATGTACGGGTCATACGACCTATTCCCGGCGCTCAATAAACGGGTTGTTATTTCAATAAGATACCCAAAATATCATAAGTATTAACGCCATGTTTCGGATTATCTAAGGTTTCCAATCAGCAGATGCGCGGCAGTTGTTCCCCCACCAGCATATCCACCACGCGCCAGGCGCCGATTCGGGTGCGCAGCATCACCCCCGTATGGGGCTCATTGCCGACTTCACCCAAGATAACGCTCTCACGGCCCAGAGAATGGCCGCGCATCGCTTCAAGGGCCGCTTCGGCTTTATCCGCCGCCACCACCATGATCACCTTGCCTTCGTTGGCCACGTAAAGCGGGTCCAGCCCCAAAAAGGCACAGGCGCCGGCTACCGCCGGACGGACAGGCAGCTTGTCTTCTTCGATACGGATCATCACCCCCGCCGCGGCGCTGAATTCATTCAATGTCGCCGCTACGCCTCCGCGGGTGGGATCGCGCATCGCATGCACCGCGTCGCCCACCGCATTTAGAACAGTATCTATCAAATCGTTCAACGCGGCGGTGTCACTTTGCATGGCCCCTTCAAAACGCAAGCCTTCTCTTTGCGACAGAATGGTGATGCCGTGATCGGCAATGGTACCGTTGATCAGAATCTTATCTCCGGGACGGATATGGCGCGCCTGCGGTATAAATGGCCGTTCGATGGCACCCAGGCCGCTGGTATTTATGAATAACTTATCTCCCTTGCCTTTATTCACCACCTTGGTGTCGCCGGTAACGATGGCCACGCCGGCACGGCGGGCCGCATCGCTCATGGAACGTGTCACCCGTTCCAGCTCCTGCAGGGCAAAGCCCTCTTCAATAATAAAGCCGGCGCTTAAAAACAGGGGACGGGCGCCACTCATGCTCACATCGTTCACCGTACCGTTTACCGCCAGCTCGCCGATATCGCCGCCGGGAAAAAACAGCGGGTCCACCACAAAAGAATCGGTGCTGAACGCCCAGCGCCGGCCGCCGTTCTCGATAATGGCCTGGTCTTCCTGCGATCGTAGCAACGGATTATCAAATGTGTCGATAAACATCTCCCGGATCAGGTCATTCATCATTTTGCCGCCGCTGCCGTGGGCCAGTTGTACCGTTTCGTGACGCGTAACCGGCATCGGACAACCGGGGCCGTTTTGCATTGCCGGGTTTTTCTTTTTATCGCTCATCATGCGCTTTCTTTGTCCTTTCTTTTAGGTCAGCGGCGTACGCTTGTCAGACTTTGGGGTTTTCAAACGGCGGTAACTGAAATAGGCGGCGCAGGCCCCTTCCGAAGAGACCATCGGAGCGCCCAAAGGTGTCCGAGGGGTGCAGCTTTTACCAAATGCCGGGCATTCATACGGCTTTTTCAAGCCCTGCATCACCAAACCGCTGATACAAGCCTCCGGTTCATTGACTTCCCATTCGCCCAAATCGAATAACCGTTCCGCGTCGTGTGGCGCAAACGCCGGGCGCAGTCCCAGGCCGCTCACGGGTATTTCTCCCATGCCCCGCCATTTACGGGCCACGGGCATAAACACCTTGTTCACCAATTCCTGAGCGGGGCGGTTGCCTTCCCGTTTGACCATGCGCGCGTATTGATTTTCCACTTCATGGCGGCCTTCTTCCAACTGACGCACCGCCATCAAAATGCCTTCCACGATATCCATCGGTTCAAAACCGGTGACCACGATGGGCACTTTGTATTTTTCCGCAATGGGCAGATACTCTTCCCAGCCCATAATGGTACACACATGACCCGCCGCAAGATAAGCCTGTACCCTGTTATCCGGTGACGAAAGCAACGCCTCCATGGCCGGGGGCACCCGAACATGGGAAACCAAAACAGAAAAATTGGTCAACCCTTCTCTGTGGGCCTGCCAGACGGCCATGGCGTTGCTGGGCGCCGTGGTTTCAAAACCCACGGCAAAAAAGACCACATGTTTATCCGGATTTTCACGGGCCAGGCGTACCGCGTCCAATGGGGAATAGACCACACGGACATCCCCCCCTTCGGACTTAACCATAAATAAGTCCTTATCGCTGCCCGGCACGCGCAGCATATCGCCAAACGAGGTAAAAATCACATCCTGGCGCGATGCCAGAGCGATGGCTTTATCAATCTGTTCCAGCGGGGTTACACAAACCGGACAGCCCGGGCCGTGCACCAGTTCTATCTTATCCGG
>RFFS01000002.1 GCA_003696775.1 Calditrichota bacterium
GTATATAGTTATTAAGGCTGTGGATTCGTGGATAAGTACTTTAAATTCTTAAAAAACAATATGATATAAATGTAGATAATACAAAGCCATTTTTCCAGCAACTCTATGGTTTTCCCGTAAATATTGTTTAATTACCCTAAAGATGTGGACAAACACCTGTTTATCAACAATTTTATCCACATATTTTTATTTTATCTTTCATTTGTACTTCAGATAAAAATCTATTTAAATTACGCGTCTATTTTAAAAATGGAGGAATAATGAAAAGAACATATCAACCCAGTAACCGCAAGCGTAAAAACAAGCACGGTTTTCGTGAGCGTATGAGCAGTAAAAACGGACGGGCTGTATTGGCGCGTCGTCGCGCAAAAGGGCGTAAACGTCTTACCGTAAGTGATGAATTTATCAAGTCAGCCTAAAATCACTTCCTTAAAAAGCAAAAAAGAAATAGCACGGCTTTTTAATAAAGGTATTCGTAAACGTTTCAAATACGGTGTTGTTATTCTTCGGAATGATCCCTGCCTGGATCGTAAAGCGGGCGTATTTGTGAAGAAACATATGGGCAACGCTGTTTATCGGAATTATCTGAAACGAATTGTGCGTCATTATATACGTGAAAATGCAACCCTGTTATCCGATTATAGCAGGGTTCTTTTTTTAATAAATAAAAAAAACGAGCATCTTAATTTTCACGAATTATGTGTGGAACTGAACTGGGTGTTTATCAAAAAATAAGAGTCTGAATATTATGGATCGAAAAAGTTTTATTGCCATGATTATCGTGGCGTTAATTATCATTTTAATGCCGTACTACAATGAATATATATTGGGGATCAAACCCAAGGACATTACCAAAAGTGATTCCTTACAAACGGAAAACGTGGTTTCCGAAAAGCGCTCCGATAGTCTTGTAACAAGTAGCCCAACTAAAATGTCGGCGATTGACGTACCTTCCGATGAAAAACCATTGCCGGTCAGGGATGTTGTGGCGGATTCTGTTGAAAAATTGATTTCCATAAATACAGACAAGTACTCGGTAATCGTCAGTAACAAAGGCGGGGGCCAACTCGTTCATTTTAAACTTTTGGAATATAAAACCGTTGATTCCGCTTATGTGGAACTTATAAATGACAAGATTAAAAACGGTCTCGATATAACATTTCAGGATATAGACGGCAACTGGTTACAGCTCGCCAATTACAATTTTATTTATGATGGCGCGACATCTTATCAATTACATGATAGCAATGATGTTACCTTATCCTTTTCTCTGTCCCTGAATGGCGCTACCATTCGTAAGATATTTACTTTTTACGGATCCAACTATCATTTTGATATGGCCATCACTTTTGATCATCCGGAAAAACTTTTGCTTAACCGTTCCTATCAACTGGTTTGGAAAAATGGTATTCCCTCTACGGAAAAATATGTGGAAGATGACTACAGATATAACACGGCTTATGCCTATATGGCTGATGAACTGGAAGATTACAGCATTAGTGATGAAGGCCCGGCCAAACGTGAAGAATTTTCAGGCAAGGCGGACTGGATAGCTATTCGAAATAAATATTTTGTTGTGGCAATCAATCAAATGGGCGCCGATGTTTCGGATGGTGTTTTCTTCAGCGGATATGGATTAAAGAAAGATGATATTCTTTATAAATATTATGACGCCGGTTACAATGTGAAATCCGGACATACGGATCGTTTTCGTGCATATGTGGGTCCGTTGGATTACCGGGAACTTGAAAAATATGATAACAACCTGGATGTGCTGATCATGAGTGACGGCTGGAGCTTGTTTCGTCCCATCAGCCGTTATTTGATTTTACCGGTTTTGGAATGGATGCATTCCTTTATTCCCAATTATGGACTGGTAATTATTCTCTTTTCCATAATAGTAAAATTGGTATTATTTCCTTTAACTAAACACAGTTACGAAAGCACCAAGCGCATGCAAAAAATGCAGCCGCTGATGAACCAGATAAAGGAAAAGTACAAAAACGATCCGCAGCGTCAGCAAAAGGAAATGATGAAACTTTATCAGGAACATGGCAACCCGATGAGCGGCTGTTTGCCGATGTTACTGCAGATGCCGTTACTGTTTGCACTGTACCAGGTGTTTAAATCCACCATTCAGCTACGTGGCGCCATGTTTATACCGGGTTGGATTCCGGATTTATCCACTTCGGAAAATTTATTTACATTGCCATTTCATCTTCCGTTTTATGGAAATGAATTTAATCTGTTGCCCATCATCATGGCCGCTACCATGTTTTTCCAATCCAAGATGACAATGCAGGATCCCAAGCAAAAACAAATGCTCTATTTCATGCCGATTTTTATGCTGGTTCTGTTCAACCGGTTTCCATCGGGTCTGAATTTATACTACACACTGTTTAATGTGCTTACAATTATCCAGCAAAAGTATATTCACGTTGATGAGAAGGAAAAACAGCCTCAAACAGCGCCTGTAAAAAGCAAAAAGAAAAAATGAGTTTAAACACTCATGTATGAAAAAGATATTATTATCGCACCCATCAGCGCTTTACAGGGCGGCAGTATTAATATGTTGCGCCTATCGGGAGAAGGTGCGGTGGAATGCGCGGATGCTTTTTTTTCACGTGATTTGATAAACGCCCCAGGCGGCCGTTTTTATTTTGGTCATCTCCAAAACAAAAATCGTATCATAGATGATGTGATCGTTTATATTTTTCGGGCGCCACATTCCTTTACGGGTGAAGATGTGGTGGAGATCAGTTGCCACGGCAATTTTTTTATTACGGAAGAGATACTGAATACATTTATAGATGCCGGTTGTCGATTAGCCGAACCCGGCGAATTTTCCCGTCGCGCTTTTCTCAATTCAAAAATGGATTTATTGCAAGCCGAAGCCGTGGCCGATCTTATTGCCGCAAAAAATAAAAGCGCTGTTAAGAATTCATTAAAACAGCTTCATGGCGGCTTATCCCATTCCATCCAATCTATAAAAGAAAAACTGATACATCTGGCATCGATGGTTGAATTGGATATTGATTTTTCGGAAGAAGAAATCGACATCATCCCCTATGATGAAATCAGGAAGGAGATAGAGGTTTTAACAGACGATTTAAAGCGGTTGATAAATACCTATCATACCGGTAAAAATTTTACATCATCTTCCGAGGTGTTATTACTTGGCAAACCCAATGTGGGCAAGTCGAGTTTAATGAATGCCCTTATCAACCGGGAACGGGTTATCGTTTCGGGTCAACCGGGTACCACCCGGGATCATATCCACGAGGACATCCTTATCCATGATCATCTTGTCCGACTGATCGATTCGGCCGGAATCAGGCGCAAAGCGGAAGCCATAGAAAAAGCCGGTGTAAAACGCTCCGTTCAATTAATAGAGGATGCCGTTTTAATCCTGCTGGTAGTCGATTTGTCACAACCCGCCGACTCCGACGATAGTATCGTATTCGAACAATTAAAAAAACACCATCATAAAATAAGAATTATAGGCAACAAAAAAGATTTGTCCGTTCACCCCGACATGCTTTCGACATTGGAAAAATATTTTACGGGCATACCCGTGATACAGGTTTCGGCGCGCGAAAAGGAGAATATAGACGTCATCCACGATACAATCGGCGCTTATTTGCGCACACACACAGAAGACCATGAACATATTATTACCAACGCTCGTCATCACCGTTTATTAAAACAATGCGTTACACAACTGGAACAAACACGTGAAGCCGTCGAGCAGCAATTGGGACCCGAATTTTTATCCGTCGATTTTAGGACAGCCATAAATTACCTGGCGGAATTAACCGGTGATGTAACCACGGACGATATACTGAATCATATCTTTTCAAACTTTTGTATAGGTAAATAAACGTTCCACGTGAAACAATGAATAGTTTTGATGTCATAGTAATAGGCGGCGGTCACGCCGGAATAGAAGCGGCTTGGGTTTGTGCCAGGCGCGGTTTGCAAACGGCATTAATATCATTGGATATAAAAAAAATAGGTTTAATGTCTTGTAATCCGGCCATAGGCGGTCTGGCCAAAGGGCAGTTGGTGCGTGAAATTGACGCGCTGGGTGGATTGATGGGCCGTATCATAGATGAATCGGGTATCCATTTTAAGATGCTGAACACATCCAAGGGGCCGGCGGTGCAATCGCCCCGGGCCCAGGCCGACCGGGGTTATTATGCCGTGGTTGCCCAAAAATTTCTAAATAATTCGGCTAACCTGCATCTATTGGAAGGCATGGTTTCCGGTCTGGGAGTACGGAATGGAAAAGTGACATCCGTTCTGTTAAATGATGGTTCGGAAATTAAAGCCCGTGCCGTGATTTTAACGGCGGGCACATTCCTGAATGGCATTATTCATGTGGGGCTCAATCATCTTCCCGCGGGTAGGGCAGGGGATTTGCCGGCGCGCGGATTATCGGAAACATTAATGAATTATGGGTTCCGGACAGGTCGTCTGAAAACAGGAACGCCTCCGCGCATTCATCGGGATAGTATCGATTATAGCAAAACAGAAGAACAAAAACCTGACAACCCGCCCCGACCGTTTTCTTTTAGTACCGACCGTATCAATCGCCAGCAAATCAGTTGCTATATCACCTATACCAATCCGCATACCCATGATATTCTGCGCGAAGGTTTTGATGAATCACCCATGTTTACCGGTCGTATTCAGGGTGTGGGCCCCCGCTACTGTCCCAGTATAGAAGATAAAATCGACCGTTTTGCCGACAAGTCTCGCCACCAAATTTTTTTGGAGCCGGAAGGTTATACCAACCCCGAAGTATATGTAAACGGTTTTTCCACCAGTTTGCCGGGGCCGATACAGGAACGCGCCATACGCACGGTGTCCGGCTTGGAAAAGTGTCGCATCATTCGTCTGGGGTATGCCGTTGAATACGATTTTTTTCCACCCGACCAGTTGTACGCCACGCTTGAAACCAAGGCGATTGAACATCTTTATTTTGCCGGTCAGGTGAACGGTACATCGGGGTATGAAGAGGCGGCGGCGCAAGGATTTCTCGCCGGTTTAAATGCCGCCCTGAAATTACAAAGTGAAGAGCCGTTTGCTTTAAAACGTTCCGAAGCCTATATCGGTGTGCTGATCGATGATTTGATCAATAAAATTCATGAAGAGCCGTATCGCATGTTTACTTCCCGCGCCGAGTTTCGTCTGTTGTTGCGCCAGGATAACGCCGATTTGCGGTTGATGGACCATGGCTATCGCCTGGGATTGGTTGATGACCACAGTTATGACCGTTTGCAAAGGAAGAGAGAAGAAATAAAAAAAATACGCGATGCGCATTTACAAGAAATTATAAGTCCGGCGACCTTCAACGAAAAAATCACCCATTCCGCGCCGCTTACACAAAGCCAGCCGGTGGAAAAATTATTGAGACGTCCGGAAGTAAACCTGGTTGATTTATTAAGATTGAAAGGCGCGCCCGAATATAGCAGGGATGCGGTGCTGGACGTGGAGTTTAGTGTTAAATACAAAGGATATCTTGATCGTCAGCAGGCACTATTGGAAAAATTTGTGAAGACGGAAGGGGTGCGTATTCCCGAAGCATTGGATTATAATGTTATAAAGGCCTTGTCCGCGGAAGCCCGTGAAAAACTGAACCGCATACGTCCGGCCAATCTCGGGCAGGCGGCCCGGATAAGTGGTGTCAGCCCCTCGGATATTTCCGTGTTGATGGTTTATTTGGAAAAATATCGCAGGATGGGTGTTCCACGTGAAACAATTTGATGTGGATGGTTTGGTTGCCTTTTTAAATCAAATCGGGTTGGATGTGACGCCCGGACAGTCCGCAAAGTTGAAAAAGTACGAAACGATGCTGCTCGACTATTCCGGCAGGGTCAATTTGATCTCTTCAGCGGATCGGGATTGGATCGTGTATAGGCATTTTCTGGAAAGTTTTTTATATGTCTGGCATATTCAAAGGACGGGTCGGGCGTTCCGAATAATGGATTTGGGCAGCGGGGGTGGATTTCCCGGTATTATTCTGGCTCTTTTTGTTGATGACTATCCCCTGGTGATGGTGGAAAGTGTTCGTAAAAAAACGTTGTTTTTGAAGCATGTGGTACGTGAATTGGGTTTAAACGCGGTTGTGGAGCATAACCGAATAGAATCTCTCTATACTGTGTATGAGGGGCGCATGGATGTGGTGTCGGCGCGAGCCCTGGCCGCCCTACCTTTGTTGACGCGCTATGCTTTTCCTTTTTTAAAACCATTGGGCACCCTGCATACCGTGAAGGGTGCTAATTATTTTGATGAAGGTGTTCCGGCTCATTGTAAAATTGTTGAAATTGATGTGCCCCGGGTATGGTCGGATGTGGGGGATTATTTGTTGCATCGTAAATACTTAATTGTTGAGGAAAAAGCATGAAGTCCGTTTTTGAAGAGCTGTCCCAGTTGGTTACGGAAAGCCGCAATCCGAATACCATGGAAATAGATATGATGTCGGTTGAAGATATGTTAACGGTAATGAACGCGGAAGACCATAAGGTGGCTGAAGCGGTTAAAAAGGAGATACCTTACATAGCCAAAGCCGTTGAAATTGTAACCGATGCTTTTAAAAAAGGGGGGCGTTTGATTTATGCCGGAGCCGGTACCAGCGGTCGGTTGGGTGTGTTGGACGCGGCCGAATGTCCGCCCACCTTTGGTGTGCCTGCCGGTATGGTGATAGGATTGATCGCTGGAGGCATGGAGGCTTTGTATCAGGCGGTGGAAGGTTTTGAAGATTTTCCCGAAAATGGTGCGAAAGATGTGGATAAGGTGAATGTAACCGATAAGGATGTGGTGTGTGGTATTGCCGCCAGTAAACGCACGCCATACGTGTTGGGTGCCATTGAAGAGGCGCGGCGACGGGGCGCCAAAACACTGGCGGTTGTGTGTAACCCGCGTGAGCAGGTGCAATTTGATGTGGATGTGGCTATTTGCCCGGTTCCTGGTCCGGAAGTAATTATGGGCTCCACGCGCCTTAAAGCAGGTTCGGCGCAAAAAATGGTGTTGAATATGCTTACAACAGCCTCGATGGTACGTCTGGGCAAGGTTTATGAAAATATGATGATTGATCTGCAACAAAATAATATTAAGCTGGTGGAACGCTCAAAAAAGATCATTATGATGGCGGCGGAAGTAGAATATGACGAAGCGGCACGCTATCTTGAAGCGGCCGGGGGGCATGTAAAAACAGCCATTTTTACCGCCATAACTCAGGCTCCGGTCTCGGTGGCCAAAAAATATCTTGAAAAAAATGACGGCTTTTTAAAACGGGCGATACAGGATTATAAACAACAGGAGCAATAGGCGCGCCGTTGAAGAAAATAATGCAGCTTAAAAAAGAGCTGAACCTTTATAGTATTTTTGCCATTGCCACCGGTTCCACCATCGCGTCCGGGTTTTTCTTGTTGCCGGGACTGGCTTTTGCGAAAGCCGGGCCGGCCATGATCTTTGCCTATTTGATAGCCGCCGTTCCGGTGATCCCCTCTATTTTTAGTAAAACCGAGCTGGCCACGGCCATGCCGCGCGCCGGCGGAGTATATTTTTTTCTGGACCGCAGTATGGGGCCGCTGATGGGGTCGATCGGCGGTATCGGTACCTGGCTTGTATTAATTTTAAAAACATCGTTTGCCCTCGTGGGTATTGGCGCGTATCTCTCGCTTTTTTTTCCCCGTGTGCCGCTTATTTATGTTTCGGTGGCATTCGCCATATTGTTCGGACTGGTGAATTTGCTTGGCGCCAAAAGTACCAGCCGCTTTCAGAATTTTTTTGTAACACTGTTGCTGGGCCTGCTCATCTATTTTATCACGGGTGGTATCCATTCGGTTGAATTGCATCGTGTGACCTTCGCCCATACGGAATGGACTTCGGTTTTTAGTACGGCCGGGCTGGTCTATGTGAGTTATGTGGGGTTGTCCAAAGTGGCATCCATTTCAGAAGAAGTGAAAAACCCGGAACGCAACATTCCGCGGGCAATGTTTTTGGCACTTGTGGTGGCCTTCGTTATTTATTTATTAGGCAATTGGGTTATCATTGCGGCGTTACCAGCGGATGTGTTGTCAAACAATCTCACGCCGGTGGCCGCAGCGGCGCGAACCTTTATGGGGGAAGCGGGTGTGTTGCTGATGTCCATGGCCGCTGTTTTTGCATTTTTATCGGTGGCTAATGCCGGTATCATGAGCGCCTCCCGTTATCCTCTGGCCATGAGCCGGGATCATTTATTGCCGCCTTTTTTCCGGCGATTGTCCAGCCGTCATATTCCGGTAAACGCGGTGATGGTAACCGTGGCGGTGGTGGTGCTTGTACTCCTCTTTTTGAAGCCGGCCAAAATCGCCAAGCTGGCCGGGGCGTTTCAACTGACTTTGTTCGCGCTTAACTCACTGGCGGTTATCGTCATGCGGGAAAGCCGTATCGAATCCTATGATCCCGGCTTTCGTTCGCCCTGGTATCCCTGGATGCAGATTTTCGGGATCATCGCTCCGATTTGGCTGATTGTGGAAATGGGCTGGTTGCCGGGTTTGTTTACCATCGGGCTTTTTGCATTGGGGATATTCTGGTATTTTTATTATGCCCAAAGCCGTGTTGTGCGCGACGGCGCGATTTATCATATTTTTGCGCGGTTGGGTGAAAACCGTTTTGACGGGCTGGATACGGAACTGCGCGGAATATTAAAAGAAAAAGGCCTGCGGGACTCCGATCCCTTTGATACGGTAATCGCCAGTGCGCCGCTTATTGATATACATGATGAAAAAAGTTTTGAGGATGTGGTGATCCTGGCTTCCAAAAAACTGAGTCGGATTTTAAATGTGGATGCCGATGTGCTGATCCGACCTTTTCTTGAGGGGACAATGATCGGCGCGACACCGGTTTCCAAAGGGGCGGCGTTGCCCCATATGCGCATGGCCAACATGCCACATTCCGAGCTGGTACTTGTGCGGGCGCGGAAAGGCGTTATTGTGAATCTCGATAAAGATATTTCACGTACATCGACCAAAACACATAAAATATACGCCTTCTTCTTTTTGGTCAGTCCGGAGAATAACCCGGGACAGCATTTGCGGATTTTAGCGCAAATAGCCAGCCATGTGGATAATGAAAACTTTTTGACAAATTGGAAAAGAGCGCGCAACGAACAGGAGCTGAAAGAGCTGCTGCTCAGGGATGACCGCTATATAAGATTGACCGTGAAAACGGATGCGGCAACGGGAGTTTTATCCGGAAAAGCGATTCGTGATCTTCGTTTGCCGGAAGGGTGTCTGATCGCGCTGATTCATCGTAACGAAAGGGTTTTGGTGCCCAAAGGGGATACGGTACTTTTGGATAATGATACGCTGACGATTATCGGTTATCCGGAAGGTATAAAGGAGCTATATGGACAATACAGCTAAAATAATGCCCGGCGCCGAGCCGATTTATGAAACCGGCGGCCCGATCGGCATTTTGATGTTGCATGGTTTCACGGGAACACCGTATGAATTCCGTGAGTTGGCGGAGCGGTGTTCAGGAAAAGGTTACACGGTTGATGTGCCGCTCCTGGACGGTCACGGAACAAAAAGTGCCGACATAAACCGTTGTCACTGGCACGACTGGTACGGCACCGCCAAAAAACATCTTTTTGATTTGAGAAAAAAATGCCATACCGTTTTTGTCATCGGGCAATCCATGGGTGGCACCCTGGCTGTGCATCTCGCCGCGCATTACCAGGTAGAAGGGGTGGTCTTGTTGGCGCCCGCTTATCGATTAAAACATCGTCTTTCCTTTTTGGCTCCCATTGTGGCGCCGTTTTGGCATTTAAAACGTAAGCAAGGGGGCGGACCGGATATACAAAACCTTAAGAGTCGCAAAGTCTGTGTATGTTATCCGAAAATACCGATAAAAGGCGTTGTGCAACTTAAAAATATGATTGCCCATGTGGCCGATGATTTTCAGGATGTCCATATACCGGTTTTGCTGGCGCATGCCGTGCAGGATCATACCATCCGATTCAAAGGCAGCAAGGAACTGTATGAGCGCTTGTCGTCACGCGATAAAACATTCTTAGAACTAAACAACTCGTTTCATGTCCTCACACTGGATAATGATAAGGATATCGTCTTCCGCGAAATCGAGACCTTTATCCAAAAAAGGGTTCCGGTAGAGCCGGATTGAGCAATTTGCTTAAAAAAGATAGAATCGGTAAATTTAACAGCTTTAGCTAAAAGTGTGTCCATGACCCAGATAATCGAAGATTCCCTTTTTGGATATTCCGTTGTGTTGGCGCCAAAACGAATGCAGCGCCCACATGTCGAATCATCCGAAAAATGTCCCTTTTGTCCGGGTCATGAGTTTGAAACACCGGCGACCATTCTACAATATCCGGAAACGGGCACATGGCGCATACGTTCTTTTGCCAATAAATATCCCATTGTGGATGACAGTTCCGCACACCTGGCGGGGAGGCAGGAAGTGGTGGTGGAAACGCCCGTGCATGACCGGCGCTTTCATGACATGAGCAAAGAAGAAATGGCGCGCGTCGTTCTGTTTATCTCGAAAAGATTAAACAGCCTGTATAAAGACAGGCGTTTTGTCTGGAGCACCTGGTTTAAAAATCAAGGACCTTTAGCCGGCGCTTCGGTTAACCATGCGCATTCGCAGTTAGTAAGCCTTGGGTTTATACCCAAAGCGATCCGGGAAGCCCAGGCGCGCGCACGGAATTATTACAAAACAACACGGCAATGCCTGCTGTGTGACCGGGCACAAAAAAAACGTGCTTTGAGTGAAAACGCTTTTTTTAAATTGATTGTGCATCCGGCAGGCAGGTTACCCTGGCAGATGCAGATTATACCACGGGCGCATGCCGCGTTATTTGATGTTGGACGGATGGAGGTGGCCGAAGCGCTGGCTGACCTCATCCGCCGGGCATTACACGCCTTGTTGCAGATAGATCAAAACGTGAGTTATAATCTGGTATTGCACAACGGAACATCAAAAAGCCATGACCGTTATCATTGGTCTTTGGATATTGTTCCGCGACTGGCCCAAATGGCCGGGTTGGAGTGGGCCACCGGTTTGTATGTACAGCCGTTGTCTCCGCAACAAGCTTTTGACACCTTACATAATCTTATACGAGGTAAAAATGAGTAATTTAAAGATTTTATATCTGGCATCCGAAGTAACCCCTTTTGCCCGCGCCGGCGGTTTGGGAGACGTAACAGGCGCATTACCCAAAGCCCTGAAAGACCTCAATCAGGAAATACGAATCATGATGCCCAAGTACAAGTTCATCAATGAACGTAAGTATGTACTTAGGGAAGTGATACGTTTGCGCAATATTCCGGTTACCATAAACGGACGCACGGAATACGCCAATGTTAAATCGGCATTTTTACCTGAAAGCAAAGTACAAATCTATTTTATAGAATTGGGTGATTTCTTTGACAAGCCCGGCATTTACCATGATCCGTTAACCAACGAACCGTATGATGACAATGCCCTGCGCTTTGCCTTTTTTTCCAAGGCGGCCATGGAAACCCTTAAAACCCTTTCCTGGCAACCGGATTTGATACATTGTAACGACTGGCAAACCGCTTACGTGCCGGTTTATATTAAAACCCTGTATCATGATGAAGAATTTTTCAAGGGAATTAAAACCGTCTATACTTTGCACAACCTGACCAGTCAGGGTGATTTTGATAAATCCGTTGCCGGGGAAATTGATTTTGATGAAAACGAAGTCAAGGAAGACGGCATGTTTGGAAAAGACGGTAAACTCAATTTAACCAAAGCCGCCATCTATTTTTCCGACTTTATTACAACCGTCTCCGAAAACTATGCCAATGAGATCATCGAAAATGACGCCATTGGTTACGGTTTCGGCAAATTTCTTGAAGAAAAAGGTGAGTTTTTCGAAGGAATTCTGAACGGGGTGGACTATACCATCTGGACACCGGAAAAAGACAAAGCCCTGCCGGTTAAATATTCGTTCGATGAAATAGAAGGAAAAGAAGAAAATAAGAAAGCGCTGTTAATGCGTCTCGGGCTGGAGTATAAGGAAGGGCGCCCCTTATTGGCCATGATATCCAAGCTTACGGATCAAAAAGGCATTGATATCCTCATCGAAGCCTTACCCGAAATCATGAAACTCGATGTTCAGTTGTGCATCATGGGCGAGGGTGATCCGGAATACGCGGAAAAGCTGATGGAAGCGCAAAAAACCTACTCCGGTAAAATGAGCCTTAATGTAACCTATGATGATAAAATGGCCCACCTGATAGAAGCCGGCGCCGATATCTATCTGATGCCCAGCCGATACGAACCCTGTGGACTCAATCAGATATTCAGTTTGCGTTATGGAACGATTCCGGTGGTTGCGCCGGTAGGCGGCTTGCTGGATACGGTGGAAGATTACGATCCAACAATAGAGGACGGTACCGGTTTTGTTATGGAAAAAACCGATGCCAAATCATTGGTGGTAGCCATACAACGGGCTCTTGAATTATATCAGGATAAAGATAAATTACGCGCGGTTCAAAAACAGATTATGGAAGAAGATTTTTCCTGGAAGATTTCCGCCCAGCGTTATCTTGATATTTACAAACGGGTGATCGGAGAATAATCCACGGCCATCTGAGGATGGCCTTTTTTGGTTATGGAAAAAGCGATCTTTTTAGACCGGGACGGAACCATAAATGAAGAAATGGGGTACATAAACCACATTTCACGTTTTCATATATTTCCGTTTACCTTTGAGGCGCTTAAGGTATTTAAGAAATGTGGCTACAAATTGGTTGTGATAACCAATCAGGCCGGTTTGGCCCGGGGATATTTTAGCGAAGATGTGTTACGTGATGTGCACGGGATGCTGGAAAAAAGAGCCCGGGATGCCGGAGTGCCTTTGGATAAGATATACTTTTGTCCGCATCTGCCCGGCGCGCCGGTAAAAAAATACGACCGGATGTGCAATTGCAGAAAACCCAAAACCGGCATGCTGGAACAGGCCCGTGATGAATTGAATATCGATTTGAGCCGTTCGGTTATGATTGGTGATCGCTACAAGGATGTGCTGTTCGGAAAAAAAATGGGATTGAAAACCGTGATGGTTTTAACCGGGTACGGCAAAGGTGAATACACCTATCAAAAAGAGCAGTGGAAAGAAAAACCGGATATAGTTGCCGATAATTTGCTGGATGCCGCCATGAAAATTTGTCAACCAAAAGGATAAAAAGGAAAGAATGAAACGCATACTCTCTCTTCTGATAGTGATATTTTTCTATGCCTGTCAGAGCAATGATCCGGACTTTATCAATAACCCGGATTTTAAAACTGACCGATATGGGCAATTTAAAATCGATACGCTGTTTGCCGTAAAGGATTCTACTTTTTTTGCGGATACGGTCAATACCAATAATGCCTCGCGTTTATCCATGGCGCGTATGGGTGGTATGAGCGCGGGTTTTGTGGTAAAATATCTGGACTTACCCGCCGATACGGTAGATGTCACCGCGGCCAGGCTACGCCTGACAACCCTTGGTCATTTTGGTGACGAAGGTGATGACGTAATGGTGGATATGTATAATGTAACTGCGTTGTGGGATGCCAAGGACAATATCAATGGCGAAACAATTTGGCATGAGAATCCGCCGATCAGTTTTTTAAAAACAGTTACATTTACATTGCAGGACAGCGGAGTTACGGAAATAGAGATTGAACCCTCGTTGATAAAAACCTGGCAGGGTAATGATTCGCTGAATTACGGTTTTTACTTTACGTTGAACCCGTCGGAAAACAACCGTAACGTGGAAATCGGCGCGCGTTCATCCGCTTTCGGCCCGCAATTGGTTTACGCCTATAATGATACAAGTGATACGGTTAAAGCAACGAATGATGCCACCATTTTCGATTACGATCGGGAAAATGGCATAATATTTAATGAAAACGGCGGATATCTCGCCTCGGGTATCGCCATGCGTTATCTGCTGCGATTTGATCTCTCGCAAATTTCGGAAAAGGCGATCATTTACAATGCAAATCTGGCCATACCCTACGATCCGGATTTTAGCTACAGAAATCCCAATAAAACGGAAGCCTTCACGTTTAAGGCTTACGAGGATTTTAATGCGGACGATCAAAATCCGGGGTATGCGCTTAATATGTACACCGGTTCGGGGGTAACGCGTGTAAGCAATCAACCGGCATTGGCAACGGACTTTATCCAGCCCATGCGCAATGGCGATATTAGCCATCAGTGGTTTGCCCTGCAATTCACTTCGGAATCGGATGTGTTCAGCGCGATGCATTTTTATGGTGTGGATAGTGATAAAAAACCGATGTTAATTATAAAATATCTGGAAAAATAATGACGATTAAACACATAACAATAAATCTGCTCATCGGCGTCTTTTTATGGATGAGCGCCACCGTGGCTCTGGCCGGTGAATCCTATTTTGGTCTTGGAAACAACAGTTTTGGTTTGGTACAGACACCTTATTCCGCCAAGGCCTGGGGCCGCTCTTTCGGCATGGCCGATCCGGATTCCCTACAATTGAATTTCAGAAATTATGCCGCCTGGACAAACATCCCCATCACAACGTTAACGTTGAACAGTTCTTACAGTCTGATTCGCGCGGAAAATCCCACATCAATCAGTTTATTGGACAATGCCAACTTCCAGGGCGCGGCATTGGGCATACCCGTTATGAAACGCACACTCACGCTCGGTGCCAACATTCAGCCTTATTCTACCATTGAACAGCGTGTGGCGGGCCAAACCACGGTAGATTCCAACACGGTGGAGCAAAATGTCTTTGTACATGGCGGCCTGTCGCGCGCCAATCTGATACTGGCCTGGAAACCGATTGAACGTATGAGTTTCAGTCTGGGTTATGAATATACCTTTGGACTAGTTACGGAAGAAGCTTTTATAAAATTGAATGATAATTTTGACAACCGTTTTAATTTTTCGTATCAAAACCGGGTGAATGGCCACGGTTTGGTGACCGGTTTGCATGCCACCCCCCTTGATGGATTGTCTTTAGGCGTGCAATACCGACCGATGGTAACCGCCACACTGGTTCAAACCGGTGACACACCGGCCAAAAGTTTAAATGCGGCCATTGAGCGTCCGGTAACCCTGCCAGCCGAATATAATTTTGGCATGGAATACCGATGGGGAGACCGCTATGCCGCCGGCGCCGATGTCATTTATCAGGATTGGGAAAACGCATTTAAAATTGATGGCCAAAAGGTCAACGGATATGCACCGTTTTATCGTGTGAGCATGGGCCTCGAGCGCCGTGGAAGCACGCGGCAGTTTATTGATTACGGTAAACTGATTGACTGGCGCGCCGGATGGTACTATACACAAATGGCGCATACATTCAATGGACAAAAGGTAATGGAAACGGGATTGAGTATCGGGGCCGGATTGCCCTTGCAGCGGTACCGTTCAAAAATAGATTTATACATCAATGTATCCCGCCGGGGCGATATGGATGCCAATAAGTTACAGGAATGGGTTTTCCGTGTTGGTCTGGGAATCAGTGCGAATGAAATATGGTTTGTTAATGTTGAAGAATAAGGAGGTGTTATGAGATACCTTTGGTTGCTTTTATTATTGTTGCCCCTTACGGCGGCTATGGCGCAGGATATGGATCTGCCCGACGAAGATGACGAAATGGAACAGGAAGACGTGCAATGTATTGCCGATTCCCTTACCGTTCCCTATGAAAGTTATAAAGGTCTGGCCCAATCGCCGATTGATGTTAAAAAATGGTACAGCTTCGGCAGTGAACATATGAAAAATAAAAGCTATGATGCGGCTCTTCCGTATCTCTGGAAAGTATTTTTCAACGACAGCACGAAATACGCCAACCGCGCCATTGGTAAAATCGCCGAGGCCTATTTTAAAAAACAAAAAGCCGACAGCAGCTTGCTGGCCTGTTACATCGGATTAAAGGTATTTCCGGAGCAACAAAAACTGCATTACTACGCCGGTTTTTTACAGGACCGTCTGGGGCGTTATAAATGCGCGATTCCGCATTATGAAAATCTGGTGAAGCACAATCCCAAAAACAAGAACTATCTGGAAAAACTGGCCCTGCTTTATTTCAGAGCCGGAGATGAAAGAGCCATTGAAGTTCAAACAAAAGTAACCGAACTCTTTCCGGATGATGTTAAGGCCAGCGAAGCCTTGGGAACATATACCCAATCCTTGTTGGGTTCGGCTATTGAAGTTTGGAAGGAAGCCTTTGAAAAAGACCCCAACAACATCCGGGCGGCGCGTAATTACGGTAAGGAAGCGGTGGAAGAAGGTCTGAATGAGGAAGCCATTAAACCGTTAACCGTTGTCATCAATAAAGAAGCCAAACCGGAAGATTTTAAATATCGGGCCATGGCTTACGCCAACCTGAAACAATATAGCAAAGCTATCAATGACCTGAAAGCCTGGCTGAAATTGGAGCCGGATAATGCGGATATCATGCTATCTATTGCTGATAATTACATGGCTGCTGAACAACTGAAATCAGCCAAGACCTGGATCAATAAAGCGTTAAAGAAAAAACCGGGTTATGGCAAGGCATATATCGCCATGGGTGAATTGTATGAAACCGCCGTATCCGTTTGCCAGAAAAAACGCGGCAGCAATGAATATAAAATGGAAGATAAAATCGTTTTTGAAAAAGCCCGTGCCTGGTATAAAAAAGCCATGAACGATCTGGCTTCCAAGGCGCGTGCGCGTACAAAATACAACAACCTGAAGGATTTTGTGCGTACCAGTGAAGATAAATTCATGGAACCGAACGCCAAAATTAAGAGCAGTTGTTACAGTTTTATCAAATAAAACAGGTGTCATATGAAAGTAGGTATCGGTTCGGATCATGCCGGGTTTGTGATGAAGGAAGCCATCATAAAATTTCTGGAAGAGAAAAAAATTGAGTTTATCGATTATGGCACCTTCAAGGAAGAATCCGTAAATTATCCCGATTACGCTCTAAAAGTGAGCAAGGCGGTGACAGACGGCGATGTGGATTATGGAATCCTGATCTGTGGAACGGGTATCGGTATGAGCATCACGGCCAATAAAGTTAAAGGTATCCGTGCCGCTTTATGCCATAACGAAGAAACCGCCCGTATGAGCCGGCTGCATAACAACGCCAATGTGCTGTGCCTGGGTGGACGGGTGTTGGAAGAAAGTCTGGCCCTGAAAATGGTGGAGCTATGGCTAAACACCTCTTTTGAAGGCGGCCGTCATGAAAATAGGATCAAACTGATATCAACCCTAACCGGTTTATAAAGGAGACGACATGTTAGCACAACAGGACCCGGAACTGTTTGGCTTTATCGAAGCGGAAAAAGACCGGCAAAACAATACCATTGAACTGATCGCCTCGGAAAATTTTGTATCCCCGGCTGTTTTGCAGGCCGCCGGTTCGGTGATGACCAACAAATATGCGGAGGGTTATCCCGGTAAACGCTATTACGGTGGTTGTGAATTTGTGGATCAGGCCGAAAACCTGGCCCGGGAGCGTGCCCGTGAGTTGTTTAAATGTGAATATGTAAATGTACAGCCACATTCGGGATCACAGGCCAATATGGCGGTCTATTTTACTTTTCTGAATCCCGGAGATACCATTTTGGGCATGGATTTGTCCCACGGCGGGCACCTCACACATGGTTCACCGGTCAACTTTTCCGGACGGTTGTTTCATTTTGTTTCTTATGGAGTGGATAAGGAAACCGGCCGGATCAATATGGATACGGTTCAGAAACTGGCGCGTGAACACAAACCCAAAATGATTGTGGTGGGCGCTTCGGCCTATTCCCGTCATTATGAATTTGATAAATTTCGGGAAATCGCCGATGAAACCGGCGCTTTTCTGTTTTGTGATATCGCCCATCCGGCCGGACTGGTGGCCGCCGGTTTACATCCCAGCCCGGTACCGTATTGCCATGTGGTGTCCACGACCACCCATAAAACATTGCGCGGTCCCCGTGGTGGTATGATAATGATGGGCAAGGACGCGGAAAACACCATAGGTAAGGTGGCGCCGAAAAGCGGACGGGTCAAAATGTGGTCGGAATTGGTGGACAGCCAGGTGATGCCCGGTATTCAGGGGGGGCCCTTGATGCATATCATCGCCGCCAAGGCGGTGGCGTTTGGCGAAGCGTTGCAACCCGCTTTCCGTGAATACGCGGCACAAATAATCAAAAACGCCCAAACTCTGGCCGCGGCATTGGTGGAAAAAGGCTATGATATCGTCTCCGGCGGAACGGATAATCATGTTTTTCTGGTGGACCTGAGCAATAAAAATTTAACGGGCAAAGCCGCGGAAAACGCCCTGCACGCAGCGGGGATCACGGTAAATAAAAATATGGTGCCGTTTGACACGAAAAGTCCTTTTGTGACCAGCGGTATTCGTCTCGGAACCGCCGCCATGACCACCAAGGGCATGAAAGAAGAACAAATGAACATTATTGCCGGATTTATTGACCGTGTATTGAGTGACGTGGAAAATGAATCGTTACAAAAAGAGATTAATACGCAGGTGCGTGAGCTTAATAAAGATTTTCAAATGTATGCCTGATAAGGCGTAAGTGTAACGTTAACAGCACAAGTGTAATGTGCATGAACGGTAATTTCTAAACCCGCGTAGCTGTTACGCGGGTTTTTTCTTATGGGAGTGAATATGTCTAAGGATGAAATGGCTTTTTTGGATCATCTGGAAGAACTGCGCTGGCGGATCATCAAATCGGCCATCAGTGTGGTCATTCTAACCATAGCCGTTTTTTATTTTTCCGATCCCATTATGCAGTTTTTACTGGAACCGGCTTTACATACTCAGGCGCCCGTGAATTTACAGGTGCTAAAAGTGCAGGCCATTTTTATCATAAAACTGGAAATAGCTCTGATTGTCGGCATTGTATTGAGTATTCCCGTTATACTGTATCAGCTATGGGCCTTTGTGGCGCCCGGCCTGCATCAAAACGAGCGGCGGTTTATCTGGCCGGTTATTGTGGGTTCCATGTTCAGCTTTATTGCCGGCGCGGCATTTGCTTTTTACCTTATCATTCCCTTTGCCCTGGAATTTTTTCTGGGATTGGCGCCCAGCACCGTGGAAAACAATATCGCCGTGGATTTTTATTTCGGATTTTTACTACGTATGCTGATCGTGTTCGGTATTGTCTTTCAATTACCGGTGGTCAGCGTGATTCTGTCCCGGCTGGGTTTGATTACACCTCAATTTTTACGAAAATACCGTCGTCACGCCATTGTGATCTTTTTTATTGCGGCAGCCATATTAACGCCCCCCGATCCGACTACCCAAATTATGTTGGCCGTACCCATGATATTGTTGTATGAATTGACAATTGGGCTCAGCTATCTTTTTTACAAAAAAAAGGAAAAAGCCCGGACACTGATAACCGAAACCACACACAGCCCCTTCGCGGATAAACAGTGATAAAAATCCTGCTACAGCTTTAGGCCGGATGTCTGGCGTTAATATGTCAATGATTCATACAGATATATGCTGGCATTCTTGTATAAGATTTATCTACACGATATAATATCAGAACAAACTTTCCAGACTAAGATAAATGAAGGATATCGTTCATAAAGAATATGACGATGAGGACGGAAATACATTTTGTATTATCTTCAAGGCAAACAAAAAAACATTTGGATGTGAAAGGGGTGGAGTCATTACCCTTAATAAACAAAAAAAGACAAACCTGTCGCTTTTAAACGGGAGCTGTGCTTAAAAGTGAGACAGGTTTGCCCAAAAAAAATCTAAAAATGATCGACCAGGCCGCGCAATGCAAAGTTTAACTTTTTCAGATCGGCTATCCCTTCGGGGAATTGTTTGCGAATGATTCCATATTGATCAATTAAATATATTGCCGGTGTGCGATGAGCCTGTATGGATGAAAAAGCCTGACCATTTTTATCCCAGGCCAAAGTAAGCCGGGTAAATTTCCTGGAATATTCCATAAGCAGACTGTCCGGTGTATCATCTGTATTGACGGCGATGATTTTTAACTTGGGATAACGGGAAGAAATTTTTGAGAGCTGACTCAAAAAGTTATCGTATTGTATATCATAGATACTCCAAAAGGCGAGCATCACGCTTTTTCCTTTCAAAGTAGATAATTGTAAACTATCCTGACCGGTTACCAAATGGAGCGTAACGTTGGGAGCTTGTTGGGATTTGGTGGAGGATGATTGGCCATGTAAAAAGAATGAAATAAATGAAAATATAAGCATCCAATGAAATTTTATTTTGAATGTCCTCATGGCTTCTCCTTTATACTGTTTGAAAAAATTAAAGCAAAGTATGTACCAAACTTATTAAACAGGTGTTTGGTTAATAATAATCGACGGGGGAGGTGACGATTCTTTAAAAATTCAATTTATATGAGAAAAATATGTGTAAATAGTACACGAAAATGCCTGCTATTCCTCTTCTGATGAAGGGATACGCCAAATGTGTGCGGCAACCGGTTCCAGGCTGGTGAAAGCCAATTCATCATTGTATATGATAGCGTTTAAAAAAGATAAAAGGGTATCGCTTTGCCGAAATAAATGATAAGCATGCCAATCCGTTGCGTCTGATACATCAATATAGACGGCGTTTCGGGCAAGTGGTTCTTTTGTACCGTCCAGGTGAGTGAGGCGCATGCCAAGACGTGCTTTATTCATGTGTATTTCCACAGGTTTTAAGACAGGGTCATTATGATGAAATAATACATAGACACGGCGGGCAAATGTGGCTTTTTCCAGCCATTTGGCATGATCCTTTAAATCCACCTCGGGAGCCATGATGATCAGCGCATCGATAAACCCTTCCGGCAGGGTCTTGTTATAATGACGCAGCATGGATGATAAAACCACGGCGCCCATGCTGTGAGTGAGCAAAATTTTGGGATAAGCGTCCGTGGTGTCTTTCGACCAGGCAGATAATGTTTGATATAGAAGAGGCGCCGAGCGGATTCCATTTAATACAGGCATGGTATGGAAGTCGATCCAGGCCGGCCATTTAAACAAAACAACATTTGCGTTATATTTTTCGGGAAAAATGGAGAACGTGCGGTTAAAAAACGCGCGGCTGGGATAATCACCCATGCCATGCACAAATAAGATATGGGCGTTTCCAGCAGGTTGGTAACGGACGGTGCTGTCAAAGGCGGCCACGATATTGGAAACGGGAAAAGATTGCTCTTCACTTACATACAGGGCAACCGAATCATCATGCCAGTTGTCCATATGGTTTTGCACGCTGAGCAGTTCATTACCCACAAATGCTGAAAAGGAACAGCCGGGATTAAAAAGAAAAGCGGAAAACAGCACAACAGATATAAACAAATATTTCTTCATTATTAAATGAGAGATTCCGTTTAATGAGTGTACATATAAAAGTGTAATAATTAACGGAAGAGAACAGTGAAAGTTGCGACGAAGAGACAAATTTGTATTCTATAGAGGCAATTTAGTACAATAGTCTATGCAATCTAATAAGAAAAAATCCGAAAACAGCCCCTTACTATTAAAAGTCGATTCAATCAGTAAAGATTATAATGGTGTTACCGCCGTGGATGAGCTATCTTTTACAGTGGAACCCGGACATGTTTTTGCTTTATTGGGACCCAACGGCGCGGGCAAAACCAGTGTCATGCGCATGATAATGGATATCATTCGTCCCGACAAGGGGGCTATTTTTCTTAATGATGAACCACGTCAAAGACTGAAACGAAAACATTTTGGGTATCTGCCGGAGGAGCGGGGTTTGTATCCCCATGCCCGGGTACTGGACATGCTGATCTATTTTGGGGTACTGAACGGTATGGCACGACGTACCGCGGAAATAGAAGCCATACGCTTTTTAGATCGTTTTGGACTGGTGGATTATTCGGATCATCCATTGCATTACCTTTCCAAGGGTATGCAACAAAAAGTACAGTTTATTGCCGCGCTGCTCCATAAACCGGATGTTTTGATCCTTGATGAACCGTTCACCGGACTAGACCCTATAAATCAAATCGCTTTGAGAGAAATTCTTGAGGAATATAAAAAAGAGGGCAAACTGATCCTGCTTTCCACGCATCAAATGGAAATGGCGGAAAAAATGTGTGATCGTATCTGCATGATCCACGCGGGGAAAAAAGTAATTGACGCGCCCTTATCGGAAATAAAGGAAAAATTCAACGATCATACCTATTTGGTGCGCGCTGACCATGCCATGGAAACGTTGCATAATACGGATGGCGTGGAAGTCCTGGAGGCGGGCAGCGACGGAGTAAAATTTCGTTTGAACAGGGCGGAAAGGATACCGGAAATTTTAAAGCTGCTCAGTGCTAAACATCCGGTTAAATTATTCCAAATGCTTGAACCTTCCCTGCATGATATTTTTATTCATCTGATCCGTGATGAGTCGGAGGCGAAACATGTATAATATGTGGCATGTGGCCCGCTGGGAGTTTCGTAATCGTTTTCGTTCGCGTTCGTATTTGTTTAATACATTCATATCGCCATTCATATTTACGATGCTTTTTTTATTGCCGCTCTATTTTAGTACCAATCAACAACCGACCGGAGTCAAATTGATTGGCATTGTGGACATGACGGAAGAGAAAAATATGGCCGACCGGTTGTCTTCCGCACTGGAACGATCGTATCGGCTGGAGAATCAACTTTCGGAATACGGAATTTACACCATATCCATTCGAAATGTACCGGAATACAGGGAATTACAACGTGATTTAAAAGATGTACAGGCGCAATATGATTCGTTGAACCGTTTGCATAACCGGATAAAAAAAGAACGCACCGCTTATTTCACTCAAAAAAAACTACCCAACCGACAGTTTTCACTGGACCGTTCCTATGAACGTTTGCGTGAGGTACGCGAGGAAAAGGAACTGGTGGGCATAGAACTACAGCGCTATAAAACAGCCATGGACAGTATGTATGCGCGTGAGGCACGGGTCATAGCCGATTCACTTATCTTATCCCGTGTGCTGAGCGCCTATCTTGTCTTTTCACCGGATTTTGTAAAAAGCGGTCGTGTGGAGTACCACGCCAGAGAAACCAATGACTTACTGGATTCGGAGCGATTGGAAAAAACTCTGCAAAGGCTTATTGTGCATAGTCGGTTGCGCGCTCTTAAAATTGAGCCGCGCAAGGTACGCGATGTGATGCGTCCCATTCATCTTGAAAAATATAAAATTCGTGGTCGGGATGAGGAAGAATGGAATGTGTATGCGCAGTTTTACGGCCCTTTGATCGGCGTGTTTTTATTATTCATTGCCATCTTTTCATCAGGCGGATATTTATTTAGTGGATTGATGATGGAAAAAAACAACCGTGTGATCGAAGTGCTGCTGTCCTACGCCAGACCGCTGGAAATCATGGGTGGTAAAATTTTAGGCATGGGCGCCGTGGGGCTTACGCAGGTGCTTATATGGATGGCCATAACCATTACCCTGACCGTTTCGGGACTGATACCGGGCAGTAAAAGTTTAAGTTACCTCAATTTTACAAACGGCTTTTATTTCATTCTCTATTTTAGTCTGGGATATTTATTTTACGGGGCCTTGTTCATGACACTGGGCTCCATATTTTCCAACGAATACGACGCGCAACAGGTTAATCAGTTGCTGCGCATGGTGGCCATTTTTCCCGTTCTTTTATCGTTGTTGGTGGTTATCAATCCCTCTTCTTTATGGATTCGGCTGTTGAGTTATATCCCGTTTCTGACGCCCTCTTTCATGATTTTACGGATACCTTTAAGTGATCAACCGCTAACCACCGATATCTGGATCACGGTTATCATTATGACGGTCGCCATCCTGCTTACCATAGGTGTGGCGGCGCGGCTGTTCCGTGTTACCATGTTGATGCTGGGTAAAAAACCCACATGGACGGAAGTGCTGTACTGGATTCGACGCAGCGCTTGATTCAGTCAGCGACAGGTCCCCGTTCGATTTTCTCATCTACATTGGCGGATTTTAATGCCACCTCTCTTGTAAGGCGCACGGCATTTTCCAGTTTATCGAAATTTATGGTTTGCACATCGTCCGAAGGATCATGGTAGTGCGCCATATAAGCATCGAAAAAGAAGACTATCGGTATGCCCTTTTTGGCAAAATTCCAATGATCACTTCGATAATAAATACGTTGGGGGTCGTTTTCATCATCCAGGCTGTAATTGAAAATCAGTCGGGGCCCCTGCCGGTTGGCCTGTTCCACCAGATCGTAAAAACGCTTGTTGATGCGGCCGGAACCAAGGACATATATGCTGTCCGTGGCGCCTCCTCCCACCATATCCATGTTAATGTCCACCATGACGCTGTCAATAAATGGCGCGTGGTCGGTTAGATAGGAGGAACCGAGCAACCCTTTTTCTTCTCCTGTAAACCAGACAAACAGAACAGGACGACGGTTTTGTTTTAGAAGAGCCAGTTGACGGGCTGTTTCCAATATGGTTACCGAGCCGCTGCCGTTATCATCGGCGCCATTGTAAACCGTGCCGTTGCGTGTGCCCAAATGGTCGTAATGGGCGCTGACCATCACATATTGATCGGAAACGGAAGGATCGGTGCCAGGTAACAAAGCCACTATGTTATGGCCGGTGGCATGACGGGTGTAGGTTTTTAAATGCCATTGAATGGATGGGGCAAGAGCCCGGGGCGTGTGGAAGTCGGAGGCGGTCAACTTTTCATACATCTCGGTATAGTTAAAATCGGGCATGCCCATCAAACGCTTGGCAGCGGTGGTATCCATCAAAACCTGCGGTATGTTCGATTTTGGCCTGGCATCGGATGCCAGGGCTATGCGCTCACGGGTAAAAAATGCCTTGAACATATTAATCTGTTTAAGACCCGCCGGACTAAGCAGGACAATGATGCCGGCGGCGCCTTTTTCGCGCGCCAGTTGACGGCGAAACCGTGAAGAAAAGCTCCAGCGAGTGGGTTTATCGCCTTTAAAAAAAGTGGTATCGTTAGCGCGGTGCGGTTCACCGAGAACCATCACAACGGTTTTGCCTTTGACATCCAGTCCGGCATAATCGTCATACTGATAGCTACTGTCGGTGATGCCATAGCGGACAAACACCAATGGGTGTGATAAGGGGCCCGTGCTGTCGCCCGTACTGTAAACCCAAAAATCTTTATTTACCCGATAGGTGACCGGATGACCCCGGGATGTTAATTGAAATGAAGAGGAAGAATCGGTACCGGTTTTGACAAACGGTACTTTGGAAAGATAACCTTCTTCACCATACGGATGCAGGCCGTACAATTTTAAACGGGACGAGATAAAACCGGCGGCAAGTTGTTCTCCGTAAGTGGCGGTTTCACGCCCCTGCATTAAATCCGAAGCCAGAAAGGTGAGGTTGGCTTTTAAATGTTCCGGAGCGTCCGACGCAGGATCGACGGCACTCGTAAAACGGCCGGTACAGGCAGATAGCATGATTAGAGAAAAAATTATTAAAAAACGCATGTGAAACTCCGGGTTGATTAATTTCATGAAGTTAAAGAATCGTGGACAGCCTGGTCATGATTTTGGCCGTGGCGCCGCAACGTTCGTGAGCAAAAATACGCGCCTGTTCACCTGTTTGTTGCGTAAAATCGGCGTTTTGAAGTAAATGACGCAGGGCCTGGTCAAAATCGGCGGCATCCTGTACCAACAGGGCACCTTTATGTTCCAATAGACTTTGGGCTTCAAAAGAGTTGGTGTGCCTGGGGCCGAACAGAACGGGCAGGCCGTAAATAGCCGGTTCCATCACATTGTGGATGCCTTGTTTAAAACTGCCGCCTACATAGGCAATGTCCCCGTATTTATACATATCCGCGAGAAGACCGATGGTATTGATAATGATGACACGTTTGTGAACACGCGCCACACCGTCCGTATATAAACGGTAAGGGATATCCTCAAGATATGAAAGCAGAGTTTTCAGATTGGTGTCGGTAATATCATGGGGAGCGATGATGACATTCAGATCGGGGAATTCCGTGAGATGTTGTTTGAGATGCGCCAGTACATGCCGTGCATCCTGTGGCCAGATACTGCCGTAAATAAGCACCCGGGCGTTTTCATGCCAGGAGGGATCGATCAGATTTTTATGACGCGCCTCCTCCTGTCGGAGCAAAACCTGATCAAATTTGGTATCGCCCACGACGGTAACATTTTTACGACCGAAATCCTGTTGCAGGCGTAAGGCGTCATCCGGACTGATGGCAAATACATCGTCAAGAGAACGGTAAGCAGGGCTTAACAGGGAACGTACCCAAAAGGAAGTCCGGCTGGAAGCGTGGCTGAGCGAAGCATTCACAAGAGCGCAGTAAATACCGGCCTTGCGGGCCATGTGAATTTGATTGGGCCAGACATCGTGTTTGGAGATCAACAACATAGCGGGTTGGAACAGTTGAAATATTTTTTTCCAGATAAAAGGGAAATCGAACGGTAAATAGACAAACAGACCCACACCGGTAAAAGCGCGGACGTGGTTATAGCCGGAAGGCGAGAAAAAAGAAACGATGATGCGGGCCTGATAGCGTTGATGCAAACGCCGGATGAGTGGTTTGACATGTTCGAACTCACCCATGGAGGCGGCGTGAATCCAGACGCGCGGGGCTGTGTTGCCGGTATTTTGCTTAACAAAGCGCCGAACTTTTTTGATGGTGGCGTAACGTCCGTAAAAGGCGCGGCGCAGGGAAGCTTTAAAAAGTGTGAGCACATGACCGAGGCCAACCAACAGGGGCAGAAGTACCCAGGTATATAACCGCCGGGACATGATCAGGCTCCCAACAGGCGGTTAAGCGCTCTGTGCACATGATCCGGCGTCAACGCGCGCATGCAGTTAAAATGATCCAGCGGGCAGGAAGCGCGTCCCACATGGGAACAGGGCCGGCACCATTGATGATTATTTTCAACAATTTCCACCCGGGCGCGGAAAGGAAAAAAACCAAGATGACGCGTGGTGGAACCGAAAATAGCCACCATGGGTGTTTGTACCGCCGCGGCCATGTGCATGACACCGGAGTCGTTGCATATAAGCGCGGCGCTGCGTTGAATAAGGGCCGCCGATTGTAACAGGGGAAGCTGACCGGCGAGATTGATGACACGATCGTCAAGAACAAGCTCGTTGAACCGTTCGGTTTCATTTTTTCCGCCAATTAACGCCAGGTGATGGGGATGATGTTCCAAAAGATCGGGTATCAGTTTCTTCCAGTAGTCCAACGGCCACATTTTAGTGTAAAACCCGGCGCCGGGGGCCAGGGCCAACAACGGGGCTTCATCGAGCAGGCGGGATGCAAGGGTCTGTTCCGTTTCCGGCGGCCAATATAGCTCCAAACCGAGCCCGTCATCCTTTATGCCCGCATCGTGACCGGTTTTAAGATACCTTTCAGGAATGGACGGGGTGGAGCGGTAAAGATTCAGCTTGGTGTAAACCAATAAGGCGCGTGTCAGCCGGCTTTTATGAATGCGGCGAATTTTTCGGTATTTCAGGCGATGGGTCAAATAATGGCTGCGTTGATTGTTGTGCAGATCGAAAATAAAATCAAAGGTGGTGTCTTTCAGATCATCCGCCAGTTGATTTAGACCCCTGAGTCCGCTATCGCTATCGTAAACGATGAGGTGATCTACATAGGGATTGTAGCGCAGCAGGTCGGCAAACTCCCGTTTGGTAATATAAACCACGCGCGCTCCGGGCAGTTGGGTATGTACCTGGCGCAGAAAAGCGGTGGTCAGTACAATATCACCGATCGAACTGAAACGGATAAGGCATACATCCGGACCGCGGGACATCAGCGGGCCCTCTCCACCACATAATCCACAAATTGGATCATCGCTTTTTTTACAATACTGTCCGGATATGGCGCGATGGCTTCCCGGGCTTTTTCCACGTAATGCTCCTGCATACGCCGGGCGTAATCGATGCCACCGTAACGCCGCGCGAATTGTATGATTTCCCGGATTTGCGCTTTGGTAACGCCTTTTTTGATCATTTTGCGAATGGCTTTGACTTCTTTTTGTGGCGCCTTGCCAAAGGCATGAATAAGGGGCAGGGTCAGTTTTTTATCTTTAAAATCGTTGCCTACCGGCTTGCCTATCAGTTTTTGTGAACCGAAGTAGTCGAGTAAATCGTCGCGTATCTGAAAGGCGATGCCCAGATTTTCACCAAAGGCTTTCATGTTGGCGCGGTCGCGCGGATCATCAGAAACGGTGAGCGCGCCCAGCTCCGATGCCACGCCGAGCAGGGCGGCGGTTTTATCGCTGATCATACCGATAAATTCTTCCTCGGTTATGTTCAGGGTACGGGAACGTTCAATTTGTAACAGTTCGCCTTTGCTGAGGCGCTTGGAAGCTTCGGCCAGCAAACGCATCACTTCCAGATTACCGGTTTCCGTTCCGCCGATCAGACATTTGGATAACAGATAGTCGCCGATCAAAACGGCGATTTTGTTTTTCCAGACGGCATTAATGGAAGGGAAGCCGCGGCGGATATCGGCGTCGTCCACCACATCATCATGGATGAGCGTGGCGGTATGCAGCATTTCCACTATGGAGGCGACAATATAGGTGTTGGAACGTGGCGGGGCGATTAATTTGGCCGACATAATAACCAGCAACGGCCGCAGGTTTTTGCCTTTGTGTTTTACAATGTATTTGACAACGGTATCTATAAGGGTAACATTGGAAGCCATGATCGAGGCAAAGACACGATCGTACTCTTTCATTTCCTGTTCGAATGGTTGTCGGATGGCAGTGATACTGACGCTCATGAATTCCTTATGATGGATTGTAATCAAGCAGGAAAGGTAACCATTTCGGCGCTGTTATTCAACAAACGGACAGGAATTAAACGTACAAATCCCGTCGTATGATTTTCGGTATGTAACATCACATCCAAATACCATTGCTCGTTAAAAAGGTAACGCGATGTTGCGTAACCGCACGGATGGATATACCCGAATATAAATTATTCCCCGTGGCGTTTTTGTAATACTTCTAAAATATCATCCAGGCGCAGGCCCATGGACTGGAATAACACCAGTAAATGATACAGTAAATCGGCGCTTTCTTCCTTAAACCGATCCGTGTGGCCCGCCACGGCTTCCAGGGCGGTTTCCACCGCTTCCTCACCGACTTTTTGGGCGATGTACTGAACGCCGCGTTCAAACAGGGTAGTGGTGTAGGAATTCTCCGGGCGTTGTTCCGCGCGGCGGGCGATCAGCGCTTCCAGGGTGGATAAAAAAGCGCGCGCGCTATTGGGTTCGTCAAAACAGGTATCGCTGCCTGTATGGCATACCGGCCCGGCGGGTTCGGCCTTGATAAGCAGCGTGTCGCCGTCACAATCCACGCGGATATCACGTACATATAAAAAATGGCCCGATGTTTCGCCCTTGGTCCACAGGGTATTTCGGGAGCGACTGTAAAAGGTGACCCTGCCGCTTTGTTGGGTTTTTTTTAAGGCCTCGGCGTTCATGTAACCCAGCATCAACACAATTTGGCTGCGTGCGTCCTGCACGATGGCCGGTACCAGACCGTCCCCCTTATCAAAATTTATCTTCATAACCGTACAATCACTCCGTTTTGATGTAACCATTTTTTTAATGTGTCCAACGCCACGTCGCCAAAATGAAAGATACCCGCCGCAAGAGCCGCTTCGGCCCGTGCAATGGTAAACACATCGCGGAAATGTTCCATGCGCCCGGCGCCGCCGCTGGCGATTACGGGCACGGATAAACGGGCGGTTAAGGTACCTGTGATATCCAGGGCAAAACCGTTGCGCGCGCCGTCATGATCGATGGATGTGAGCATGATTTCGCCCACACCGCGTTCCACCGCTTCGGCGGCCCATTGCGTGGTTTCCCGTTCGGTGATCTGTTTACCGCCGCTGACAAACACCCGGTCGGCGCCGTTCACCTTTTGGGTATCGATGGCCAGGACCAGACACTGGCTGCCGAAATGGGCGGCAATGGCGTCGATGAGAGACGGGTCGCGCACGGCCGCCGAATTGACGCTCACCTTATCGGCGCCGGCTTCCAGCAGGCGACCCACATCCCGCACCGTGCGTATACCGCCGCCTACCGTAAAGGGAATATTCACCGCTTCCGCCACCCTTCGTACCAAATCGGTGAGAGTGCCCCGCGCTTCCTGCGTGGCGGTTATATCGAGAAAGGTCAATTCATCGGCGCCCTGTTCACAATAACGCAAAGCCAGCTCCACCGGATCACCCGCGTCTTGCAGATTTTTAAAATGCGTGCCCTTAACCGTGCGTCCCGCGCGGATATCGAGGCATGGAATGATGCGGTGGGTCAGCATAAAAAAGGCTCCAATTCCTTCAGGGTGATACGTTGTTCATATAAGGCTTTGCCGATGATCACGCCGGCGCAGCCGGCATCACGCAGACGATGCAGGTCATCCACCTTGCTTACCCCACCGCTGGCAATGACCCGCCATTGGGGAAAACGACGAATGATTTCACGATAGAGAGTGATGGCCGGTCCCGAAAGCATTCCGTCGCGGGCAATGTCCGTGCAAATCAGGTTACGGAATCCTTGTTGATGCCACTGTTCCAGAAAGGGCCACAAGGCCACGGAGGTTTGCTCACGCCAGCCGCTGACCGCCACATGTCCCTCCCGCACATCCGCGCCGATGATGATCCGTTCCGGGCCGAAAGCGTGAGCCCAGTCCCGGACTTCTTCCGGTTGCTTAACGGCGATGCTGCCGGCGGTAATTTGTGCAGCGCCCGCTTCCAGGGCAGCGGTGGCATGTTCCCGTGTGCGCAAGCCACCGCCAAAATCCACTTGAAGTGCGGTGTGCCGGCGGATCATTTTTAATATACCCAGATGATGCGGCTGACCGGCACGGGCCCCTTCCAGGTCCACCAGATGCAAACGGCGGATACCCGATTGTTCAAATTGCCGGGCCGTTTCCAAAGGCGATGCGCTGTAAACCGTCTGGTTATCATAATCGCCCTGACGCAGCCGCACACACTGTCCATTCATCAAATCAATGGCCGGAATAATATCCATAAGGCGTCCGTCATGTTAAGGTTAAAAAGTTGTGCAAAATGCGTTCACCGGTTGCCGCGCTTTTTTCCGGATGGAATTGCACCGCGTAAAAATTATCCTTTTGGACCGACGCGGCAAATGGGCACAGATAATGGCCTTCCGCCGTCATGAACGGGTTGCATTCCATGTAATAGCCGTGCACAAAATAGACATAGCTGTTTTCGGGCACACCGTCAAACAGAGGGCCGCGTAACCGGCGGATATTATTCCAGCCCATGTGCGGTACTTTGCCCGTATCGGGAAAACGGCGCACACGGCCCGGAATCAGTCCCAGACCCGGGGCGTTGTTTTCCTCGCTGCTTTCGGCCATCAGCTGCAGACCGAGGCAAATCCCCAGAACCGGTTGTTGCAGCTTGCGCAACACTTCGTCCAGTCCTTTTTCCCGCAAATAACGCATGGCGGAAAGCGCCTCGCCCTGACCGGGAAAAATGACCCGATCGGCGGCACGCAGTTCATCGGGTTCATCACTGATCACGGCCGTGTGGCCCAACCGCTTCAGGGCCAGTTTCACGGACAACACATTGCCCGCGTTGTAGCGCACGATAACGATTTTCATAAAAGCCCCTTGGTGCTGGGAATGCCATCGCTATAATCGTCAATTTTCAGCGCCATTTTTATCGCCCGCGCCCAGGCTTTGAACAAGGCTTCGATTTTATGATGTTCATTAACCCCGTCCACCTGCATATTCAGGGTGCATCCGGCGGTATCGCTAAAGGATTTAAAAAAATGATAAAACATCTCGGTTGGCATGTCACCGATTCTTTCGCGATTGAATTCCGCCTGCCACACCAGCCAGGGTCTTCCGGAAAAATCGATCGCCACGCGAGCCAGGGCCTCGTCCATGGGCAGATGAAAGCCGTAACGTTGCATGCCTATTTTGTCGCCCATGGCCGCGCGCATGGCCTCTCCCAGGGCCAGCGCCGTATCTTCGATGGTATGATGCTCGTCCACGTGCAAATCTCCCTTGCAGCGGATATACAGGTCCATGCCCGAATGCCGCGCCAGTTGTTCCAGCATATGATCGAAAAAGCCCAATCCGGTGTGAATATCGCCGATGCCCTGACCTTCCAGGGCCACATCCACAATAATATCCGTTTCCTTTGTGGTTCGCGTGATCCGCGCCGAGCGGGCCGCCGCGCACAATCGCCGCGCCGCTTCTTCCCAGCTTGTGGTTGTTACATCGGCGCCGGTTTCTTTCTTACCGAGATACAGGGCTTTGCAGCCAAGATTGCGGGCCAGTTGCACATCGCTTTCCCGGTCACCAATCACCCAGGAACCGGCCAGATCGTACGTACCATTCAGGTAGGCTGTCAGCATGGCCGTGCCCGGCTTGCGCGTGGGGGCGTTATCTTCGGGAAAATGTCGGTCGATTAAAACATCATCAAAACGGATGCCTTCCCCCTCGAGAATGGACAGCATCAGATTATGTACCGGCCAAAAGGTCTCTTCCGGGAAACTTTCCGTGCCCAGGCCATCCTGATTGGTAACCATGACCAGTTTGTAGGCGCCGCAGGCCACCACCCGTTTCAGCGCGCCGATTACGCCCGGATAAAAGCGCATTTTGTTAAAATGGTCGATTTGTTCATCCGGCGGTTCGAGTAACACGGTACCGTCGCGGTCGATAAACAAAATTTTTTGTGCTGTGGACATGGTGTCTCCGCTTAAAATGTAAGGGATTGCAAGGCCCCGATGAGGCGTTGATTTTCTTCGTGGGTGCCCACGGTGATGCGCAAACAGCCGGGACACAACGGTAAATCGCCGCGATAGCGAATCAGAATGTTGCGCGCGGCCAGTTTGTGATAAATATCCCGGGCGCGGGTGCTGCGCACCAGTATAAAATTAGCCCGGGACGGCCACACTTGGTCCATAACAGGCAGAACTTTCAGTTGTTCGCTCAACCAGTGTCGTTCCCGGATCAGATCGGATTTCATCCTTTGGTAACAGTCATAATGCCGCAGCGCTTCCAACGCGGCCTGCTGTGTTAAACGATTCACATTATAAGGATATTTGATGCGGTTTAACACATCGATCACCGCGGGGTGTGCAAAAGCCATCCCGAGCCGGGCGCCGGCCAGCCCCCAGGCTTTGGAAAAAGTTTGTAACACCACCAGATTTTCATAATCATTGAGACGCGGCAGCCATCCTTGTGTTTCGGCGAAATCGATATAAGCTTCATCGATGATGACCAGTCCGTCCATGTTATCCAAAAGGGTACGGATGGCTTGTTCATCCATCAGATTGGCGGTGGGATTATTGGGGGAACAGAGAAAAAGCAGACGGGTATGGGGGGTGAGGGCCGTCCGTACCCGTTCCGTGTTCAGGGAAAAATCATCGTTCAGCGGCGCTTCGTCCACGGCAACATTATTTATGTCGGCGCACACCCGGTACATGCCGTACGTGGGCGGGGTGATCAGGATGCGTTGGGCGGCCGGTTCGCAAAAAGCGCGTATCAACAGGTCGATGGCTTCATCGCTGCCGTTTCCGAGAAAGATGTTTTCCGGCGCCACGTTTTTAAGTTGCGCCAGTTCCATTTTCAGTTTTTTTTGAAGGGGATCGGGATAGCGGTTCAGGGGTTCCGGGCCCGGGCTGCCCAAGCTGTTTTCATTGGCGTCAAGAAACAGCGCCTGTTCCGAGGGATGCTCTTCCCGGGCGGAGCGGTAGGGTTTAAGCCGCCGGATGTTGGGGCGCAGCCACTTATCGGTTCGCATCATTACCCTCCTTATGTTGCAGACGAATTTCCACGGCGGCGGCGTGGGCTTCCAGTTGCTCGGCCCGGGCCATTGTCATGATGGTGGGGCCCAGATTGTGCAACCCCGTACGGGTTATGCGCTGCCAGGTTATCCGTTTTATAAAATCAGTGACGGAAAGGCCGCTGTAAGCACGGGCAAAACCGGCCGTGGGCAGGGTATGGTTGGTACCCGAAGCATAGTCCCCGGCGGATTCCGGCGTCCACGGCCCGATGAAAACGGAGCCGGCATTGCTGACTTGTTGTACAAAGGCATCGGCTTCGTCGATTTGCACAATCAGGTGTTCCGGCGCGTATCGGTTGACGACCTTCAGCATGGCCTGCGTGTCCGGACAGATAATCAGGGCGCTGTGTTGCAGCGCCTGCCGGGCGATAGACGCGCGCGGTAAACAAGAAAGCTGTTTGCGCAATTCCGGTATCACCTGCTCAGCCAATGCAGAGCTGTCCGTGACCAGCAACACCTGGGCATCCGGGCTGTGTTCTGCCTGGGCCAGTAAATCTGCCGCGATAAAAGCCGAGGGAGTATTTGCGTCCGCCACAACCATTACTTCAGACGGGCCGGCCGGCATATCGATGGCCACCTGCTGTTCCGCGGCCAGCGCCTTGGCGGCATACACATACGCATTGCCCGGACCAAAAATTTTATCCGCAGGGGGCAGGCTTTCGGTACCATATGTCATGGCGGCGATGGCCTGAGCACCACCCGCCTGATAGACCCGATGAATACCGCATAAATCGGCGGCGTATAAAATGGCGGGATGTACCGGGGGTGGCGAGCATAAGGTTACGGAAGAGCAACCGGCCAACTGCGCCGGTACGCCCAGCATCAACGCCGTGGAAAAAAGCGGCGCCGAGCCTCCGGGTACGTATAAACCCACGGAAGGCACCGGACGCCATGTCCAGCCGCATACCACACCCGGCGTGGTTTCCAATTGGCCATCCGCCGGAAATCCGGCTTCGTGAAAACGGCGGATATGATTGTAGGCGGTGTGCAGGGCGGCTTTTAAGTCGTCCGACAGACTTTCGCCCGCCGCCCGCCAGGCGGTATCGGAGACCAAAAGGTGTTCCGGAGCGCCGCCATCCCAGCGTTCGGCGTAGGCGCGCACGGCTTCATCACCGCGTGCGGCCACGTCTTGCAACACTTTACGAGCCGTGGCGCGCACCGTCTCCCGGTGCGATTGTCCGGGACGTTTCAATGCCTCATTGAGCGCGTCGCGGTCTGCATATAAAACGGTTTTGAGGGTCAGACTGACACTATCCAAAACGGTTGTCCTTTTTTTTAATGTGGGTGTGGGTTTATAAAATCATTTTTTCGATAGGAATGATCAAAATACCCTCGGCGCCCAGCTTTTTCAGTTTGTCGATATTTTCCCAGAAATCATCTTCATTTATAACAGAATGCAGCGAACTCCATCCTTCGCGGGCCAGGGGCACAACGGAGGGGCTGTTCATGCCCGGCAGGAGACGGGCGACATCTTCCAAAGCGGTATTCGGAGCGTTGAGCAGGATGTACTTGTTATTGGCAGCCCGCTGCACCGCCTTGATACGGAACAGAAGCTGGTTGAGTTTTTCGCGTTTATCCGCCGAAAGTTGCAGTTGTGCCGCCAAAACCGCCTGGGAGGTCATCACCTGTTCCACCTCGCGCAAGCCGTTGCTTAATAATGTGCTGCCTGTGCTGACAATGTCGAAAATAGCGTCCGCCAGGCCGATGCCCGGTGATATTTCCACGGAACCACTGATTTCATGTATGGCGGCGGAGATGTTATGGCGTTCCAAAAAATCTTGCAGGATAACCGGGTATGAAGTGGCTATGCGCAGTCCGCTCAGGCTCGCCCGGCCCTCATAGTTTTTTTCGCGCGGCAGGGCGATGGACAGGCGGCAGCGTCCGAAACCCAGGGGGAGTTCCACGGAGAGCCGTTTCTTTTTTTCCGCGATGACATTTTCACCGACAATACCGCAATCCGCCGCGCCATCGGCGATGCACTCCGGAATGTCGTCATCACGTAAAAAAAGGACTTCCATGGGAAAATTAACCGCCCGGGCACGCAGGGTGCCGTTACGCGGAGCGGAAATTTTGATGCCGCAGTCTTGCAGCAGGCGCAGGGAAGTATCGCTCAAACGTCCCTTTTTTTGTAAGGCCAGTGTCAGCATGATGTCCTTTCTGAAAAAAATTAAAAAAAAAGCCCGGCTCGCAGGGAACCGGGCTTAAAAGTTGTGGACCATTTTTTATGGATAAACTATTCCCTTTCTCCAATGCGAGCCTGACGCAGGATAC
>RFFS01000122.1 GCA_003696775.1 Calditrichota bacterium
ACCCACGCCTTCAGTCGTGGGCACGGCAATAATCCAAATACTAAGTGAATCCGATTTATCGGGTTCCTCCATCCCATGTCATGCCGAGCGCGGCGAGGCATCCCCTCCTGTCGGTAATATTTTTTCACCACAAAGGCACCAAGACGCAAAAAGTCTTGACTTTACCCCTTGTCATTCCGAACGCAGTGAGGAATCCCTTTCCTTTTAAAACCGATGAATTGGTTTAGGGCATTACGGATGTGACACGTTACCCACGATTAAAATCGTGGGTTAATTCCATTGTCCCCCGGATGGGGTGATGGCATAGTAGGGCTAACCCACGCCTTCAGTCGTGGGGGGGGATGCGGAATGTTTTAAAAAAAACAGTTAAACCGGGCGTTTTTGTTCCGAGCCTTATGATATCGTATGAGCATGTGATCAATATTTTTACGGGACTGTTTACTTTTAGGTACCCGGTGCCATTAACCCTTTAAAAAAGTTTCGAAAATAGCCCATGCCGGCACAAAAAACGGTTTATAAAAGGAAATTGCATGACAAAACTAACAGCACGGCGGATCAACCAAAATTATCGTGAGGCGCTGGCTCTTTCCTCGGAATTGGCCGCTGTACATCTATCCGGCCGGGGGTATGATCCGGAACAACAACATGAATGGGTGGACAATCTGGCGCAATCCGCGTTGGCGGATGAACGTGTGGTGATGCTGTTGCGGAACACACCTTATGACCGCGCGCGCTATCTCCCTATCCTGAAAGAAGCCCTTGATGATGTTAGGAAGGTATTGTTTCCGGATGTGAAAAAACGTCGTTTTGTTTCCATTGACGGCAAGTATGAAATTCCGACGGAGATGCCCGACACCTCTGTATATAATGAAGAACCTGCCGCAATAACCCAAACGGATGATACGCTAAACGACAAGCTGCGCGCGGTGTTGAGTCCGGAAGCCTTTGCTTACTGGCAGCGATATCTGGCGCCCCTTGCCCGCAACCGACATCTGCCGGATGCATTGTGCCATTGGGCGCAAAACGGGCCCCCGGCTTCGATTGACGGCCCTGACATCGAAAAACGCCTGCAACGGTTTATGAAAATTTTCCCGGATGGCCGGATTCCCCTGCACACTAAAGATGCGGCTTGTGATGTATCGGAAGAACCCGAAGCGTTGACGGTATATAAAAAGATTTTATGTGGCCTGGAGCGTTTTTATCCGAAGTGTTTTTTGGATTATAACGGAAAGGAACGCGCAGCGTTGATCATTCGTTTTTTATTGGAAGAATATTTGAAAACAGACCCGTACACCGTATTACAACAAAAAGACAGCACATTTTTCATTCAATATAAAATCCAAAATATATACCGGTTGTTTAACTATTCGATGAACCGGGTGCTTTACAATGCCTACCCGTGTACGGTTAAATTGTGGATGAGCAGCCGCATTCCGGAAAATTACTGGGAAGAAAAGGCAAACCGCGTGGAAGCCATCCGTTGGCTGGTGGAAGACCGATTGGGACTGGACCCGCAACACTTTAAAAAGCCGGTATTTCATAAAAAAGCTTTCGCCGAAAACGGATTGTCGTATATGTTTGTTCAATATTATAATTCCGTATCCAGGGCTTTACAGGAAGCGTATCCTCAACTGGAGCCGTGGGAAACGGGCAATGTCCCCAAAAGCTACTGGACGGAAGAGCATTCGGCGAGGGCGGTGCGTCGCATGTGCCAAAAAAACAATTGGAAGGCGGCGCAACTACCGGCGCTTTACAAATCCGGCGTGCTAAACCGCAAAACATTCAGCCGGGCGGGACTGGCCACCCTGTTCGAGCTTCGATTCGGAAAAAATATCTATCGCGCGGTTAACGCTGCCTTTCCGGGGCAATTCGAGCCGTGGCAGTTTGGCAAAGTTCCCTCCGTCTATTGGCAACAGCGGCAACATGTCTTTCATGCCTCCTGCTGGATTGCCCGACAGGAAGGATTGGAACCCTGTGATATTACCGGCGCCATCCGCCAAAAACAACTTACAATGGGGACGCTAAAAAAATATTCCATCGGCACGGCCTTAAAAAAATACGCCCGAAATTCCCTGGTCACTTTGTATCTGCCTTTTTTTCAGAAGGAATTCATGAGCAACGCGGAAGAACGCCGCATTCATAAAAAAATCAATCGAATCATCCGCGGTGAAACCGGCCACCCCCTGGTCACTTTTCTGTTTTATGGGATTTTTACGCCTCTGGTGCGTCAGCAAACCCGCAATTATATTTTTCGTCTGGAACGTATGCAAAAAAGACGCGACCGTTACCGTAGCATCTAAGCAACCGACCGCCACCTTAGTTGTAACGCATAGAGCCGGTGTTGCTATCCGCGCTAAAATAGCGTGTAATAGTCGGGAGACCGGGATTTATCCCCCGCTTCCTTGGTAAAAAGCGATTTGTTGCTTATCTTCCCCATTTTCCATTGAGTATTATAGAAGGACTCTGTTATGAAGGATCATCCTAAGGGACTGCCCATACTCTTTTTTACGGAGATGTGGGAACGCTTTTCGTATTACGGCATGCGCGCCATTTTGGTACTGTATGTAACGGAACAAACCATCAGCGCCAACCCGGGGCTGGGGTGGAGCAAGGCCGATGCCTTGTCATTGTATGGCTGGTACACCATGTTTGTCTATGTGATGTCCATACCGGGCGGCATTCTGGCGGATAAATGGCTGGGTCAGAAAAAAACGGTTTTACTGGGCGGAATTCTGATTGCCGCCGGTGAACTGTTGCTGGCCATGCAGGGTCTTACTTTTTTCTATTCCGGGCTCACATTGCTGGTGCTTGGCGTGGGCGCCCTGAAACCCAATATTTCCACCATGGTGGGCGGCTTGTATAAACAGGGTGATCCGATGCGCGATAAAGGCTTCACGATCTTCTACATCGGTATTAATATCGGCGCGGCCACCTCGCCGTTGCTGGTGGGCTATGTGGGCGAGGTTTATGGCTGGCATTACGGCTTTTTACTGGCCGGTATCGGCATGATTCTCGGCTTGTTTGTGTATATGTGGGGTCAAAAATTCCTAAAGGATGTGGGCAATGTGGTTACGGTTAAAAAGGTGGAAGGCACCAATAAGCATGTGCCGCTTACCCGTGAAGAAAAGGATCGTATCATTGTAATGCTGATTTCCTTTTTAATTGTGATTGTTTTTTGGGGCGCCTACGAGCAGGCCGGCGGTTTGATGAATCTTTATACAAAGGAAAAGATCAACCGCGTGGTGCTGGGTTGGGAAATACCCACCAGCATGTTCCAGTCGGTGCCGGCCTTTTTTGTCATTCTACTGGGTGTGCCGGTGGCCAATTACTGGGTGAAGCGCTATAAAATGGGCAAGGAAACCTCATCCCTGTTTAAAATGGCGGTGGGCACCATGGTGATGGGTACCGGATTTTTTATGATGACCGCGGCCGCCTGGCAGGCGGAAGAAACCGGACAGGCCATGCTTATCTGGCTGATCCTTTCTTACCTGTTGCAGGTGATCGGCGAGTTGTCGGCCTCGCCTGTGGCTTTATCGTTCATAACCAAACTGGCTCCGGCGCGTTATGCCTCCATAATGATGGGGATTTATTTCGCGGCGACGGGATTGGGGAATAAACTGGCCGGCATGGTGGGCGCCCTGGCAGAAAACGCCGGTGAGTTCGAAGTGTTTACCGGTATCTTCCTGTTTACCACATTGTTTGGCGTTTTGTTGCTGCTGATGCTTAAGCCGCTTAAACGTCTGACCCACGGCGCGGAGGAGCTGACACCGGAATCCGCCGCGTAGTAAACCGATCCGTCCTATTTAGTTACGTATAAGGAAAATATTTAAAATATACAGGCCGACGGGGTGAGTGGTATGACACTCACCCCTCATAGCCTGTTATTGCTTTAACGCCTTCCGCGGATGAAAACTTATTGTATTTTAATCGAAATGACATAATAATGCGGAATCTTATAGGTTTTGTAAATGGATGCCGGTTCCTGATTGTCCAAAATGCAATAATAATAATACCCCTTGCCTATTTCATAGGGAGGCACGTATAAATAGACCGGCACTTTTTCATTTAGTGGAATGCGTTGTCCTTCTTTTAAGACAGGACGCAGGGAAAACATCTTATTGGCCTTTAACTTCCTTTGCATAAATTAGCCCGGATAGCGAATGAGCAGTTTCAGGTTGTCTTCCTCCATTTTACCGGCCAATAAAATGCTAAATTTTTCCAGGGAAGGGTCAAAGGTGATTCTGTCGCATGTGTTGATTTGATATACGATGGTATCGTTGCCTACCATAAAAGGGATTCTTTTTTCAACAGAATTCAATTCAAAATCGTCTTCATTAATTAAAACCCCGTTTTATACTCATCAAGAAAAATGAAGAACCGTCTGCCGCGCATGGTCGTATCACTGAAAATCATTTCCGCGAACTTAATATCTTCCAACTGGGTGATGAGATCTAAATAAGTGTCGTTAATTCTGCCATAATGTAGCGTGGTGCTGTCCGTTTGAGCAGACGCCGAAACCGTAAAAAAGAGCAACATAAACAAAATCAATCTTCACATACATCGTACCTTTCCATGGAATATGAGAGGGAGGTAAAAGGGAACCAAAGATTTGGATTGTAATTATCTTAATTAAAATGACCTGTAAATGTTAACAGGAAATTTTGATTGTAATTCTGTAAAAACAGGCGGTCCCCGCTTCCTCTTCCGTGCTTACAATTATTTTATTTAAACCCCTAAAAAGGCTATATTTACCGATTGCATTTTTTTTCCAAGATCGGGATGAACCGATTTTAGCTCATTGATTTTCAGGAGAATGATTTCAGATGGCCCGTGAAATTGAAAAGATTTACAATCCGAATGCCGTGGAAGACAAATGGTATGACCGTTGGCGCGAAAAAGGGTATTTCCACGCCCGTGTCAATCGCGGTAAAAAACCTTATACCATCGTTATTCCCCCGCCCAATGTGACGGACAAGCTGCACATGGGGCATGCCTTCAACAACACCATTCAGGATATCCTGATCCGCTGGAAACGCAAGGCCGGTTACGAGGCCCTGTGGGTGCCCGGCACGGATCATGCCGGTATTGCCACGCAGGCGGTGGTGGAACGCGACCTGAAAAAACAGGAAAATAAAACCCGCCATGATCTGGGGCGCGACGCCTTTTTAAAACGGGTATGGGCCTGGAAGGAAAAACACGGCAACACCATCACATCGCAGTTAAAAAAACTGGGCTGTTCCCTGGACTGGGAACGGGAACGGTTCACCATGGATGAGGGGTTGTCCAAAGCCGTGCAGCAGGTGTTCATTCGTCTGTATGAAAAAGGGCTGGTTTATAAAGGTTTGCGAATTGTCAACTGGGACCCCGCTTCCGGAACGGCGCTGGCCGATGATGAGGTGGATCATAAGGAAGTGCGCGGTAAACTGTACCATATCCGCTATAAATTAAAAGATTCCGATGAGTATATTGTAGTGGCCACCACCCGTCCCGAAACTTTATTGGGAGACAGCGGCGTGGCGGTGGCGCCCGATGATGAAGAAAAACAACATCTCGTGGGCAGACAGGTTATTATTCCTTTTGTGGAACGCCCCGTTACTATATTCTCCGACGCCCATGTGGATAAGGCATTCGGAACCGGATTTGTAAAAGCCACTCCGGCTCATGATCCCAACGACTTTGAAATGGGACAACGCCATCATCTCGATCAGATCATCATGCTGGATAAAAACGGCAAGGTGCTGCCTGTTTGCCGGCGTTACCATAGCGGCGCCTGGGAAGAGGAACGCCCCGTGCCGGCATTCCTAGCCGGGCTGGATCGCTTTGAAGCGCGTAAAAAGATAATTGAAGCGCTTGATGAAATGGGACAACTGGTCAAAGTGGAAGAGCACACCCATGCCGTGGGGCATAGCTACCGATCTCATGTACCCATCGAGCCATACCTGAGTGAACAATGGTTTGTTAAAATGGAACCGTTGGCCCGCAAGGCGCTGGAAGTGGTGGAAAACGGTACGGTCAAATTCCATCCCGCCGGGCGCTTTGAAAACACCTACCGTCACTGGATGACCAACATCCGTGACTGGTGTATTTCCCGTCAACTGTGGTGGGGGCACCGCATTCCGGCCTGGTACAACGAACAGGGTGAAATCAAGGTGTGCGTGGAAGACCCGTCCACCGAAGATGAAAAATGGACCCGTGATCCTGATGTGCTGGACACCTGGTTCTCATCCCAGTTGTGGCCCTTTTCCACATTGGGCTGGCCGGAAAAAACACCGGAGCTGGACTATTTTTATCCCACGTCCACGTTGGTTACCGGCCCGGACATCATCTTCTTCTGGGTAGCGCGCATGATCATGGCCGGTCTGGAATTCATGGGGGATGTGCCGTTTAAAGATGTCTTTTTCAACGGTATTGTGCGCGATGCACAGGGTCGTAAAATGAGCAAATCCCTCGGAAACGGGATCGATCCGCTGGAAATGGTGGATAAGTTCAGCGCCGACGCTGTGCGTTTTACGCTTATTATGATGAGCGCGGAAGGTCAGGACCTCAACCTAAGCGAAAAGAGCTTTGAAACCGGACGTAATTTTTCCAATAAAATCTGGAACGCCTTCCGCTTTTTAAGTATGAATCTCGATGACGATTTCAGCACGGATATCACAGGACTAGAATCCGGTTTTGAAACCGCCGACCGCTGGATACTCAGCCAATTGCAACATACGATCGAAGCGGTGACGCGTCATCTGGAGCAGTTCCGTTTTCATGACGCGCTGGAAACGGTGTATCACTTTTTTTGGGGCGCTTATTGCGACTGGTACCTGGAGATGATCAAGCCGCGACTGTACCGGCCCGAATCGGAAGAACAACGCCTCACCGCCCGGCGCATAGCCGCCCATGTGATGAAAACAACCATGGAGCTGATGCATCCGGTTATTCCCTTTATTACGGAAGAAATCTGGCAATATTTTAAAAATAATGAAGAAGAATCCGTTATGGTCGCTCCCTGGCCGGTTGCCAATCCGACGCGCGTGGATGATGAGGCCGAAATGATTATGGCCTTTGTCCGGGAAGCGATCGGCGCCCTGCGTAATATCCGCACGGAGATGAATGTCCCCTTGTCTAAGTCCATGACCGTTTTCGTGGAAGGTGATGATGAAACGGTTCACAACCTGCTGGACAATACCGTACATTTTAACACCTTGGCCAAAGTGGATAGCTTGTCCCGGGCGGCGGCCGGTCTGGATAAATCCCATTGCGCCACTGTGGTGGTACGCGGTGTTGAACTTTTTGTACCGTTGGCGGGTTTGATCGATGTGGAAAAAGAAAAAGCCCGTCTGCAAAAGGAAATCAACCGTTTGCAGGGACTGGCCGGGGGCATTCGTCGAAAGCTGGAAAATAAAAATTTTACGGAAAAAGCCCCGACTGCCGTGGTGGAGGGCGAACGTAATAAATTAGCCAACATTCTTGAAAATCTGGAGAAAGTACAGGCCAATTATGCCAAGTTTCAATAAATGGTTGCTTATGCTTGGCACGCTGTACGGCATGTTGCCGGTCGGTGCCCAAACACAAATTGCCTTAACCGGGCAAAATATCGCACTGGTCAGCGAAGAAAGAACGCTTACTCTGGAAAAAGGCGCCCGCGATCTGGTTATCAAAGACCTGCCGCAAAGTCTGATTCCCGCTTCCGTGATGATCGATGTGCCCGGGGGAGACATTACGGAACAAAATTTTGTTGTTCCCCGGCCGGCGTATGCTCCGCTTAACCAAAACCTGGGTAAAACTGTAACGGTTATTCAACCGGGTGTGTATGAGCAGCACGGTGTGTTGCTGGAAGCGCGCAACGGCATGTTGGTATTACGGGATTCGGACGGTGTTGTCCGTATGTTCCGGCAGAACGATAACCAGATTGTCCGTCTGGAGGCATACAACGGCGCTGCGGCTACCCAACCCAATCTGCAATGCCGGATTCATTCGGAAAAAAGCGGCGGAGCCGTTGCCCGGCTTACCTACCTGACCCGCGGACTGAGCTGGCAAACCGATTACAACATCTGGCTGGATAAGGATAATCAACTGACCCTTTCCGCATCGGTTCACATACAAAACAACAGTGGAAAAAGTTACGAAAACGCCCGGCTTGTGTTGCTGTCCGGTAACCTGCATCTTAACAGCCCCGCGGCGCCCGTGCGCGGCCTTCGCAAGGAAGTGTACAGCTTAAGCGCCGACGCGTCCGACAACGCTCTGACTCAACCGCAAGGTCTTTTCGATTATTATCAATATCCCCTGCAAGGGAGCTGGCAGTTGAATGAGGGGGCGATTAAGCAGATACCGTTTCTAAAACCGACCGTACTGCGCGCGGAAAAACATTACCGCATCGAAAGCACCGCGCCTCAACAGGCCGCCCTTGTTTACACTTTTAAGAACAGCCGCGCCAACGGCCTGGGCCGGCCACTGCCGCCGGGCAGCATCCGTTTTTATACACACGATAATCAAATGCCCCTGTTTCTCGGCGAAGACCGCATGAAAGCCACGCCCGTAAACGGCACGGCCGAATGGCAGACCGGCCATGCTTTCGATATCATTTACGAAAGGCAGGAAAAAGTGGAACGCCCGAACCGGAAAACGGAAGTCCATAACACCGTGTATCGTGTAAAAAATCTTAAAAAAGAAACCGTGAAATTGGAGATTCGGGAAAGCTTTCCGATTCGGAGTGAAGCCCGCGTTATCCACAGCGATTTAAAAGACATCCGCATCGCCAACGGCAAAATCAGCGGTTGGATCACCCTGCCCGCGCAAAGTGAGCAGGAAATATCCGTTAACTATCAATATAAATGGTAAGCCATATCCATGAGCGATCAGAAAAAAAATCTTAATGAAGATGAATTAAGGCGCAAAATCCGGGAAGAGCTGGAACGCAAACACAGGGAACGCACCAGCAGCAAGAAGAAAGAACCCGTGCAAAAAGCCAGCCCCATGGCGCAGCCTCAAACCGAATCCTATTTCATGGAAAATTATATCCGCCGTGTGTTGCAGGAAGAGGTCTATGGTTCCCATCCGGAATTTGTTAAATGCGAAAACCATCTGGCGCAGATAAAATGGCTCACCCCGCTCGAAATGGAAAATGAGTTTGAGTTCTTTCCGGTGGAAGAAAGCGGCTGGCAACGTTGGCGAAAAAAATGGTTTGGTAAAAAAGCCGCCCCGGATATTCCGCAAACGCCAGAAATCCGGGCCATGATGGATCGCCTGCGCGAGGAGTTTGAGCAGGATGCCCGGCAGCGCATCGCCCTGTATAAGGAACATCTGCAAAAAGCCCGCGAAGCCGTTCATGATGATCTGGAACGTAAAATTTTTGAAGAAGAACAGGATCGTTTTTACAGTAAGCTGAAAGGCTATCATAAATATAAGAATCATATCGGTGAAACCGCCTGGCTCACCCGGGAGGAATTTGAAAGTCAGGATGAATTTATCGACCCGGTTTACAGCCCGCGCGAAAAGTTCATCCGCGCTGTTTTGCATGGCGGCGCCGTGGTGCTGTTTGTGGGGTTACTCTACCTGGGCTGGCAGGCCGTGCGCACGGAAAATCCGAAAGGCTATATCCGTGTCGATACCGGAGGCGTCAAGGCCAGTTTGTATATCGATCAGCAACTGGCCATCGGATTTTCGCCCGGCGTGCCTTATGTTGTGGATGAAGGCGAACATCAAATCCGCCTGATCGCTTCTGGCTATGAGGTGCTTCCTGATTCGCATTGGGTGGAGATCAACGCCGAAGACACCGTGGACATCTCCTTCACTCTGCAGCCGGTTAGCGGTGATCAGGGATATGTGCATGTGCTGGCGCAGCTTAAAGAAGCCGATATTTATGTGGACGGCGAATTCCACGGCATACTGGCGGATAATCCCTGGTTGCAGTTGCCGGCGGGCGATCATACCGTAACCCTTAAGCAGGAAAACTATCTGCCCAGCCCCACCTTCCATACCTTTTCGTTGAACGCCGGGGATACGGTGGAGGTGCGTTTTGCCATGCGCCCCAGCCGCGGTTCCAGCGGAAAGCGTATTTCGGCCAGTTCGTTCGGCCTGATCGATGTGAGCAGCAATGTGCCCGGCGCACGGATATTCTTAAACGGTCGTCCCACGGGCTTCCAAACCGACTATGTTTTGCAAAAAATACCCTTTGGCCGTCATGTGGTTCGCGTTGAACTGGAAAATTATAAAGCCTATCCCAAGGAACAGGTGGTGGTTCTTGATAAGGATAGCCGGCGCGCCACGGCGGAATTCACCCTTTCGGCCACGCTGAGGCCGGTTGTGTTGGATGTGGAACCCGCCAACGCCCCGCTTTTTGTGGACGGCAAGCCGCTGGGCAAGGGGCGCTTTGCCGGAAAACTGCCGCTGGGCACGCATACGATTTCCTTCGGTGAGGTGCCGGGCTATTATACCCCCGAACCTCAAACCATCACCGTGACCGATGGCCTGGAAAACGAATTCTCTTTCCAATACGGCATCCGCCTGAATGTGGCGCTTTCGCCCGCCGGAAGCCGGGATGATAACGGCCCGCTACGTGTGTTGCCGGGCTATATCGTCAAAGGGATTGAATTCACCCGTGACACCAATAACGGTCCGGATGTGGTGGA
>RFFS01000123.1 GCA_003696775.1 Calditrichota bacterium
ATGCTTTTTTCCCAATAATTGCGCTGTGGCAGGATCGTCATCGGGAATCGTATCATCGGGGTTGCCCAGCCAGTTTGTTATGGCTTTTTGCGGCAACGGGCGCCATGCCTGTATCGCTTCGGCGGTCATAATACCGTCCAGTACACATAGCACCGGTTGCCACGCTTTTTCACTCACATATTGGGCGACCAGCACCAGATCGTACGCTTCCTGAACATCGCGCGGATAAAAGACAATAGGGAAGCGTTTTTCGGTTTTTCGAATAAATTCCGTAAAAAGGTCGGGATGCCTGCGTTCGACACACACCACCAGCGGAAAGGGAGTCGGGTCGGCGCCGGAAAAAGCGTCTCCGGCGGCATTGAGGCTCTTTTCGGTCAGATATACGGCGCAGCGATCACCGGCGGCGGCTCTTCCCGGCGCTTCGGCGGGGCGTACCCAATGGGTCGTGCTATTTTCCAGCGCGGCGAAAACCGCCTGTTTACCGGTGCCGCGTTGGCTGACAGGTGTTTGCTCTTTCATCATAAATTCCTGTGCTGAACTTGTGACGCGGGCGCTGCTTTATCGGCGAACTGCTGTTCTTCCAACCAGGTGATGGCGCCGGTGGGGCAGCGCAGCGTGGCAATTTTGGTTTCCTTGTGTAACATCTCCGCATGGATCACCGGGAGATTGTTTTGCATTTCGATCAGGCCTTCGGGCGCGTCGGCGGCACACCGGCTGCACGCCGTACAGGCCACTTCGCAGCTTTCCAGAATTTCATCTCCTGCCAGTTGGCTTTTGCATTGCACCAATAAATGTTGATTAACAGGAATAAGCTCGAACAAATTTTTGGGGCAGGCTTCGACGCAATCGCCGCAGGCCGTGCATTTGGCGGCATTGACAAAGGGCAGGGCGTTGGGCATCATGGTAATGGCGTCAAAGGTGCAGGCCACTTCGCAATCGGCCAGTCCCAGACAGCCATAGGTGCAAGCTTTGGGTCCGCCGGCCACGGTAGCGGCCGCCCGGCAGGATGAGGCGCCTGAATAACCGGCCGCCTGCTCAGCCACATCCGTGCCGCCGGCGCATAACAAACGGGCTACCCGGCGTACGACGGAACCCGGATCGATGCCCAGGTAGTGAGCCACCTTTTCCGCGGTTTCCGGACCGCCGACGGTACAGGCGCCCGGGGCGATTTCGCCATGTACCACCGCTTCGGCAAAGGCGCGGCAGCCGGGTTTGCCACAGGCGCCGCAATTGGCGTTGGGCAACATATCGGTTACCGTGTCGATGCGCGGGTCTTCGGCCACGGTTAGTTTTCGGTTGGCCAGGGCCAGCACAGCCGCCAAAAAAACACTTAATCCGCCTATGAACAATACCGCTGAAGAGATTTCCATCATAGTCGTTGTTATCCGTTGTATTTCTCAGCCCGTTTGATCAGCTCTTCCAACCCCGGTTCATCGGGGTTCACCGGCTTGCCGGGATGAATGATTTTTACCGGGCAATTTTCCGCCGCCATGACCAGTTCCTTGAAGGTGCCGGCGTGGACATCGGCTATGTAGGCCTGTTTGTTGGCGTCATAGGCGAACATTTGGCTGTTGATGTTACGGCATTCATTGCAACTGGTACACAACGGTGTGTCGATATAGGCTTCCTCAAGGGCAAGAGTTTCCTCTTCTTCCTCCTTCTCATCGGTGACCGGCGGGTCGGGTTCGGCAGGTGTGTCCGCTTCGGTCTTTTCCTCCGGAGGCGGCGCAACAGGCGCTGTCATGCCGCTTCCCACGCGGATCATCTCATCGGAAAGCAAGCCCGCCGCCAGATTGGAAATAATTTCTTCGGTCAGTTGGGCGCGGTCTTCCCGCAGCCGGGCTTCGTAATGCTGTTTTAGTTGTTCGATTTCTTCCCGGGCATCGGCCTCGATGCGCGCCCGGGTTTCGCGCAGGGCGCGCGCCACGTAGGAATTGTCGATACCGGCCCATTCCTGTAACAAACGCCAGTCTTTATGGATGGCCAGAGTATGACGGGCAATGAAATCGTCCACAAGCAGGGTATGAAGGGCGCCGTCGGCATCGGCGGAAAGGATATAAGGGATGCGCGCTTCGGTGTCGTCCTCCTGTTGCACGAATTCCGCCAACGGTATCAGGTGATCCCGCGGACTATCCGCCTCGAGACGGTAAAAATGATTTGTAAAGTCGGGATGCAGTAAAAGAAAATCCGCTGCCGTAAAGGAGCAGGAGAGGGTGGTTTCTTCCGAATCATGGCGGACGGTCAGTGTGTGCGTATGCCAGGCGTTTCTCGGCTGTATGGTATCACTGATATAGAAACGGTCGCATAAGGCTTTGTCCCGGTTGCCGGAAAAAGCATAAACAGGGAAAAAGCGTGCGCCGGCGGCACTGCCGCTATACAGGAATTCGTTCACCCGGCTCGCGGGGGCATAAAAAGAGAAAAAGGCGGCGCCGTCTTCGGCAAGAGCCTCCAATACCCGCGGCCAGACATCCGCCAAATCGGAAAGCGGGGCCTGAACCACGGAAACCCGATTCAGAGAGACCGCCATGCGCGCCCAGGCGTAAAGCGGCAGCAGTTGTTTATCTTTAAATAAAGTATGCGCCAGTACGATGATTTTGACCTTTTCACCGGAAAGCAGGCGTGTGATCAGTGCCTCCTGATGTTCGGCGGCCTGTTCGGCGTCGATAAAAAGCAGGGTGGGCGGAATCAGCCGCGCTTCCGTATCACTGAGCATGTGCAGCGAAAAATGTCGGAACAGATCGCCATGGATCGCATCGTCAAACTGATGTTTGACTTCCAACTCTGCCATGTGATAGTCACGGATCAGTCGTATGATTTCATCCTGGGCGTCATGGGTCGCGTTCGCCCTGGTATCCGTGGCTATAAAGCGGCTTAAAAAGTCGCGCGTATGCGCGTCACTTTCAAGGATATGGTGCCAGCGATTAAGCGACTCGGCGATGATTGTTAATCTTTCCAGCCTCTGAGCCGACAGGGAAGCACCCCGTTTCACAGAACGGACAATTTCATCTAATTTTCCAAAGTCGATACTGTCACCAAAAGGGGGATCCGCCTCTTGGGATAGAAGCTCCGGTGACGTTGCGTTTTCGATCAGGCCATTTACAGCCAACGTCAATTCCTCGAGTCGGTCCAGAGCCTGACGTACCTGTTGACGCCATTGCGCCGCGTGGGCCGCCGGGATCAGTTGGCGCGGTGTGTGCGGGCCAAATCCAAAAAAGGTGCCCCCGGGCAGATCGGAACGACTGAATGCATCCAGCGCCTGAATGGCCGGATGATTATCTCCGTTCCGGCTACCATGCTGTTTTAATAATTCCCCGGCCAGTTTTCGAATCAATTCCGGCGCCTCCAGCGGCTCGGAAATATGGCGGAAATCTTTGGTCAGGCGTCGGCCGATGGCAGCGAGATATCGGGTGAACATTTCCCGTTGGTCATCGTCCGGGGCAGCCGTGTTTATCAAAGTGTGTATGAGTGCTTCCGGCGTTAACAGCCGGTCGGGCGTTTCCCCCAAAAACAGGGGAAAAGGGGCATAGACCGTTTGGCCGTGTTGCATCAGCGCCAGGGCAGGGGGCAACAGACCTTCGGCGCCCTGTCCTTTGTGTTGGCCCACATAAAAAGCCAGATGTTGTTTCTTTAGCCGCCGGATGGTAGTATCGTCGTCCACCGGCGTTTGTGATGCCTGCCAAAGGTGGTATGTTTCGGCGGGCGGTGCAACTTTAGTGGGGTTGGAAGGCAGCAGCCTGTCCAGCTCATTTAACAGTTGTTCCGCTTCCCTTTGCGGTGCGGGCGCATCCCCGGATGTCTTTTTTTCCACTTTGGGACCTCCCTTTATGCCGTTTTGGGGTTAATGCCAAATTTATCAAATTCCTGTTCCAGTGCCGCGTGGATCACCTCCGGTGTGTTGGGCTTTTCAGGCTTCCGCAGATCATCATAGGTAGGGATGTTCTCATTACGATATAGAATGCCCACCGGTATGCGGTCGGTCATAGCCGCGTATTCCCGGGCTTTATGCATATTGGATGGATCGTGTTCTTCCACGTTTTTATACATTTTTTTAATAGGATCGGAAATGTGCATACCGTTTTCATGGCTGAGCAACAGGATGTTGTCCGGTTCGTTCAGCAGCGGGTCGAATACATGGGGCGTGTAGTGCGGACAACGTTGCAAAATACGGATGAAGGCCAGACCTTTATGATGAAAACCCTGACGAATAATATCATACAGCAGTTCGGGTATCCATTCCACGGCATTGGCCACAAAAGAGACATTGCTGACTCCCAGGGTGGTGCACAGCGGATAAAGCGGATTGAGTATGGCGCCCTTTGGCGTGGTGTTGCTTTTCAACCCCTTGGGCGTGGTGGGCGAGGCCTGTTTTTTGGTCAGGCCGTAGATATTATTGTCATGTACCATGGCCACCATGTTCATATTGTAGCGCAGGGCGTGTATCCAGTGCGCCGAACCGATGCTGAAACAGTCGCCGTCGCCCATGTTCACAAACACATGTAAATCGGGACGGCGGATTTTAATGCCTTCGGCAATGGGCAGGGCGCGGCCATGCAGGCCGTGAAAGCCGTAGGTGTTCATATAATGCGGGAAACGGCTGGAACAACCGATGCCGGAGACAAACACCGTTTTTTCCGGAGCGATCTGTTCCTCGCGCAGTAATCGTTGAGCCGCGGCCAGAATGCCATTGTCCCCGCAGCCCGGACACCAGCGCGGGATATCGCTCTGATAGTCTTCCATGGTGTAATATTTTTGATCCAGATTGAGAATATTGTCAATGCTTACGCCAAACATGATGTTCTTCCTGTTTTAATTCAATTGTTTGAGTTCCCGGCGAATCATATCAAGAATGGCCGAGGGTTTTAAGGGTTGACCGTGTACGTTGGAAAAGCTGTCCACATCCACCAGATAACGGGCGCGGAGCAACCAGGCCAGGTTGGAATAGCGCCTGTTTTCCTCTGTGATCATGGGCCGTTCTTTATCATCCGAAAAGTTGATTTCCACGGCCATCACCTTTCTGAATTTTTTAAGAATAGCACCGATGCCCGGCGCCATGGGTTGCAGAAATTTGAGATGCAGGCTGCTGACATTCAGGCCTTCGGCACGGGCGCGGTCCACGGCTTCTTGAATGGCGCCCCGTGTGCTGCCCCAGCCTAAAAGTAACAAGGGGCCTTCTTCCGGGCCGTAAACTTTGGGTGTTTTCAACGTTTTCTGAAATGTTGCCAGTTTCAGGCTGCGGTGGTCGCATCCTTCCTGATTAACGCCCGGGCCGTAAGCCACATGTCCCTCACGTGTATGGGCCAGCCCCGTTACTCGATGCAGTCCGCCGGGCTGCCCGGGGATAATGCGTTTGGAAAGTCCGGTTTGTTCATCCCAGTCAAACGGTTTGGTTCCTTCGGGTACGGGGTTTTGGTCATAAGGCGGCGCCACCCATTCTTCCCGGAATTCCGGGCGGGGGTAGGGTTGCTGACCGGTGGCCAGGTTGGCGTCGGATAGTACCAGAACCGGCATGCGAAAGGTCTCGGCAATTTTACGCGCCGTAATCATGCTGTAAAAACAATCTTCGATAGTGGAAGGTGCCAGCACCACTTTGGGATTATCACCGGGAGAGTTAAACAAAGCCGAAAGCAGGTCACCCTGTTCCACCTTGGTGGGCAGACCGGTGCTGGGACCACCGCGCTGCACATCGACCAGTACTAGCGGAATTTCCGCCATGCTGGCCAAACCGAGCAATTCCGTTTTTAGGGCCATGCCCGGTCCCGATGTGATGGTTACCGCGCATTTACCGGCATAGGAAGCGCCAATGGCAAAGGCACAGGCGGCAATTTCATCTTCCGCCTGGTGAACCATGCCGCCGGTGTTTTCAAATACTTCGCTTAAATAATGGGATGCCGAAGTGGCCGGTGTGATGGGATACATGGCGCATACTTCCATGCCGGCGGCCATAATACCCATGCCTATGGCCACATTACCGTTGGTGACCACCATCTTTTTTTCGATCGGCGGAGAGCTGATTTCATATTGAAAATTGAGGTTCTCTTTGGCCCAGTTGAAACCCGATTCCAGCAATTGCAGATTGGGCTGTATAACTTTTTCCCCTTTTTTGCGGAAGGCAAAACGAATTTGCTCCCGGGCCAGTTCCATATCGCGTGAGTAGATATAGCACAACATGCCCAGCACAAACATGTTTTTACCCTTGCGCGGGTTTTTGACAATTTTCAGGGTCTCTTCTTCCATGGGGATTTCCACCACATTGTAACCGGTTTCAATCAGGTGGTCCATCACCTTGGCGTATTGTTCGCGGATAACATTGTTGGTGTGGTCTTTCCAACGGTTTTCCAGCAGGATGGTGGCGCCTTTTTTCAGATTGCCATTTTCTTCGCGGCCCATCAGGGCCTGTTCGTTAAAAGCGACGATAAGGTCCGCTTCATCACCCATATTGGTAATGTGATTGGAGCCCAGGCGAATGCGGATGCCGCTGGCGCCTGCGGCGGTGCGGGGCGGTGGTTCGATTTCCGCGGGAATGATTTCCACCGTCCAAATGCCGTTGCCCATGCGGGCGGAAATGGTTCCGAAGGCCTGACCGGCGGTTTGCGCGCCCTCGCCGGAATCACTGACGATTTCCACGATATGTTCATCCAGGATAACAGCTTGTGAACGGGTTTGTGTGGGGGTAGCCGCGGATTGCGGCGTATTGGTGGTTGGCATCTGCAAATCTCCCAATTAATCCATATAATGATCGTACATACACTACTCATTATGGATTGTGATTCGGAGTGAGACGCAGGAAGACTCTATGAAGGATCACAATTCATTTAACAGGCATCCGCAATGTTCGGAGTACTTTTTTGGATGCCCGTGTTTAAAAATTGTTACTAATTTACAAAATGAAAAAGGCAATATGTAAAAAAAATAAGCCTTTTTTGTCTTTCATTGGCCGGGTTCATGTCCTGTGCGGGTTTTAGCGGGGTGAAGAGCCTCATTTCATCCACCTCCCTGTCATTCCGGGCGTAGCGAGCGACCCTCAGGCTATAAAACCGATGAATCGGTTTGGGGTATTATGAATATGACGTGCGCCCCACGATTAAAATCGTG
>RFFS01000124.1 GCA_003696775.1 Calditrichota bacterium
CCATTTAGAAGCTTTCTGCAACATTTCCGCAACATTCCGATAAACGGAGGGTCTGTTTTGTCACTTGCGCGGCGTTTTGTGTGGATAGGCGTCGCCCGTGGCCACGTTTTTGCAAGATTTTTTTAGGGAGATTGTAACACCCTGACCCAAAGCCATGCTTAAAATGATCCCGTCATGTTTGATAAACGCATAATACAAAAAAAGGAGAGTCTTATGTATCGCAAATCTATGTTATGGATGTTAACCGGTTTTCTGTTTTTATATAATTGCAGCAACCCGGGAGATAATAAGGACAGCGGGTTAAGCGAATCGGAAGAGATGACGCTGGTGGCCGCTGTTGTGTCCACGGATGACGGTGGCGCCATGGCAGATGTGGAAATGGCATCCGATATCGCAGCCGGCACAACCACCACGCAGCCTGTGGCTCCGGGCATGCAGGCCGATGGTCTGGATACCACTCTTACCAACGGTTGGATAACCTATAATCTGAACGTGGCCTTTTATGCGGAAAACGGAACGGAAATGCCCTCCTTTATTACGGGGGTAACCGATAAAATCGTTTATAACGGTTCCTTAAGCGGCAGCAATCAGAAAAAAATACAATCCCTGGACATCACGCTCAGCAGTCACAGCAGTCTGACCGGTACCGGTATTAAATCCGGTCAATTAATTCTCAACGGCGAAGGTTCCAATACCTCGGGCTATACCATCAGCGGGCCCCGACGCACACTTACCATCCAGGCGGCCAGTTCCTATAAACTGGAAGATGTGAGTGTTGATCTGAACAATCCCCAAAGCGTGCCGGCATCCGGTACATTAACCGGTACCGTAGCGGGTAATTACACCCTGGATACCGGCAGCGATACGCAAAATGACAGCTATTCCTTTACTTTTACCATCACGTTTACAGGCGACAGCACGGTAAAAGTAACGCTGCCCTCCGGTGATCAATACAGTCTGGACCTGTCCGACGGGACATACACCAAGTTATAATGCGATCCACACCTGGTAACCCCTCGGGATCAGGGTTTTTAAGTCCTCAAACCTAAATCCTGAACACAGGGAGCCCGCGTGAACCCGGGCTCCTTTTTATTTTCACCCCTTTGCATACGGAACCGCCGGAGTATTTCCGTACATTATGGATTAAGGCTGTCTTTTGACCGGATTCTTCGTAAATTACGCGTCTTAATTAAAACGGAGATATCATGTCCATAACACTCGATGAAAAGCTGGTGGCTGCCCTGGAAGCCTATCGCGCGCAAACACCGTTCCGCACGGTGGATGAAGTGGTGGATTTTATCGTCCGGGATTTTTTACGCGCCGAGGCGGAAAATCTTGAAAACGCCGGAGGCGATGAGGACGCCTTAACCCAACGTCTGCGTGATCTGGGGTATTTGTAGTGGCGGTTGATCTGCATTGCCACACCACCGCTTCGGACGGCACACTCACGCCTTCGGAACTGATCGCCGAAGCGCAACGTGTTAAGCTGACCGCCCTGGCCCTGACCGACCATGACACCGTGGCCGGTTTGGCGGAAGCCCGGAACGCGGCACGGGATAGCGGGCTGACACTGGTGCCCGGTGTGGAATTGAGCATCGACTTTCCCCTTCCCGGCAAAGCCCATTTACATCTGCTGGGGCTGTTCATCGATCCCGAAAATGAAATATTGATCCGCACATTAAATGAACTGGCCGGGGATCGTGAACGCCGCGCCGAAAAAATCATCGAACAGCTCAACGCACATGGCATGGATTTGTCCATCGATGAACTGCGTGAAAGCGCCGCGGGCAGCATAGGTCGTCCCCATGTGGCAAGCCTGATGGCGCGCAAAGGGTATGTGAATTCGGTATGGGAAGCCTTTGATAAATACCTGGCCAAAGGAAAACCGGGGTATGTGGGCAAACGAAAATTGACCCTTCCCCAGGCGGTGGAGCTGGTGCATCAGGCGGGCGGTCTGGCTTTGGTTGCTCATCCTGTCAGCCTGAACCAGCCTACTTATGCCGCTTATACGCGCCTGTTTCGCGAATTTAAAAAACAGGGTGTGGACGGCGTGGAGGTTTATTACTCTTCACATACCTGGCATTTTGTTAAATATCTGTTGCAAATTGCGGATCGCCTTGGTTGGTGTATCTCCGGCGGTTCCGATTTCCATGGTACGGTTAAGCCGGATATTCATCTGGGTAAAGGACGCGGCAACCTGTATGTGCCGGATGCCCTGGTGGAACAGTTGCTCACTTTCCGCCTAAACAAATACGGAGAAAAAGGGTCATGAACCACGCCCTGCGACGGAAAACGGTGGTTATCGGTCTGGATTGTGCGGAACCTTCCCTGGTGTTCGGTCGCTTTCGGGATAAGCTGCCTCATATCCGGGCGCTGACGGAGTCGGGTTGGTACGGCCCGCTGCGCAGTTGCGATCCGCCCATTACCGTACCGGCCTGGAGCGTGATGACCAGCGGACGCACGCCCGGTGAGCTGGGTATTTACGGCTTCCGTAACCGTGCTTCCCGTGATTATGACCATACTTTCATCGCCAGGGGGGACGCGGTAACGATGCCCCGGTTGTGGGATTATGTGGGGCAGGCTGGTGGCACAAGCATAGTGATCGGCGTGCCCCAAAGCTGGCCCTCGTCCCCCATCCGCGGTTATCTGGTGGGCGGTTTGTTTGCCGATCCTGCGACCGGTTTTACCCAACCGGCCACATTGGGGAAACGCATCAGGCAAAACTGGCCCGACTATCAAACCGATGTGGTCGATTTTAGACAAAAGAATAAACATAAACTGCTTGAACAGATACACCGCATGACCCGCATCCGTTTTGAAACAGCCGCCTATATGATGCGTCGATATCCCTGGGATTTTTTTATGATGGTGGAGATCGGTTTGGACCGTATTCAGCATGCATTCTGGCAATATATGGACACGGATAGCCCATATTATCAGGCCGATTCGGATTGGGAAGATGTAATTTTGGACTATTACATTTTGCTTGATAACCTGATCGGTGAATGGCTGTGTGATATCCCGCCGGAAAGCGATCTCTGGCTGGTGAGCGATCATGGCGCCCAAACCATGCGCGGCCTGTTGCGTCTCAATCAATGGTTAATCGATAAGGGCTACCTGACGCTTAAATATGAACCCGAAACCTCTGCCATGCTACGCCCCGAATGGGTGGATTGGAGTCGCACCCGGGTATGGGCGGATGGGGGGTATTACGGTCGTTTGTGGTTTAATGTCAAAAATCGCGAACCCCGGGGAATTGTGGCGCGGGAAGATATCCCGGCCTTAAAAAAAGAACTGATCGCCGCTATGTCCGTGATTCAAACGGAAAACGGAATCATCCGGGCCAACCGCCTGTCCGATCCCGAAAAGATTTATCCCGCCCAACGGGGCATTGCACCGGACCTGATGTTGTACGCCGATAACCTGGCATTGCGCGTCAGCGCGGCGGTGGGTGGCACCGGCGCTTTATTTACCCTGGAAAACGATACCGGCCCCGACGGTGCCAATCACGCAGCGGAGGGCTTATATCTGTTTCGTTCCGGCGATCGCTCATCGCGGGGCACACATCCGGCATCCATTTATGATGTGGCACCCGCCATCCTTAAGCGCATGGGACTTTCGGCTTATAAGGAACTACCGGGAGATTTTCCGCATGTCTGAACCTCGTCTTTATGTGATCGGTCTGGATGGTGTGCCGTTTACCGTTTTGCGTGATTTTCTGGATCAGGGCATCATGCCCCGTTTGCGCGAGCTGGCCGGACGATCGGTCTTTCGATCCATACGATCCGTGCAACCGCCCCTTTCTGCGCCGGCCTGGGCCTCCTTTTTAACCGGCCGTCCACCCGATGAACACAGCGTCATGAGTTTTACCGAACGTGATCCGCGCGCCATGCGCTGGTTCACTCCCGATGCCCGACAGTTGACCGCTCCCACTTTGCAGGAAATGGCTTCCGATATGGGGCGGCGGGTGTTTAGCATGAATTTTCCCGTCACCTATCCGCCTAAACCTGTTAACGGTGTGTCCATCTGCGGTTTTTTGGGAAAAGACCTGGAAAGCGGGGTGTATCCGGAGAGGGAAGTGCCGTTGTTAAAACAACGCGGCTATCGAATAGATAGCGATGTGGCGCTGGCCCGACATGATCTACCCGCTTTTATCAACGATTTGAAAACAGTGCTGACCAGGCGGCTGGAAACGGCCATGTATTATCACGATCGTGAACCCTGGGACCTCTTTATGGTGCATATCATGGAAACCGACCGCTTGCATCATTTCACTTACGAGGCTTTTCAGAAGGGAGACGAAGCCATCCGCGACGTGTATCATCAGTTGTACGGCATGATTGATCCCTTCATCGGCGCGCTAACGGATCAAGCGCCGCCGGGCAGCCGATTTCTATTATTGTCCGATCACGGCTTTACGGTTCTTAAAAGAGAAATATATCTCAACCATTGGCTTTGGGAACAGGGCTTTTTACGATTTAACCATCCGCGTCCGGCGCATCTCGGGCATATCCACCCGGCAAGCGTGGCTTACAGTCTTTATCCGGGGCGCCTCTATATCCATCTAAAAGGCCGCGAAGCCAGTGGTTCGGTTCCGCCGGATAAATATGAACAAACACGGGAAACCTTACGTCGTGCCCTGACCGGCCTGCGCGATCCCGTGGATGGTGCACCGGTAGTGGCGGAGGTATTGAACGGCGAGGATGTTTACGCGCCGCCGGGCCTGCGCGCCTGGCATGACCCGTTGACCGCTGCTTACCCCGATTTGCTGGTGATCGCCCGGGAGGGATATGATTTGAAAGGCATGCTCTGGAAAGGGAAACCGGCCGATAAAACCGTTTACAACGGCATGCACAGTTATGACAATGCCTTTTGGATCGCCCCGCAAACGGAAAAAGCCGCCGCTGTGAACGATATCCGCGAAGCGGGCGTGTTTACGGCACACCTGCTGACAGAAATGTTTTGAACAGAGGCCGGGAACCATTAAATTTTTGCCAATTAGCAAAGGAAGATAATGGAAAAATGGTATGTACTCTACACCCGTCCGCGGCATGAAAAAAAAGTACGCGACGGGTTGATCGAAAAAAATATCGAAGTGTTTTTACCCTTGTTGACCAAGACGCTGGTGTATAAAAATCGCAAGAAAAAAAGCGAAGTGCCCTTGTTCAACAGTTATTTGTTTGCCCGTTTTGATTATAAGAATCGTTTTACGATACTGGAAACCCACGGTGTTATCAAGCTGGTTAATTTTAAGGGTGTGCCCGGTGTGGTGCCGGAATGGCAAATAGAATCCCTGCGGAAAATGCTGGAAAATCCCGAATCCTTGATGCTGGAGAGCTATTTTAAACAAGGTGATCTGGTGGAAGTGGTACAGGGGCCGTTTAAAGGCATGCGCGGCACGGTGGTTAACCGTAAGGGGGAAACCCGTTTGTTAATCACCATTGACGGCATCATGCAAACCGTATCGGTAGAGATTGACGCGGATAATGTGGAGGCGGTTAAACAGGAGATGCCCGCCTGATGTCCGAACGTAACGATCCTGAACTGACGGCTGTCCGTCGATTTGGTTATCTGCTTTCATTTATTCTGATCATTATCGCCAATATCGGTTTGATCAACGAGTGGGCCGCCACGCCCATATTGTTTTTGATTACCATGTATTTTTTAACCGGCAGCATGTGGGCGTCCGCGCTTATACGCCCTTTTTACCGTTGGATCGGACAGCATATCATAAAACCCGATCCACCTCCAAAACCACCTGTGGAAAATCCCTTTAGTGATAATTAGGAAAATCCGATGTTTCGCGACAGCAAACTGCGCACGATATTAAAAACCATTTCCTGGCGGTTTACAGCCACCGCCACTACCGTTACACTGGTATATTTATTCACCGGTCAAATTCAAACGGCCATCGAAGTCGGACTTTTGGAAATGGTCGCCAAGATGGTTATCTATTATCTTCATGAACGCGGCTGGGAAAAATTAAAGTTCGGTAAGGAAGAAATTCCGGCTTATGTAGTATGGATAACGGGCATGCCTTATGCCGGAAAAACCACATTGGGCGATATGTTGGCGGCTACCCTGGAAAAAGATAAACGTAAAATTCAAAGGTTGGACAGTCATACCGTTCGCGCGCTTTTCCCTGAAACCGGTTATAGCCGGGATGATGTGAACCGTCATATCAAACGGGTGGGGCACCTTGCTTCCATTTTGGAGAAAAACGGCATCATCGTGTTTGCCTCGTTTGTATCGCCTTATAAGGAAAGCCGGCAATTTGTCCGACAGCTTTGTCGCAATTATGTGGAAGTGCATCTGGAATCAGACGCACAATTTGCACGGCAATTTGACCGGGACGGATTTTTTGAGAAGATTGATAAGGGGGAAATACGCCATGTACCGGGTGTGGATGCCCCTTATGAACGTTGTGATGATACGGAGCTATGGTTTGACATGCGTAAGCATACTCTTCAGGAAGTCCACGATGGTGTTTTGGAATATATCCGTAAACGGTATAATTAAGGGCTTTTAAGCCCTCAACATGAGGTGCCTTCCCCCCTGTCATTCCGAACGTAGTGAGGCATCCCCTCCCGTTGGTAATGGATTTGAACCACAAAGTCGCAAAGACACAAAGAATTTTGATTATTTTTCCACTTAGTCATTCCGAACGCAGTGAGACATCCCTTTCCTTATGAATCCGATGCATCGGTTTGGAGTATTACTTATGTGACACGCTACCCACGATTAAAATCGTGGGTTAATACCATAGGGCCCGTGATGGGTTGATGATTAAGTAGAGCTAACCCACGACTTCAGTCGTGGGCACGGGAACAACCCAAATACGAACTGAATCCGATTCATCGGATTCC
>RFFS01000013.1 GCA_003696775.1 Calditrichota bacterium
AAACGATATTTGGTTTCAAGGTCTGTTACACTGGGATGGACAAACTTTTACTCTGCATAAGGAAAATTTCCCACTATTGCCCAATGGAGACGGCTGGCGTATGCATGGCACTTGGGGCACATCCGGTTCGGATTTTTATGTTGTAGGTGATCAGGGTATGATCGCCCATTACGACGGCAGTAGCTGGACAAAGATAGAGAGCGCGACGGATGTGTCCATTCAGGATATTTTTGGGGTATATAATGTAGAAAGAGGAGATTATGAAATCCTGGCTGTGGCTTCTGTTCCATTTAAGTCATATGAAATAGCGCTTCTTTCCATAAAAGATAATATAGCAACCAACCTGCAAGCCGGAATCACCCAGGCATTTTTAAGTTCGGTTTGGTTTTCTGCAAACGGACCCTATTTTTTAAGCGGTAACGGCATATATCACAAAAAAAGCGCCGTATCGGGTCGAAAGTGGCAGCGATACCCCAATGGCAAGGTCACTTCATATTATACACACGAAATACGAGGTACGGCTTACAATAATATTTTTGCCTGTGGGGCTTTTGGCGAAATTGTTCATTTTAACGGTGCGGACTGGTATAACTATCTGAGTGAAATGAGATCATTTGGTCGTTATATTGCCCTGGATGTATCAGAAAAAAAGGTCGTTATAGGCGGGGAAGGCGCCAATAACGCTGGGATATTGTTGTTGGGTACACCGAGAAATTAGTAAACGAATTAAAAAAGTAATAAATATATTTAATAGTTATAAAATTCGGCAGGACATAAAAGATGAAATATTTAATTCAGAACCTGATGCGCGTGTTGATTTGAAAGACATAACTCTGTCCTCGGATATTTCTGTAAACGATTATTTCAATACATCTAATCATCAGGATACGCTGAGCAGAGTAACCGGCTACACCAGCGGCGCCTATATTTACCGCTTGCGGGCGGGCAAGCGCTTTGTGCAAAGCCGCAAGCTGTTACTGGTGAAGTAAAAAAAAACAGAGCCCGGACATGGGCGAGGTGTGTAGCGCCTCGCCCTTTTTCCCTTATCTTCGCTTTAAAGTGTGTTGGTCTGGAAGCCCCCATACAGATAAGTATGTTGTTGAAGTAATGTTTTGACTATGCAACATAATTATTGAAAAATGAGATCATATAATCTTTCCCTAAAAAATCAATTTCTGATCATGTGGTTTTGATTCTAATTCATTGACATCGTCACCTTTTAGGTTGTGCGTTTGATGACTAACAAGGTGAAGTCATCCTGCAGGGGGTGTTCCTGAATGTGGGCTTTCACCGCTTCGCGAATCCGGCGGTTGATTTCCGCGGCGCAGTGCTCTTTGCAGGCGTTGACCACTTCTATCAGCCGTGTTTCGTCGAATTCTCTTTCCCCGGCATCCATGGCTTCCACAAGTCCGTCGGTATATAACACCAGTATTTCATCTTTTTCCAGGGTTACAATTTCGGATTGATATTGCCAGGGCAGGGAGCCGATGAAAATACCTCCCGCGGTTAATTTGATCAACTGGCGGTTGCCGAATAACAGGGGCGGGTTATGTCCGGCGTTCAGAGAATGCAGTCGTCTGCTGTCGGCATCGTACAGGGCAATATAAAAGGTGATATAACGATCGGCGGTGCTGGCCTTAATAATACCTTCGTTCAAACGGTTGACAACGGTGCGTAAGCCCAATTGATTTTCGAGATAAGCGTGCAGGCGCGCCTGCATATTGGCCACCAGCATGGCCGCCGGAATCCCTTTGCCGGAAACATCCGCCACGACAAAGGCGTAGCGTCCGTCTTTCAGGGGAATGATGTCGTAAAAGTCACCGCTCATTTCCTTGCAGGGGATATAACTGGCGGCAATATCAAGGCCCTTAATGTCCGGAAGAGCATGGGGGATCAGACGTTGTTGAATCCGTGCCGCCACTTTCAATTCATTATCGAGCCGTTCCTTTTCCAGCACCTGTTGCAGCATACGGCTGTTTTCGATGGCAAGTGCCGCCTGTCCGGCAAAGGCGGTGAGCGTGTTCATGTCTTCCTCGCTGAACGGCAGATTGTCCTTTCGGTTGAGCAGGGTCATCACACCGACCATCTTTTTCAGGTGCAGCATGGGGACGCATACAATACTGCGTGTGCGGTAACCGCTGCGTTTGTCGAAGGACGGATCGAAACGGGGATCGTTGTATGCATCTTCTATGAGCAGGGGCTTTTTGTTGGCAGCCACCCAGCCGGCGATGCCGCGTCCCACGGGCAATCGAAACGACTTGACGTTTTGCGCCCTGGGGCCCAACACCACACGAAATTCCAGTTCATTGACATCGGCAACGTGTAACATCAAAGAAGCCGATTCCGCATGAAGCAACTGTCGGGCCTTATCCACTATGTAGGTGAGCAGAGGGTCCAGTTGATCGGCGCCTTCAAACGCACGGGAAATATCGTGCAACGCGCTCACTTCGTTGAGCATATTGCGATTGCGGGCCCGGCTGCGCTCAAGCCGCGCGGAAAGGGCCCGGTTCGATAAGACAAGCGTCAGCCATTCCCGCAACAATTCCCAGGCCGGGTTTTCATTGTCGGGCATGTCGGTGTAAATTATAAGCAGGTAACGTTGTTGAACAGGCATGCGAAGGATGCCTCCGATACGGTCGGGCTTTTGAATGGAACGCAGCAAAAGCGCTTCATCCCGCAGGGCGTCAGGTTCAACACAGGGCGTTTCATTGTCCGGGATGTTATACGAAACCAGCGCTTCCAGGGCATCGGGCGTTATGAGAAAGAGCTGCAGGGATTGTAGCGGTGTATGTTGCCGTAAATAGGAGGCAAAGGAGGCGCAAAACCTGTCGAGAGTCTGCAAATCATGCGATGTGTGGGAAAAAGCCATAGATAAGTCCGTATCCTTTTGTTGGTGGAATGGGAAATGTGGCTTTTTATATCGTCATGTATTGCAATAGTTTTAAAAGAAACGCGCGAATGGGAAAGCCGCTTCCGGTAAAAGGAAGCGGTGCGGCGGATCAACTGTTAATGGGATTGATCGCTTTATGCAACATCCTGCGAAAATGCCATCCGATGAATTTATTATCGGCAATGAAATTGCGGTACCAATAAACTTTTATTATGTCATTAATCAGAAACCAGGTTAGTGAGTAAGCCCAGACAAAACCGCCCCAGCCCCAGCCGATAGCCGGAACAAAAATACCGTAAACCGCCATGATGGTGCCGATAACCCGCGTGGAAAAGGTGGCGCCGAAAAAGAGCAGGGAGGGATAGGGCTTTTTCCAAAACCAGTCGGTCGTGCGTGTGTTATACACGGTGCCATGCCCGGCCACAACCAATTTGGTGAAAATGATTGCCTGAATCATTTCCTGGCTGAGGTTGGTGTATTTTTCCAAAATAAAAAATATTAAAAAGGAGGAAACAACCCCGAGAACCCCCAATAATGTGGACAGTCCGAAGAGTTCGCCGTTATTCCAGCGAACGGGCTCTTCGTCTATGCGTGTATTGTCATACGCGATGGTTAAAATGGGGATATCGTTCAACAGCGCCAACAGGATGATCATGATGGCCGTAACGGGATAGAAATTAAAAACCAGTATGGAAAGGGTCATGAAGAGGATCACCCGGATGGTTTCGGCGATGCGAAAAATAGCGTAGCTTTTCATGCGTTCAAAAATAACACGGGCCTGTTTAATGGCGTCCACAACCACGGAGATGCCCGGGGCCAGAAGCACCAGGTCTGCTGCGGCACGGGCGGCATCCGTGGCGCCGGAAACCGCGATGCCGGCATCGGCTTTTTTTAAGGCCGGCGCGTCGTTCACGCCGTCGCCGGTCATGGCCACGATATGCCCCGCGTTTTGCAGTTTGTCCACAATGAGATATTTGTCTTCCGGGAAAACCTGGGCAAAGCCGTCGGCTTTTTCAATCAACCGCACCATATCCGATTCATGTTTACGGATGACTTCCTTATCCAACGGGCGGCCGTCCAGTTCTTTCTTTACCTGATTGCTGATATGTTCGGCGAAAATACGGGCTTTTTCACCGGAATCTTCCGGTTTGAGTTTAGCATACATCGCCCGGGCAATGCTATGCGTAAGTTGTTTGTATGCGTCGTCGCTCTTCCCCTTTAAAGAGTCCACGGGGAGGATATTATCCTTAAGTCCCAACCGAAGGGCAATTTGCCGGGCAATGGCGATATTGTCGCCGGTTACCATCTTTACATCGATACCCAGTTGACGGGCTTCGTTTATGGTGGATTGGGCATCTTCTCTCGGCGGGTCGTATAATGGAATGAGCCCCACGTAGGTGAACATATCTTGTCCGGGTGCTTTGATGGCCACACCTATTGTACGATAGCCTTTGGCGGCCATGCTTTCTACAATATCAGCCACCTGCCGTGCGCTTTCCGGAGCACACAGATTGGCTATGACCTGTGGCGCGCCTTTGGTAACGATCCAGGTGTCACCTTTGTAATTTAAGGTGGCTTCCGTGCGTTTACCTATTGGATCAAAAGGAACAAAGTTTTCCGTTTTATAGGCCTTAAGTTTTTCTTCGAGTTGATGGTCACGAATATATTCAAACAATGGACGTTCTATGGGGTCATTGTTCTCTTCCCTGGAGGCAAGGCCGGCATAGAACATTAACTCATCCGTAGTATAGTTGCCCAGCGTGATGGGATCGGATATGGTCATGATGTTTTGAGTCAGTGTTCCGGTTTTATCCGAGCAAAGAATATCGATGCCGGCCAGTTCTTCGATGGCGGTCAGCCGGCTGACAATGGCTTGTTTGCGGGCCAGGTTCATCGCACCGACGGCCATGGTGACGGTAAGCACGGCGGGTAGCGCCACCGGAATCGCGGCAACAGTCAACACCAGTGTAAAGCGTAATATTTCTATCATGTTTTCACCGCGGTATAAGCCGTTCAGCAATATGATAACAGCCATGATCACGGTGGTGACGATCAGGAAATTACCTACTTTGATTACCATTTTCTGGAAATGGCTGCGTTCTTCCTTTTGGGCTCTGGCCACGAGGGAAACGGTCTTCCCGAAGAATGTGTTTAATCCGGTTGAAATGACAACGCCCAACATTTCGCCTTGCTTGCAAACGGCGTTGGCGTAAGTAATGTCGCCTGTTTTTTTGTTGACGGGGAGCGATTCACCCGTCAGGGCGGACTGATCCACTTGCAGGAACGCCCCCCGGATGAGCATCACATCGGCAGGAATAATTTCTCCTATTTTGATTTTGATAATGTCACCGGGAACCAGGTCTGAGGCGGATATAGATTTAAAAACGCCATCCCTTAATACGGTTGATGTACGCGCCAGTTTATTTTTTAACACCTTTAAGGCGTTGATCGCTTTACTTTCCTGCCACAAATCCATTCCGGCGTTAAGCAGCAACAAGGCAACGATGATGCTAAAATCTTCCCATTTTCCAACCGAGGCGGATAATATCGCCGCGATTTCTATCATCCAGGGGATGGGACCCCAAAAACGGCGGAATATGCGTTGCCAAAGGGTTTCTTCTTTTTCCGGGATTTCATTTTTACCGTAGATTTTCAACCTTTGTGAGGCCTCTTCTTCGGTCAGTCCGTTGGAGTTGGTTTGTAACACCGTGTAAACGGACTCCGGAGTCATCTTTTCGGCTTCCTTTGCGGAGAGGATTACTTTATCCATGACATCTCCTATTTTGGATTTTGGGTACCATGACCGATGGTTAAGACCGCACAGGGCGCATGACTGACTACCCGCTCGGTTGTACTGCCTAACAGGATATGATCCAAAAAGTTATAACCATGGGTACCCATTACGATTAAATCAATCTCATGCCCGGCGGCGTACTCCGTAATGACTTTATGGGCCAGGCCTTCCCGCACTTCATAGCGTGCGTTTGGGACAGTCTGTCCGCAAAATTCCTTTAACAGGGACGATACCCTTTGTTGAATGCCCGGGTCAGTCTCCATTATCGATTGAACACCACCGGCGTAATAAGCCGGGTGCATTTGGGTTTCTATGACGTTTAAAAAAGTGATCTGGCTATCAAAGGCAGCGGCCAGTTCCGGGGCCTGCTGTACCGCAATTTTGGAATGATCGGAAAAATCAACGGGGAACAATATTTTGTTTATACCGGCCTGACGGGCGTTATGATGAACGGTGCATACGGGAATGGGGGCGTAACGCAACACCTTCTCGGCCACACTGCCGTATAGCCATTTCTTAAAGCCGGTCATGCCATGGGTGCCCATAACGATCAGATCGTATTTTTTTCTTGCAAGATGGTTGAGAATGGCATCCGCCGGCAATATATCTTCTTCCAGTTGAATATCCGATTCCAAACCGGCCCGGGTTACCCTTTCGGATAAAACCTTTAGTTTTTCAATGGCATTACGCGACTCAATCTCCAAATACTTACGATGTTCGGATTGCGTGGCGGCATCGATATTCACGCCGGAATAATCCACAACACCATGTAATAAAGTTATATGCGATTGAAAGGTTTTACCGATATAAATGGCATAATCCAGGGCAAGATGAGCATTGCCGCTGAAATCCATGGCGACGACTATGTTTTTATATGGCATGATAACCCCCTTTGTAAAAAATGAATGTTGTACCGAAAAAGGAGGCCAGGGCATTTACCGACCGGCGATTAAGGCTTGTGTTGATTAACACATCGTCATGGTCGCGTGTTTCGGGCTTTGTGTAAGTAAGACGGGTCAGGTTGACAATCGGGACATGCATGACGGTTTCCCCTTTTATCGGTCCTGTTAATTTAGATGTTTTTGTCCGATAATGTTACTAAATATTTTACTTTATTATATATTTACTATGTGAAATATATAGGGTTTTTATGAATTATTAATGAAGGTAGCCGCCACCGCCTATGATGTTAGCTTATCAAACTTTGGTGTAGCTGCGGCCCTTCCAGTGTATGCGTCGTTTGAAGGGGCCAATGAGCGCGATCAATAGGGTGTATGTGAGTTGGAACAATTCATATGGAAGGATATCTTTTTTTAGGGCGCCTATTTTAAGGGCTTTCATGGAACGCTTGAGCATCAGGTGATCCACGCCGATCACCAGTCCGATGGCCAGAGCGCCTATGATGTTGTGGGGGCCTTTGATGATTATAAGGGGAATCAGCCAATGGGCCACGAAACTCAGCATGACCACCAGCCAGGCAAAAGGACGGGCATTGAGTCCGCCCCGGGCCCAACGGATACGCTGACGGACAAAATCCATAAAACGGTCGTAAGCCAGGCTGTACACAATGCTGTCCGGTGTGTGAAGATAGCGCACCTGATAATGGGTCTTGGTGACGATTTCCTTCATCAGGGCGTGGTCTTCATCCACGGAAAAACCGATTTTTTCAAAACCGCCCAGGGCGTTGTAAATCGTGCGCCGGTACATCAAATTGTTTCCGATTACGCTGATCGGCTTGCCCGCATTGGCGCTGCCCACGGCCAGACTTTGGATAAACAACCAGTCCATCTGTTGCATGCGATTAAGCAACCGGCCTTTGTCGTCGGGTTGGATCAGGGTAAAACCGCTGACCATGGCCACGGAGGTGTCAAATCCCGCCGCCAGGGTCTTTAGCCAACGGGGATTGGGCGCGCAGTCGGCGTCGGTTGTAGCGATCAATTCGGCGTCGCAATGTTTAATACCCATGGCGACGGCGTTCATTTTTCCGGTTAAACCGGGCAGGAATTCATCCACCCACATATAATGCATGTGGGGTTGATCCTGTATGGCCTGTTTAACGATTTCGGCGGACCGGTCTTCAGACTGATCATCCAGCAGGTAAATAGTCAGGCAATCACGCGGGTAATCCAGTTGTTTGAGCGCTTCCACGCACCGGGCGATATCTTTTTCCTCATTGCGAAAAGCCACCAAAAGGGCAATGGTAGGCCAGGTGTCGGGCGGCCGGGTTGCCTTTGATTCGTGTCGCAATAGGTAAAGAATCAGAAAAAAATATCCCATCGCCACGGCCAGGGCGATCTGCAGGGCAAAAGGACTCATCGGCTCACTCCTGTTTCCATTTTGGTTTCTTTCCAACGAAAGATGTTTAATTGTCCCAACACACCGAAAAAGAGGATATAAAAGGGATGCAAAAGGGCCGCCAAAGGAATGAATTTCAACGTGCGCTGTTCGGACATCAGCTTGGCGGCTTTGTGCAGGAACAGAAATTCGGCGCCGGTTTTCATGAAAAATGCCAGGGTTAGCAAAGCGTAATCGGCCAGGCCCAGACAAGCCTGCAACGCGGCATACAACCAGGCCGCGTTATACAACACATATATGGTGAGCGCCAGCGTGACTTTGATGGGATAACGAAACCCTTTGCTGGCGTAACGCAGCCTTTGGTGGATGTATTGTCCGATACTACGTGGTGGGGCGTTGAAAACATGGGCGCGGGCATCGGCAACATAATCGATGTGATAACGTTTTTGCTCACGGACATGGGTTAAAAACAAATCGTCATCACCGGAAATTATATGTTTATACGGTCCAAAGCCGTCCACTTCCAAAAAGAGCGCGCGCCGGTAAGCCATGTTGGTGCCCACACAGGTCACGGGAAAACGCATGGCCGTTGTGGCCGCCGCCACAGCCGCCACGGAAAAATACTCGAGCGTTACCAGTCCATACAGTAGTTTATGTTGTTTTTGCGGACTGTAAGGGGCGTAACCCAGAACCATATCGGCGCCGGACTCAAAACGGTCAGCCATCGTCCGGAGCCAATAGGGACCGGGACGTCCGTCGGCGTCGGTCAGAATAATCACATCGGCGTCGCTTTGACGCACCGCTTTATCTATGGCGCGTTTTTTGGGGGCAATGCCCGGCTTACGATCGGTGATGGTTATTATGGTGAAGCGGGGATCGCGCCGACGTTGGGCGTCCAACAGCTCGGCGGTGGCATCCCCGGAACGATCGTTAATCATTATAAAGGAGACTTGGTAACGGGGCGGTATATGCTGGGCCTCCAGGCAGCGGAACAATTCCGGCAGATTACGGGCCTCATTACGCGCGGCAACCACCACGGCAATCCGTAATGGGGCCGGGCGCTCCGGATTCTTTTTGTTAAGCCGATGAAGTGCGCGACGCATATAAAGCAGCAAGACGGCATAAGCCCCCGTGGCAATGAGTAAAGCGTAGTAAAACAAGGTAGATCGTCCGTTGATGAAAAACGGCACAAGATACGAAAATCCGGCTAATGGTGGAATTTTATGTGAGGCGCAGGCGGAAGCCAATAATCGAATGATGCCAAAAAGAAAACCCCACGAGGCTATCGTGGGGTGTAAGGAAGGCGGATTTTTATTTTTTTGATTCCCGCCATTGTTCGATGGTGGAGAGTTGCGCGGCGTGGCCGTACAAATGAATGCTCTTTTCATCAAACTGCCGGGAAAAATAAGCGGTGGACGGCAGGGAGAACAGCCAGGCGCCCAGGGCCAAATCCTGATCCAGCAAATCGATGCGACGGGCGTATTCATGGCGGTCGCCGATTTCATGGGTGCTCATAAAGCCATATACATAATCCAACAGGGTGTAGGCGTCGTCGTAGTCTTCGTTACGTTTGCTTAAATCCAGTCGGAAAAAATTATTATCGCCTCCAAAGGAGGCGGTGTTAAAGGTGCGGTTCCCGCGACCGTCGGAATCGGTTACCAGGTTGATCTTATGCAGGGAAAGGTCCGGCTCGCGCAGAAAAATGTTGTAAAGGTTGAAAAAGAAATTGTTACGATAACCGGTTATGGCCACGAGCACCGCGTCATAGTTGCCTTTTTTCAGCTCTTCATTGGGAACGGCGCGGGCGCGTATCCTGCCGTTAAACAGCGAACGATCGTTGAGGATATCGATCAGTTCGGAATACTCTTCGCGGTAGCCGTAGTTGATGCAGGCCTGTACGATGATGGAGTCGGGCAACAGGCTTAAATCGGCGGTGCCCTTATCCTTTAGCGGCTCCACGATATGTTCTTCCACATAATAGGAGGTGGACGGGAACAGACTGTAATTGAGGTAGTCGTCGTAATTATCCTTATTTCCTTTATAGTCCATAATATGCCGTTGTTGCGGGGTGCCTGTTTTAAAGAATCGATTCAAAAGGGTCTTATTGTCTATCAGAGCGCGAAGCGCTTTACGTTGAGCGCGGTTCAGGCGCCGGGTATTAAACAGCAGGGCAAAATTCGTGGAGCTGATATTGGATTTTACAAAGAATTCCGAAGTATCGTTAAGAATGGGGGACAGTGCGCCAAAGGGCGTGCTTAACAATACATTAATCGTGCCGTTACTCAACTCCGTGGTGTACGTGCTGTTGTCGATAAACGGCTTCAGGTCCAGATGTTCAATTTGAGCGTTATCCGCCGGATTTTTAATGTAACGGTTGCCCTTTTCATCCCTGACGGCAGTCATGTAAGGGCCGGTTCCCACATTATATTGCCGGGCCAGTATATCGGAATCATAGGGCAGCACCTTAAAGGAGAGCATTTCCTTCACATCATCGGCGCTCCATTCGCGTATCGGTTTAAAACGAAAGATGATTTCGTTATTATCATCCGGCCCGCTGAAGTCCAGACTTTCCAATGACTGGGTCAACAACAGATAATCCGGAGAAAGGGACCCCAGGCGCTGAATGCGACGCAGGGTAAAGGTCAGATCGCGGGCGGTGAAATAAACCGCTTTTTTCTCGCTGACTTTAATATTGTCATCGTCATCTTTTGTAACGGTAAAGCTGTTGTGCCATTTTTTACGGGGTTTCAGGCGTAACACCACATCGTACCCGGCGCCGGTGCGACGGATATCCACCAATTCAGCCAGGCCGTCTTCGTAACTGATGGCTCCAGGCAGGGCGGTTACATTAAACAAACCGTCAAACAGGGCTTCGTCCAGCTTGTCGGAAAGCGGCGCCGAACCCGGAATATGCGGATCGGTAACCGGTTGC
>RFFS01000003.1 GCA_003696775.1 Calditrichota bacterium
CCCTGGGTGATGCTGCCGCCTTTGTTTGCACTGAAAAACGAAGGCATGGACGCAGCCTTTAGCATGCCCGACGCGCGCATCGGACGGGATGATTTTATCAATGCGTTGCCGGGAGGCCGGGAAGATTACCTGGCCGGTTTTCGGGCCATGGCCCGCGAATGGTATAACCGTGCCTTACAGAACAGCGGTAAGGACATCTTTCTGGATAAAACCCCCAGATATTATTATATCCTGCCGGAATTAAGGGAAACCGTACCCGCCGCCCAAACCGTATTACTTTTCAGAAATCCGCTGGCCGTACTGGCCTCCATATTGGATACCTGGGTGAAAAAGGACTGGAACCGTCTCGCTTTGCATCGTCATGATCTGTTCGCGGCGCCGCGGCGTTTGATACAGGAAGCGGCACAGCCGGGCGCTATTCGCGTGGCTTATGAAAATCTGGCCCGCGCGCCCGAAAGCACGCTTAAAACCTTATGCGACGCCCTGGGCCTGGCTTATGAGCCGGACATGATCCGTTACGGAAACCGACAGGCCCCGCGGGGCAGCATGGGCGATCCGGTGGGTGTGGGGCAGCATGAGCGCCCTTCGGAGCATTCCGTAAACAAATGGCGCCTAACCCTGCGCGATCCCATGTACAAATTATTGGGTGAAATCTATTTAACAGCCCTGGGCGCGCAAACGGTGGCGGCCATGGGCTATGATTTCCAGTCGCTGCTGGCCGAACTACGCTCGATTGAAAGCCCGCCGTTGACGGTGAGCGAGCCGGAACTGGACGCCTGTTTTCAGGCGCTTAAAATAAACCGGCACGCCAGCGATGGATTGAATGCGGTTATCGAACAATACCGAAAACCGGCACATCCCGACGTTTATGCCGTAACTTCCGATCGCGGCCTGCCACGGAATACGCCCGTCTCCAGCTATGAATATCTGGTATCGGCGATTGTCTCCACTTATAATTCGGAGCGGTTCATTGAAGGATGTTTGCAAAGCCTGGTCAATCAAACCCTTTACCGTCAGGGGCGGTTGGAAATTATTGTCATCGATGCCCACAGCCCCCAAAAGGAAGGAGACATCGTACGCGCCTTTCAGGATAAATACGACCATATCCGCTATGTGCGCACGGATAAACGGGAAGGCATCTATGCTTCCTGGAATCGCGGCATCGCCATGGCGCGGGGAAAATACATTACCAACGCCAACACGGACGACCGACTCCGCGCGGACGGTATCGAAAAACTGGCGGCTTTGCTGGAAGCCCATCCCGATAAGGTGCTGGCATACGGTAACTCCCGTGTAACCACCGTACCCAATGAAACTTTTGAAACAAACAGCTCGGATGACACGCAGGACCTCATCTGGCCCGATTTTGACCGACGCACCATGCATTCCTGGTGTTACATCGGCCCGCACCCCGTATGGCGCAAAAGCCTGCACGATGAGCTGGGGATGTTTGATGAATCGCTGACTTCGGCTGCCGATTGGGATTTTTGGCTGCGTGCGGCTTTGAAGAATGATTTTATTCATCTTGATGAATTTGTGGGCCTTTACTATCTGAGTGATGAAACCGTTTCACGGCGGGGGGATATACCCATCATCGAGGCGCAGCGCTTACGAAAAAAGTATAAAGCCGCCTACAAAGCCGTTGCCGGCCCTTATATTATACCGGAATCCCTTCCACGTCCTGAAGAAAATACTCTGTTGGTGATTCTCCATAATTTTCCGCCTTTTTGGTTTGGCGGGACGGAAAACTACGTTATCAACTGGGTGCGTGGATTACAGCAAAAAGGATTCTCGGTGCATGTTTTATTCCCGCATGCGGACGCGGATCAGGCGGCGCCGGAAATACGTCCGAAAACCTTTCAGGGAATACAGACCCTTCAGGTATGGTACGATCCGGCGGAATATAACTACTATTTGGATAACGGCGGGGAAGTGGTGCTGCGCATGTTGGACGATTGGCTGAAACGGAACCCTTATAAACATGCCCATTATCATCATATTCAGGGATTGCCCCTGCAATTCGCGCATATTTTAAACGCACATGATATCCCTTATACGGTTACCTTGCATGATTTTACATTGATATGTTTGCGAAACCATCTTTTCCATTATCAAGAAAATCGTATTTGTGATAGACCGTCGGAAGAAAATTGCGCATCCTGTTTTTTTCATCTGTTCAATATAAATGCTGAAGTGAATCTTAAAAATCAGGTTAAATCAGTATTAGCCGCGCGGGAACGCAAAGCCCGCTCCCTGCTTGCCGGGGCCGCATTCATAACAGCGCCGTCGTCTTTTGTGAAAAATCGTTTTGTAAAATATGGTTGGGTGAAGGACACGCGTATCACTGTACAACCGTTGGGTATGGAAACCATGCATCCGTTACCCAAAACATCCAGGACAAATCAAACGGTATTCGCTTTTCTTGGTAATATTAATCATCTTAAAAATCCATTGGTTTTATTACACGCTTTTGAAAAAACCAAAGGTGACGTACGGCTGGAAATTTGGGGTAACGGTAAACCTCAGGAATTAAGTGAAGTACACGCATTTTGCCAGAAGGAAAAGCGGGCGCAATACATGGGCGCATATAACCCGTCGCAAATGCCCGAGATCTTAAGCCGGGTGGATGTGGTGGTCGTACCGTCGTTTATGGAAAGCTATTCCATGGTGGTGCGTGAAGCGCTGTTGTTAAATACGCCGGTTGTGGCGGCTGCCGTAGGGGGCATTCTTGATGTAATCAAAGACGGAGCAAACGGCTGGTTGTTTGATCCGACCGATGTTCAGACATTGCAAAATATCCTGCAGGATTTGGTCGATCATCCGGAAAAAATTCAACAAGCTCAACAATCGTCATCCGAAATTGTTACCTATGAACAAGACCTGAATTTTTGGTCGGACTATTACGAAAAAGCCCTCTTGCAACCGGGTACGGGCATAAGCAATAGCCAATGGAAAAATAAATCCAATCGTCCGGCAGCGCCGCGCGTACTGGTGTTATCCGTGGA
>RFFS01000125.1 GCA_003696775.1 Calditrichota bacterium
GGCGTCGGTAAATGTGGTCATTGCCAGATCAATGATACCTACGTGTGTCAGGATGGCCCCGTTTATCATTATCCCCGTGTTAAACAACTGGAGGAAGCCATATGAACAAGCCCAAAGTAGCCTTTTTTGATTTTACCAGTTGTGAAGGATGTCAGTTAAACAAATTGAATCTTGAAAACGATTTGCTGAGCTTGTTGGAACTGGCGGATATCGTTGAATTCCGTGAAGCGATGGATGACCAGGCAGATTTCTATGACGTGGCTTTTATAGAGGGCAGCATCAGTACCCCTACCTGTGTGCAGCGTATTTTTGATATCCGTCGCCGAACAAAATATCTGGTATCTCTGGGCGCATGCGCCGTACAGGGCGGTGTGAACGCCATGCGTAACCTGCAACCGGCCGATGAGGTACAGGAGGCCGTTTACGGTGAGGCCAAATATCTGTTTCCGTCTATACCTGTGCAACCGGTAAGCGCATATGTTAAGGTAGATTTTGAGGTACGGGGGTGCCCGATGAGCACGCCGGAGTTTCTGCATATTTTCAAATCCATCGTATTGGGGCGCAAACCGGAAATATTTGATCATGCGGTATGCGTGGAATGTAAATTAAGGGAAAACGAGTGTGTCTTGGACAAGGGAATGTTTTGTCTCGGGCCGGTGTCCCGTGCCGGATGCGAAGCGGTATGCCCGTCCAATGGACAGTATTGCACCGGTTGTCGTGGTTTGGTCAGCAATGCCAATATCGAAGGTGGTATCGCTATGTTGCAACGTTATGGATTTTCTCGTAAGGAGGCCATTAAAAAGCTGGAAATGTATTCCGCTTTAAATGAACGTGTCCATCAAAAGACGGAGTGTGAACATGCATAAAAACTTAGATATCAACGTGCATCACCTGACGCGTGTGGAAGGGCATGGTAATATTGTGGTGAATATGAAAAACGGCAAGCTGGAAAAAGCCGAGCTGGATATTGTGGAAGCGCCCCGTTTTTTCGAGGCCATGCTCAAAGGACGCAATTTTAAGGAAGTGGCCATCATCACTTCCCGCATATGCGGTATTTGTTCCCTGGGACATCAAATCACTTCCTTAAAAGCGACCGAAGCCGCATTGGGACTGGAAGTAAGCGAACAAACAAAAATTTTACGGCGCATACTGATCGACGGCGCCACATTTCAAAGCAATGTGTTGCATGCGCTGTTTTTAGCGGCGCCTGACTTTTTGAATGTGGGTTCTGTTTTTCAGGTGGTAAGCAGCCATAAAGATGTGGTACTGGCCGCTTTGCGTTTAAAACGTCTAGCTAATGACATCGGTGATGTGTTAAGCGGGCGGGCCATTCATCCCATACGTTGTGTCCCCGGCGGTTTTACCATGTTACCCACTGAAGAACAGTTGCGGAAGATAATGGATGATCTTAAAGGGCAGGGGATGCAGGACCTGAAATTTATTACCGGAGTTTTGGCTTCACTGGCCGGAGAAATACCACAGTTTGAACGGGAAACGGAATACATCAGCCTGAAGGATGCCAATGAATACGCGTTTTATGACGGAGATATCTTCTCTTCCGATACCGGAGCCCGCCCGGTTGAAGATTATTTAGATGTTACCAATGAATTTGTGGTGCCGCATTCCACAAGCAAACATGCCCGCTATAACCGTTCTTCCTATATGGTGGGTGCCCTGGCTCGTTTTAATAACAACCATGAACAATTGCATCCCGTGGCACGGGATGTAATGAAAGAACTGGGGCTGTCGGCGCCGTGCTACAACCCGTACATGAACACCGTTGCGCAAATGGTGGAAGTGGCTCATTGTATCGAAAACAGCATTATGCTGATCGATCAATTACTGACAGACGGTATTAAACAGGAAAAACCCGCTGATCATCCCACACGTTATGGACGCGGTGTGGGGGCCACGGAAGTGCCGCGGGGTATTTTATTCCATGAATATACCTACAATCGTCAGGGTAATATCGAATCGGCGAACTGCATTATACCAACAGGTCAGAATTTGGAAAACATAGATGACGACATGAAAAAACTGGTACCGGAGATTCTTTCCGAAAGCAAAGAGGCCATTACGCATAAACTGGAAATGCTGGTGAGAGCATACGACCCGTGCATATCCTGTTCGGTGCATATGTTGGATGTGTCATTTATAGAAGAATAAAAACATGGTCACTGTAATAGGCATAGGCAATCGTTTACGTGGTGATGATGCCGTGGGTCCGGTCGTTATAGACCGTTTGCAAAACAGTTTGTCTGCCGAAAACCTGAAACTGGCGGAATTGGACAGTGATGCGTTTGCGTTACTTGATTATTTATTAAATGAGGAATATATCATTTTGGTGGATTGCGCTCAAATGGGGGCCGTTCCGGGTACGGTTAAAACTTTTCCCCTGGAAAAAGCGCGTCTGTCGGGTTCCGAACATTTAGTGAGTTTGCACGGATTCAGTTTCGCGGAAATTCATGAGATGGCTGCCGGTTTGGGGGCGGCGGCCCGCTGCACCATTGTAGGCATCCAGCCCGCTAACGTACGTTTTGGCGATAAACTATCACCGGAAGTGGAACAGGTCATACCCCGTGTGCTCGAAATTATAAAGAGGGAGGCAAAATTGTATGAAAAAGAAAATATTAGTCATTGATGATGATATCGACCTGGTGGAAGCCATGCGGATCACCCTGGAAAACGCCGGATTTGATGTTATCGACGCCCAAACCGGCGAGCGCGGGGTTGCTCTGGCCCTTGCGGAACACCCCGACCTGATTATCCTGGATATAATGATGGGCAGCCAGGATGAGGGTTTTCATGTGGCTTACAAAATCCGTTCTCATGAACAAACGCGCGATATACCTGTTATCATGCTTTCAGCGGTGTCCCAGGAAACAGGGTATGCTTTCGATCCTGAAAAGGATGAAGATTTTCTACCCGTGCAGGAATTTATTGAAAAACCGGTCAATCCGGCCGCACTGGTGGATAAAGTGAAAGCGCATCTGGGATTTTGAGCATGCAGGCCAACAGCCCGGGTAGCCATTCGGAACGCCTGCCCTTTCTCACCGCTTCTATTTTAAACGACCGGATAGCCTGGTCCATCCGATTGCGATGGCTGGCTTTGACCGGATTTGGGGTGGTGACTTTTTTTGTGCGCCTGGAAGGTTTTGAACATGTATATATTTCCATTTATTATACGTTGGCTTTTTTGGGGGGCATAAACCTTTTTTATTATATCGTCTATCGATTTAAAGATGATTTTTCCATCCGGGATGAATTTATCTTCCTCACCATTCATATCGTGCTGGATGTGATTATACTGACCATGTTGATTCATTTCGCCGGTGGCATCGAAAACCCGCTCTATTTTTTTTATATCTTTCATGTCATAATAAGCAGCATTCTTTTTCCTGGCCGTTGGCCGTATCTGTTCACGTCCTTTGTTTTTGTATTGTTTTTACTTTTGGTTATGGGCGAATTTTATCAGTTTATCCCCCATTATTGTATTTATCAAAGCGGATTTCATGATAACCCATTGCTTAACGGATTGATCATCGCCATTTTTACCACAACCATCTTTTTAACCACCTATATTGGAACCGGCTTTATGCGACTGTTCCGCGGAAGTCAGAATGAAATACAAAAACTCAATCGTCAACTCATGGCTAATGAACAGGAACGTCTCCGTTTTTACCGTTTTACTTCCCATGAACTCAAAACACCCGTGGTGGCCATTAAAACCGGTATTGATACGGTATTGAACAGCTTTGGCAGCGATTTACCCCAACAGGCGGTTCATTTGTTGCAACGCGCATCGCATAGAGCCGGTCAAATGTTGGAGATGTTAAAGGAATTACTGGAATTGGCCCGTTTCCCCGAACAAAACTCCCTTCAGGAAAGGAAGCCATTCGATTTGCGCGCATTACTGCATCGTCTTGTGGACAGTTTCAGGGAAACCGCGACGGCGCGTGGCGTTCATATGGACGTGCATATGCCCGAAGACCCGGTTATTATATCCGCCGTGGAGAAGGATATACAAACGGTATTTAATAATCTGATCAGTAATGCCATCCGATATAACAAAAAAGATGGCCGGGTGGTTATTGTCCTTTCCCATACGTCTGACGGTGTGACGGTGGAGGTCAGTGATACGGGGATCGGGATTCCCGTTGAGCAGCAGAACAAAATTTTTGAACCTTTTTTCCGAACCGCGGAAGCCAAACAACACGTATCCGACGGCACGGGGTTGGGATTGAGTCTGACCCGGCAGATTATTGAAAAATCAGGAGGGGCCATATATGTGGATTCCCGTCCGGGTGAGGGGACCCGTTTTAAGGTATTTTTACCGGGGGGCAATTAACAATGAAAATCGGCGGTTTATTGGAACGAAACGGATTAACCTTATATCAAATCCGATCCCGGCGGGATCAACCCGGCATGGCGGCGACCATACTGAAATTTTACGCCCGGCGGCAAATCAATATAGAATATCTTACGGAAGCAGGCTCGCCACAGGGTGATGCGGTGCTTCATGTCTGTATCGATGACGATCATTTTGAAGAAGTGCAAGAATTTATGCGTGAAAATCCGATGGCGATTAAGGATTTACAGATACATTATGAACGTCATATGAGCACCATTGGCATTTACGGGCCGCATTTCCGGGAAAAACCCGGGATCGGCGCGCGCTTTTGCTCATTGTTGGGCAATGCCGGAATCAATATCCATGGCATATCCAGCAGTATTTCCTCGATATGTTGTGTTATAAAAACCGTTCACATCGAAGATGCCCGTCGCGCCATCCTTTCTTATTTCCGGTTACCCTAAACCGACTTCATTTAAAAAATACGGCTGAATAAATCATCTTTTTGTTTTAAATTGCCTGCCTTACAACAGGGAGGCACCATGCGCACTTTGCAAAATAAAACATATATCATTACGGGCGCCAGCAGAGGGATCGGCCGCGCCATTGCCATACGCCTGGCCCGTGCCGGCGCATCGGTTGTGGCTGCCGCTAAAACCACCCGAAAACATCCCAAATTACCGGGCACCCTGCCGGAAACGGTGGAATTGGTGGAAAAAGCGGGCGGAAAAGGACTGGCCGTGCGTACCGATGTGCGTTTCCCGGAACAACTGGACAACCTGGTGGCCAAAACTATCGCGACTTTCGGACGTCTGGACGGTGTGATTCACAATGCCGGCGCCATTTCTCTTACACCGTTGGCGGAAACATCCGTCAAGCTTTACGATCGCATGCATCAGGTGAACGATCGCGCGGTTTTCCTGCTTAGCAGGGCGGCGTATCCTTATTTAAAAGAACATGGCGGACACATCGTCACTCTTTCACCTCCCCTTAACCTTAAAGATAAATGGCTGAAACCGCATATCCCTTATACGGTCAGTAAATACAGCATGACCCTGTTGGCCATGGGCATGGCCCTGGAATTCAGGGATGCAAATATCGCCGTCAACAGCATATGGCCGGCCACTCTAATTGCCACGGCGGCCATCGAATTCGCCGTTGGCGATCGCGCCTTGTTGAACCATTGTCGCAAACCCGACATCATGGCCGACGCGGTTTATGAAATTTTGTGTCGTGATGCGCGGACATTAACCGGACAAGCATTGATCGATCAATCTTTTTTGGAGCAATGCGGTTACAACACGTTTGAATCGTATGCTTATAACCCGGATTATGCCGATAAAATCCATCCGGATATTTTCCTTTAGGGAAGGCAAGGGATAACGGGCGAACTATAATTTGTAACCCTTAAACGCGCTGTTTAACTTACCGCGCAACAACCATATCGGTGTATTCAACGAATGACCTCAAAAACTTACACACATCGGAACGCCGGACGCATGCTCTATTTTGCCATGCTGGTTTTGGGAGCAAGCGGTCTGGCCTATGAATATTCCTTCAGTAAAGTATCCGCCGATATTCTGGGTAATTCCGTTCAGCAATGGGCGTTGATCATTGGTGTGATGATGTTTTTTATGGGAGTAGGCAGCGATGTACAAAAATATCTTTCCGATGACAACCTGTTCGACAGCTTTATTTTACTGGAAAGTGTTGTGGCATTATTGGGCGCCACGGGTCCGGTGTTGTTGATCTACGCCTACGGGGTTATGCCGCTTCATTTTGTTCTGGTACAATATTTTTTTATCATCAGCATCGGACTGATTATCGGCATGGAAATTCCGTTAATAACCCGCATCAACGCCCGATTTTTACCGGAGTTGCGTCTTAATCTGGCGGCGGTATTGAAAATGGATTACATCGGCGCGTTGATCGGCGCTTTGGTATGGGTCTTCGTTTTGATTACCCGCTTCGAAATCAGCCATGCGGCGTTTATAATCGGCTTTGTCAACTGGGCTGTCGCCCTGATGACGATGATCTTTTTTTATAAGGAAATACGCCGCAAATTATGGGTATGGTTGTTCACCTGGCTGACGGGCATCGCTTTGATCATCGGTTTTTTTAATGTGAAACACTGGCGTGTGGAGGCCGAGCAATACCTCTACCGCGATCCGGTAATTTACAGCCATACCACGCCTTATCAGCATATCGTATTAACCAAAACCCAAAACGGTGATATCTATTGTTATATCAACGGCCATTTGCAGTTTTACAGTGGCGATGAGTTCATATACCACGAAAACCTGGTGCATGGTGTCATGGCCGTGGCGCCGGAGCGCGCCCGGGTGCTTATTTTAGGTGGCGGTGACGGACTGGCGTTGCGTGAGGTGCTCAAATATCGCGATGTCCGGCTTGTTACCCTGTGTGACCTGGATGTGCAAATGACCACACTGGCTAAAACACAACCGGAATTGCAACATCTTAATCGGCATGCCTTTTGGGATGACCGCCTGCATGTGGTGCAAAAACCCGACGTGCAACCGGGAGCGCCTTATACGGTTTACAGCCGCAACCGAAACATCCTGTGGCGCGGCGGGGCTGATTCCGTGGCCACGGTGCATGTGATAAATATGGACGCGGCGCGGTTTCTGGAGCGCATTTCCGGTACCTACGATGTGATCATCATTGATTTTCCCGATCCCAACGCGCCGGAACTTTCGCACCTTTATTCCCGTACCTTCTACGAGCATGTACGTAAAAAATTAAGCCGGAACGGCCTGATGATCCAACAATCCACATCCCCTTACCACGCCCGTGAGGTATTTTTATGCATAGGGAAAACCATGCGTGCCGCCGGTTTAAGCACGTTGCCGTTAAAGGACAATGTGCCCAGCTTTGGGGAGTGGGGCTGGTGGATTGCCGGGCGCAACGATGTTTATTCGCCTTCAAACTTGCGCCAACGAATAAACAACGTCGATACTCTGACCGTCCCGACGCATTATCTGACCGCGGCAACACTCAAAAGCAATCTGATTTTCCCTAAAGGTATTCTGCCCGATGAGACCATCGAAGTGAATGCGCTTGGTACGAATATAATTTATCGTTATTATCAGATGGCATGGCAAAATGAATAAACCCATCAACCACCGAGGTGTATTTTGAAGGAAAATGTGTTTAAATATCTGGCCCTGTTCTTTTTCTTTATGGTCATCTGGTCCTTTTGCAGAGGCCCTGAGGAGAGCGTTCAAAACGGGGATGTGTATGATGTGACCGTGCAAACCCTTACGCCGGCCAGTGAGGGGTTGGACCTAAGAGCGGTTGGCGCTTTGCTGAAAAAGGCTAAGGATGCCGAGACACTGGAAAAATTGCTGAACGATCCCAAAGAGGGTGTTAATAATCTGGAATTAAACGGCGACGGACAAGTGGACTATATTAAGGTGACGGAATACGGCAACGGAAATATACGCGGTTTTGCTTTGTCCACGGAACCGGCCAGGGGCGAGGAGCAGGAGATCGCTACCATCGAAGTGGAAAAAAGCGGTGATAAGGCAAATGTGGAAATTCAGGGTAACGAACAAATTTACGGTACCCGTCAGTATTATCATTCCAGTTTCGGGTTAACCGACTTTCTCATTATGAGCTATCTGTTCAGTCCGCATCGTTTTTATATGTCGCCATGGAATTATGGCTATTATCCGGGCTATTATCAACCCTGGCGTACCGCGGATTATAACCGATACCGTCACCGGGTTTCCCAATACAGTAAAAGTGCCGGTTTTCGGTTTAGTCGTACGGAGTCCGTTAAAAGTCCGGTAACATCGCCTAAAGCGGGTAAAACCGCGAGCCATGTACGTGCGCCCTTAAAAAATCCCACAAAATCGCAAAAAAGTTTTCAGGCACGTACCCGTCAAACCCGGCGCAGCGGCGGTTTTGGACGTTCCTCCTCCGTGCGTCGCGGCGCCTCGTCCCGTAGTGGCGGTTTTCGTTCCGGTAAATAAACAAGAGGTTCATAATGGAAAAGTTCATAAACGTATTGTTCGACACGGAGCCGGTTGCCTGGCTGGTTCAATTTGAAGGTGCGGTCTATTTTGTCGTTGTCTTTCTTATTCTCTATTTCGCCAGGCTAATGTATGACATGTTAACGCCTTTTAGTCTTAACGATCAATTGACGTCGCGGGATAATAAAGCCGTGGCCGTATCCTTTGGCGGCTATATGGCCGGTGTGTTACTTGTTCTGCTGGGCGTTCTTCAAAGCGGTGGCGTTGGCAACGGACAGACTCCCGCGCATGTGGATTTAATTAAAGATTTGCTGGATACGCTGATTTGGGGCGTGATCGGAGTCGCGCTACTAAATATCGCCCGGTTGATCAATGACACGTTTATCCTGCGTAAATTCAGTGTTATTAAGGAGTTGACGGATGATCGCAATATTGGCGTGGGCGCGGTATTGTGGGGCGGCTACCTCGGTTCCGCGCTTATTGTACAGGCCGCCATTTCCGGAGAATCCAACGGATGGGGCATGGATATCGCTCTTTCCGTGCTCTATTTTCTGATCGGACAGGCCGGATTTATTCTCTACGCTTATATCTTTCAATGGCAAACCCGTTTTGATGTGCATGCCGAAATCGAACGTGACAACGCGGCCGCCGGAGTCTCTTTCGGGCTGAGTTTATTGGCGGTGGGTATCTTGCTGGCGGGTTATCTGCATCATTACGATTCCATTCCGGGCTTTTTTGTCTGGCTTGTCATCAGTTGGTTTGTGCTGGCCGTCAGTCGATATTTAAGCGATAAATGGGTGCTGCCCGGCGCCTTGCTGGATGAGGAAATCGCGCAGGATGGTAACTGGGGCGCCGCGTTGGTGGAAGGCAGTATTGCCGTGGTCATTGCCTTGTTGATGATTCCCGTCTTTTTGATTTAATTTCAGGATACATATGAATAAATACCAACTATCATCGGAACAACGTAAACGGTTTGCCGGGCTTTATCTGTTGGAATACATGATCAACACGCCTTACACGCCGCCTATTTTCCTGGAAGGCAACGATCAGGACCTGGAAGAGATTCTGGCCTGGATGATGGCGGAAGAATGGATAAGCATTTTCAAGGATTCCATTTACATCCCCACGGAAAAGGGGCGCCTAACGCTTAAAAACTTTATGGCCCGTTATAGCGAATATCTGACCATGTTCGATATTTACTGCGCGGTGGACTTGCAGGAAGGAGAATTTGCTTTTTCCTATTGGAATGAATTTGAAGATGACGACGCGTTCCGTGCCTTTCTAAATGAAGATCGTTGGGATGATTTACGTATCGCCGTGGCGGAATATAAAAAGATGGACCCCGTGGAAATCGTTTTTATGAGTTTTATCAACGAAGGGCGATTTGGACGCAATGAAAGCGGCTGGCAATTCGACTTGCTGCTTGGCTCCGTATGGGACGAAATTCTGGAAATATGTGATACGGCCATCCATTGGCGGGAACTGGGTTACGAGGATGAACAGGGCCGCGTGGATGCCCGCGATGTGATCGAGGATATTATTGTGCAGGGCACGGAAATCATGTTGGAATTGCTGGGTGACGCCTATCACCCCGCGCCACCCGCCCATGATGCGGACAGTGATGCGGAATATGTGGTAGAAAGCGTTGATCTGCCGGAATACGACAGCACGCATTATCGTAAATATCTTGATCCGAAATATAAAAGTAAGAACTGGATTAACTGATTAGCCATGACGCTGTTATTCAGACTGTTTCGAAAACTGTTCCACCATGGCGGAAGGAATAATCTGCTGCGTGTCCTCAGCTTAACGCTGATGTTGAACATCATCTTCGGCGTGGCTTTTTATTTTGCCGAGCGCGATGTCCAGCAGGGATTATCCCTGACAGATGCCATCTGGTGGGCAATGGTCACCATGACCACCGTGGGGTACGGCGATATATACGCTCAAACCTGGATCGGTCGTTTTCTGATTTCCTACCCGTGTATGTTGCTTGGTATCGGCATTCTCGGTTATCTGGTGGGGACGGTGGCCGAAATGATTTTGGATTACGGTTCCCGCAAAAAGAAAGGATTATTGAGGATTAAAATGAACAATCATCTGATTATCTGTAATTATCCCGGTGAACAAAAGGTATTGCGTGTGATCGAGGAACTACGGCGCAGCCGGGAATTTTCCGATGCGGGTCTGATCCTGGTTGCTCAAAAGCCGGAAACTTTGCCGGAATCGTTGACGGAGCAAAATGTACGCTTTGTGCGCGGTCATCCGGCGCGGGAAGAGATTTTGGACAAAGCGGCTGTGCGTCAGGCCCGTGGAGTCTTTGTTCTGGCGCAGGACCCGGCCGATCCGGCTTCGGATACCTTGTCGTTTGCCATTGCCACACAGGTGCATATAATGGAAAAAGAGATGAAAAAAGACCTGCGCGTGGTGGTGGAACTGGTTAGTCAGGAGAACATGGCCATGATGCGCCGTTCGGGCGCAGACGGTATTGTCAGCGCCGATGGAATTATGGATGCTCTGATAGCCCAGGAATTTTTATTTCCCGGTTTAAATTCGGTTTTTCATGAAATATTAAGCAATGCCCGTGGCAGTCAGTTTTACATCGTTCCCAATAAACTGGGGGCCGGGCGATACGGTGCATTATGCCGTAAAGCATTGGAATCCGGACGTCCGATTACCCTTGTGGGGCTGAAACGCGGGAAACAAACGCTGCTGAATCCCGATCCATCTCAGGAGATCCATCAAGATGATGACCTGATTATATTAGCCCCGGGCCGTAATGAGTATGAATCTTTAACTAGTGAAAAAATGACCTGAAAAGTTTAAAAAAAGGAGCGACAATGAACGTAACTATTGCCACACGTAAAGAAACCGACTTGGTGACATTTCTTGAAATGAATGAATTTGAAACAGAGCAACTCGCGGAAAATATTTTACGGGTACGCCGCCATGAGGAACTACCGGTTTATGTCAGTTTTAACGGCGACAGCCTGTACTTTGAAGTGGATCTGGGCAACATCAGCGCCATTGCCGATCAGGACCTCTATTTTAAATTACTCGATTTAAACACAGAAGTGCTGCCCGTAAGCTTTGGCATCAATAACAGCCATCCGGAAGACCCGCGTCTGGTTTTGGTGGAAAGCCGGGAAACCGATGACTTGAGCGATCAGGAATTGTTGGCGGTCTTTGATGCCCTGGAACTGGCTGTTGATCGCGCGGAAGCGTTGCTGCAACCCCTGTTGAACGGATAAAAATGGGTCGTAAACAACACGCGCCGTATCGGATACTGTTTGAGAATGAATCTTTGGTCGTTGTGGATAAATCGGCGGGCGTGCCGGTTATCCCGGAACGATTTAACGCCGGAGCCGTGGCCCTGAACCACCTTTTACAGACACGATCGGGGCGTCAGGAGCAGGCTGTGTGGGTGGTACACCGCATCGATAAAGACACCAGCGGAGTGGTGCTGATGGCTAAAACAGCCGGTGCCCATAAAGTTTACAGCCGTCTTTTTGCCGAACAGGCGATGCATAAAGAGTATCTGGCGATCTGCCAGGGCCGTGCCGACGCCCCGGAGGGTTGTGTGACCCTACCGTTACGCGTCTCATCGAGGGGTGTCACACGCGTGGATACCCTGGAAGGTAAACCATCCGAAACCCGTTATCGGGTGCTGAAGCAATACCGCCGTTTTGCAACGGTTCAGGCGCGCCCCCTTACCGGACGACAGCATCAGATACGGGTGCATTTGCGTGCGGTGGGGCTGGGGTTGGCCGTGGACCCGCTTTATATGAAGACAACAGCCGTGGACCTGTCCATGATCAAGCGGGGGTATAAATTTAAACCCGATACGACGCCAAGGCCTTTGTTAAACCGTCTTTCCCTGCATTGTAACGTCCTGGCGTTTGATGATCCCATAAGCGGGCATTCCATGCGTTTTGAGGCCGAACTGCCCACGGACATGCAAACGCTGATTAAACATCTGGAAAAATGGGGCGCCGAACAAACAAGCACAAATTTATCATAAAGGAGAAAAACATGAGTATTTTCAGCCGCCTGTTTAAAGTGGGTGAAGCCAAAGCCAATCAAATTGTGGATAGTCTGGAAAAACCGGAATTGATGTTGGAGCAGGCCATCAAAGACAAGGCGAAGCAGATCAGCGAAGCCAAAAAAGCTGTGATGGGTGTGATTGCTACCGAAAGGCAAACCCGTGCCTTGTTGCTTAAGGAACAAAACGAAAAGGAAACCTGGGAAACCAAGGCCCGGCAGGCCCTGCAAAGCGGCCGGGAAGACCTGGCGGCCCGTGCGCTGACCCGCGCCACGGAACATGAACAAAAAGCGACTCAATTACAGCAAACCTGGCAGTCCCAAAAGGCAAGCGTGGACAAACTGAAGCTGGAAATCGTCAAAATGGAAGATGAATTGGCTGAATTCAAACGTAATAAGGACTTTATAATCGCCCAGGCTAAAACCGCCGAAGTCAAAAAACAGATTTATCAGGCCAAGGCCAAAATGTTGAACGATCGCAGCGCAGACGATTTAATGGCGCGCATGAAAGCCAAAGCCGAACGCGCCTCTTTTGAAGCCGAAGCCGCGGAAGAAATGGCGGTGGATGTTAGTGGGGACAGCCTGGAAAAGGAATTTGAACAATTGGGTGCCGGCAGCGCTTCCACCGAAGTGGCCGCAAAACTGGAAGCCATGAAAAAACAATTGGGAAGCGGCCGGTAATGCATTCGCCCATTTTAGGACGGCATTTGCTACTGGAATTGTACGATTGTGCCAATGATTTTTTGAATGACCCGGCAAAAATTGAAAACGGGTTGCAACAGGTGATACTGGCTATCGGTGCCACGGCGGTACAAAGCGTTTTTCATCGCTTTGAGCCGATTGGGGTGAGCGGTGTGATTGTCCTGGCGGAAAGTCATCTGACCATTCATACCTGGCCGGAATATCGCTATGCGGCACTGGACCTGTTTACCTGCGATTCGCGAATCGATTACAATCAGGCTGAAGCTGCGTTCAAGGCCTTATTTAAGGCCGGACGCAGCGAGAAAACGGAGCTGAAGCGCGGACAGATGTCGCATATACAAAAGCAGGTTATTTAAAAAAGGGGCGTAAAATGAAAAAGATCGGTCTGGCTCTGGGTGGCGGGGGCGCGCGTGGTCTCGCGCATATAGGCATTTTACGGGTTTTTGAGCGGGAAAACATTCCCGTGGATGTTATTACCGGATGCAGCATCGGCGCAATTATCGGCGGACTGTATGCCTATTTCCAATCCGCGGAAAAAACCGAATCCTTCCTCCGAAAGATGTTATCTTCCGAGGCTATTGACGATCTCGATCTGGAAATATTTACATCCATTGAACACAAAAGCATGACCGAACAACTGTTCGACTATATTAATAGCATACGACGCTATTTTTCCATGCTTAAAACACTGAATCAACAGGCGATTTACACAACGGAAGACGTCAATAAAATTTTTAAGGATTTTCCCGATGCCGCGATCAAAGACCTGGATGTGCGCTTTGCCACCATTGCCACGGACCTGATTTCCGGAAGAGAAATTGTGTTGGACGAAGGCCCGTTAAAAGAAGCGGTGATCGCCTCCGCCTCCATTCCGGGTATCTTTCCGCCGGTTAAAATTAAAGACCTGTTGTTGATAGACGGCGGCGCCACGGATACCATACCCGTACAGGTGGTGAAAGGCCAGGGCGCGCAATATGTTGTGGCGGTGGATGTGTCCAAGGATATCCATGATGTGGATGATCTGGACAACGGCCTTAAAATTATTTATCGCGCCGAGGATATTGTCACCTGGCATTTGACGCAGGAACGTCTGGCCGGTGTGGACGTGTTGATCAGCCCCAATGTAAAAAAGTACAGTTGGGCGGCCATTGATAAGATGGATGAAATTATAGAAGAGGGCGTTTTCGCCGCGGAAAACGCCCTCGATCTGCTGCAAAAGTTGTTATAAGCGAACAGGACTATTTTAAAAGCATCATCCTGCCGTTATATACGGATGTACCGGCCCGGAAACGGTAGTAATAAATTCCGGACGGCAACATACGTTGCGCGTCGTTGCGGCCGTCCCAGCTTATTTCATGACGACCGGGCTCATGGACACGGTTTACCAGCAGGCGGACCCGTTGCCCGGCGGTATTAAATATGTCGATGCGCACCCGTTGGCGTCGGGGCAGGTCATAACGCAGAGTGGTGGCCGGATTAAACGGATTGGGATAATTGGGATAAAGCCGAATGTGTGTGGGTAAAGCAACCGGTGGTGCTTCCCGTATGCCGGTAATTTGGCCGTCCACATAAAGCACCGCACGGTCGGGACGATAAGCGATGTGACATAAAAAGCTGTCGGCACATACAAGTGTATCAAACTGACCCGTTGTACTTTGATAAGTCATGACCACAAAGCTGTCGCCCTCCTGTGGAACAAACGGCGCTGTAAAGGCTACACGCATGGTGCCGGCCAATTCCGCAGAACCATCAATTTGAAGCAGGTCATGGTCTTCACCCGCAAAATAACCGCCGATATCCACATTGAACACGCTATGAGCCGATAGGGGAAACCGGCCCGTTACGGTTAACGTATCGGGCGGTCCGTCCGGTGCGATATGCCCGTCGTTTTGCTGAAAATAGTCATAAATTTCCAAAACCCCGGCCCCCTGAATCCAACCCGTGGAGTCATTGTATAATCCTGCCTGACAGGTCAGTACGCCGTTGTGGTCGATAAGGATTTTACCGGCATTTTCCAATGTAACAGGCGAGAAAAGATTTTGGTGGCCGCCCGCCTGATGAAGTGTCCCCGCGTTATAAAACCAACCCGCATTGTTTCCCCATGTATCATATGCACCGGCCATTAAATGAATCGTGCCGAAGTTTCGAAACACACCGTCAAAACCAAAATTGACACTGCCTTTTTTCCACTCAATTTCTGTTACATTGTTTACAGTACCTAAAATCCATTTGATTTCGGAACTGTCGATTTCACAATGGGCGTTTTTCAGCAGGGTTACCGTAGCGCTGTCACTCAATACACCGCCGTGCCATTTAAGTGTTCCGGCAATGGAAATATCGGCGTTGCCCACCAGTTGGCCGTCATTTTCCAGTTGGACAATCATGCTGTCTGCAAATCGTAATGGTGTGCCATTCACCCGGAAAATCCCCCCTTGCGTGGAAAATGTTCCCGCGCCACTAAGAACCGGATTGTCTATGATGTGGGTTCCGTAAGAAGCCGACAATGTTGCTCCGGAAGAAATATAAACACTATCCCGGATGGTACTGTGCAAGGCAAGGTCCAGTGTGCCGTTTATGATATTGATACGCCCCATATTCGTAAATATGGTTTCCAGATGGGTGGTGGAGGGCGTCGTGGCGTTTAAACTGTCCCGTTTTATTAAAACGCCTTCATTTTGCATTTCTCCCCACTGAAATCCTCCGATCGTGCCGTTGTTATACAACTCCAGAACGTGACGATTGATAAAAAAGGTGGAATTCTCGTAAAACCCGATCGATCCTTCGCGTACGATAAACGTTCCGTTGTTTTCCATTGTCCCGGCAAAGCCTTTTTCATCGCGGCCTTCTATTAAAACCATGGCGGAATCCTCTATGACAATTCTACCCGAACCATAAATTTTACCACCCTGCCATTGAAAGTTTTTATGAATGTAGAGTAGGCCGTTGTTGTTGATAACGGCAAGTCCGGAGAAAAGTAAGGCCCCCACCGAGGCGGTATCGCCCGTGTTGATGGTGATTTCACCGCTGTTTATTATAACAGTGTCCCGCGCACCGGGAATGCCCGTTGGGTTCCAGGTGGATGACTGCTTCCAGTCACCGGAACCGAATGCCGGAGTATAAGTTGTTTGCGCGGTAATAAGTAGCGGGTAAAAGAGAATAAAAGTCATAAAAACCGATCAGACATAACTCCGGAACATGGCACCATCCTTTATTTGGGTAATCATTGGGTTGACAAAATATCCCTTCGGATGGTTTGCATGGCGTGTTTAAAATAATCTCCTGACGGGAAAGGAATGATTCAATATTATGTCTTATTATTTTGTATCAGGTTGGATATCCTCTAAAAAAATAGTGAAAGAATGATTTCATTATTATACAAATAAAAAAAGGCCACATCCCGTGCGATGCGACCTTTCAAAAATTATACGGGCATCAGCGATAAAATCCGCCGCCGTCTATGCCCACTTCCTTTTCCCAATAGGGATTTTGCAGTTCCTTGCGATGGGTGGAATGGATAAGGTAATATCGTCCGAAACCGTTTTTATCGACAAAAACAAAAATAACACCGCCCTGAATTTGATTGTATTTCCATATTTCATAGGGCTTAACGCCGGAAGTACTGGGATGGCGTTCAATTTCATCGGGCTCGCCGTATAAAATCAAAACCCGGCCGCGATCGGTTTTCCAGCCTTGCTGACCGCTGCGTGAAAAACGGGCGTTGGCCTCTTCCAGCCGGCGTAAAAAAAGTGCACGACTATTACCCGCATCCTGATGACGGCTTTTATCCTGTCGTTGCCAGAAACGGGTTAAAAAGGTGCGCATGGCATCGGCGTTGTCCAGTTCATCAAATACTTTTTGTTCTTCCCGACTGGCGTAATATCGGGCCTGGTCAAATTCCTTTTCCAGATCGTCGCGACTCATGCCCACAAAGGCTTCATCCATTTCCGGGAGGCTGCTACCCTTTGACGCGGCGGGTTTACGCCGCAGCTTGACCACGGCAAACCGCTTGCTGATGCGCGTATTGGCACGGGGCGCATCACCCGAAACCGCAATATTCAAATTATACACACCGGCCGGCAGGCCCATGGCATTGAATCCGCCGACTTCCACCTGATCACCGCTTTTAACGGCACGCTGGCGTGGGGGACCCTGCTTAATTGTATCGCCCTTTAGATTGGTGACATAATAGCTGACATGATACGAGTTGAACCGATCCAGATTATAGAGTTCCACATAATAATAGAGCATGGGATGCAACACATCGAAGCGGTTATGGGCGTTGGGGATAACCGTCATGCCGTTTTTGTAAAACAGACCCTGCGCCTGCGGGCTTTTTTGGATGGAACCCGCCAGTTGGATACCGGAAATGGCCAGTTCCCTGCCAAACGCCGGTACAAAAACGGTTAGTTCATATTCGCCGGTACGGTGGGCCAACAGGTCTTCCAGTTGCAAACGGGCGGTGTAAGTGCCGGGTGGGAGCAGGGCATGGAAAACATCGTTAAACTGATTGAATAAATTCAGCCGGGATGTATCGCTTGCCAGATTTTTATAAAGATGCGCGGACTGAAAAACCGTGTCCTGCTTATGCAATACCAACAGCCGGGTGCGGTATTGGGCATAAAGACTATCCTGATGTTGCCGGTATTGCAAATTGCCCTGGTAAAAGGATATGTAAAATTCCACATAGGCAGTTGCCGAATCGTTTTTAAAATAAGCATAGTCCGCGCTGATGGGTAAAAAACTTGTTTGCGCGCTTAACAACGGACTCAATAAGAACAGGGTCAGCACGCATTTACTGAAAAGCGACCGATACAATTTTTGAAACTCCTTCTTCTTCCATAGTGACGCCATACATGTTTTTGGCGGCTTCCATGGTGCGTTTATTATGGGTGACAACTAAAAACTGGGTGGTGTCGGTAAACTGCTGAAGGGCGTCAGTAAAGCGTTTAATGTTTACATCATCCAGCGGAGCATCCACCTCATCCAATATACAAAACGGACTGGGTTTGACCAGATAAATGGAAAAGAGCAAGGAAATGGCCGTCAGGGTCTTCTCCCCGCCGGATAACAGCGACAGGGTTTGCAGATGGCGTCCCTTGGCCGTTACTTCGATGTCGATATCGGCTTCCAGCGGGTCTTTGCTCTCATCCAGCCGAATGGTTCCCTTGCCATTGGGGAAAAAGGACGAGAAAACACGCTCGAAATGGCCTTTGATCGCATCAAAAGTAGTCACGAATTTTTCCCGGGCGGTTGTGTTTATTTTGTCGATGGTTTCCACCAGGGAGGCTTCCGCGCGCTCCAGATCGTCACGTTGCTTACTTAAAAAAGTGAGCCGTTCGTTTTCTTTTTCATATTCGCTTACCGCGAGAGGATTAACCGGTCCCAGGTGTTTAATCCGGTTTTTCAACGACTGAATTTCCTGTTCGGTTTCATCTTCTTCAAGATGTTCGCTGGGGATATGGGCATCTATGTCCACGCTGTATGTTTCATTGATGGTCTGGCGGATGCTTTCCGTTTTATAATTGTATTCGTTGATCTTCACTTCAAGATTTTTGGATTTTTCCAGGGAAGAATCGTGTTTGCGGCGGTATTCCCGGATCTCGTTTTCCAGTTCCCGGCGTTTATCCTTGAGCTCATTATAACCGAGTTCCAGTTCTTCGCGTTTTTTATCCAACGTATCCCGTTCTTCCCATAGCACGTTGCGTTGCGCCATACGGGATTCGATATCGGTTTTCAATTGTTCGCTATGCGTGCCCACATCGCGGATGGCTTTTTCCAGCCGTTCGATGGCTTTCCGCGCCTCATCAACGGATTGACGGGAACGGCGGATGTCATTTTCGCGGTTATGCACCTGATTGTTGGCGTTGCTCAGGCGCAACTGGGTGTTCTGATACGTGTCCAACAACTGTTGGAAGGTATCGTTCACGGCGTCAAAGTCGTTGGTGCGTCGGATACTTTCTTTTTCAAGTTCGTTCAGGGCGTCTTGTTCTTCCCGCAGGTTGAGTTGAATGTCATCGGCTTCTTTTTTCAGTCGTTCGTTTTGTTCCGTTAATCGTTGAATCTGAGTGGCGGATGCTTCCCATTGCCGACGCATCTGGTCGCGCCGGTATTGTGCCTGACGCGCTTCGTTGTTCTGTTGATAATAACGGGTACGTATCTCTTCCAATTCCTTGCCGGCTATTTCCAGACGGTCACGTATCTCCGCCAGAGCTTCGCTTTTTTTATCCATTTCCCCGGAAAGACCCAATAAGCGTTTTTCCAGAGCCATGGCCTGGGTGCGCAGTTCCTTTAGTTTGTTTTTACGACTCAGAATATGTGCTTCGTTTTTGGAACTGCCGCCGCTGATTTCCCGCCCAAAACGCACGGTATGTCCGTCCCTGCTGATATAGCGGTAGGCCGCCGTTTCCGCTGAGGCGCGGATGGCTTCCGGTAAATTTTCCACTATCAACACATCGCCAAGCAAGATATGCAACAGGTTCCGATACGCGTCGTCGAATTCCAGATGGTCCACCAGTCGGTTGCCATGCGCGGGCAGTTCCGGTGCCCGTATGGTATTGATCCGATCCAGCGGAATACAGGTGATGCGCCCCTTATTCTGTTCCCTGACCGTTTGAATCAGTTTTTCCGCCACTTCCACCGTATCCACCACAATGTAATTGAGAGCCTCGCCCAGAGCCTGTTCACTGAGAGCCGCATAAGCATCCCCGGCCTGGATAAGTTCCGCCAAAGGGCCGTGTACGCCGGGAAACTCCCGACGATGGGTCATCACATATTGCGTGCTTTGCGCGTGACCTTCGTATTTGCTGATGACGTTTTCATAAAAAGATTGCCGACTTTTCACTTTCTCAAAATCGGAGAGCGCTTCGTTGTAACGATTGCGCAGTTCTTCGAGTTGGGCCACCCATTCCTTATCCTGTTGCCGTAAGCGATCCATTTCCCGTGCCAGGGCCGATTGTTTTTCTTCGATATCTTCCGATTGCCCGGTAAATGCGTCGATCTGAAGGGTGATGGCGTCCAATTCTTTTTTAAGACGTTCACGTTCGATTTCGACTTTTTCGATCTGCTCTTTGTTGAATTCCAGTTGATAGTTTTTTTTGTCGATGGCTTCTTTTTTATTGCTTAATGCCTGGAATTTTTCACGATAGGCGCGGTTTAGCCGGTCGATATGCGCTTTTTCCGCTTCAATTTGTTTTTGCATGGCGCGGCGTTCTTCCGCCACCAGATTGAATTCGGTTTGTAAAGCGGCCTGATTTTCCTTTAACGTGTCCAGCTCGGTGGTCATCTCTTCGATGTTATTCCGCCAGGTTTCGATTTTTCGATTGTATTCATCAATTTCGGAATGATACCGCTCCCTGTTTTTAGCCATTTCCGTGATGCGCGTTTCAGCCACGGCGTTTTCACGGTTGATGGTGTTGATTTTTGTGTCCAGTTCATAAATACGCCCACGGACACTTTTCAACTCCTGTTCCAGAGCGATGCTTTGCCTGTTATAATCTTCCAACAGGGCTTCTTCTATGGTAATTTGATGTGAGCTTTCTTCCTTTTCGCGGCTCAGGATAGACAGCTCCTTTTCCAGCGGCGCAATCCGGTCGCGTAAGTTGTGATAACGATAGACCGCGAGATCGATTTCCAGCTTTTTCAGTTTTTCGGTGTACTCCAGATAGCGGCGTGCCTTGCCCACCTGGCGATTCAGGGAGGCGACGTTTTTCTCCACTTCCAGTATGATATCATTGATCCGGTCCAAATCCACGCGTGTGGCGTCCAGTTTGCGCAATGCCGATTTCCGGCGTGTTTTGTACTTAACCACACCGGCGGCTTCTTCGAATAAAACACGACGCTCCTGCTTATTTTCGGAAAGGATGCTTTCCACCATTTTCAGCTCAATAACGGAGTAGGAATTGGCGCCCATCCCTGTATCCATAAATAGGTTGATCACGTCCTTAAGGCGCACCGGTACTTTATTAATCAGGTATTGGCTTTCGCCGGAACGGTACAGACGGCGTGAAATCACCACCTCGCTGTATTCGGAATCCAGTACATTGCGGTTATTCTGGATAGTCAGCGATACCTCGGCCATGCCCATGGGTTTACGGGATTTTGTGCCGTTGAAGATGACACTTTCCATTTTGTCGCTTCGCAGACTACTGGCGCGTTGTTCGCCCAAAACCCAGCGTATGGCATCGACAATGTTGGATTTGCCGGAGCCATTGGGGCCGATTATGGCCGTCAGACCGGAATCAAAGTCCAGTTTAATTTTATTCGCGAAGGATTTGAATCCATGTATGTTTAATTGTGAAAGATACATAGTGTTTTAATACAATGTCCGTGAGTTAATAAGTGTCTGGAGTTGTTCAAACCAATGGGGTTGTGGATTGAAAAGGGCAAAAAAGATAAGCATCGTCACGATATAACTCAAGAGAAGGATCATAAAAACAGCGCCAAAGCGAATGACGAGTAAAACGCGGATGCCGTTTATCAACCGGTAATGACTCCAGATGATAAACAAAGCCGCCAGGGTGAGCGCCGCCCACACGTATGTTTGATATACCAGAGCATGGTAGGTGATCATGCTTAAGGGCATCATAAAGGCCAGAGGTGCGCCGGACCATGTACCGATGGCCACGGCCTGTCGGAAGCGGATATAGCGTTTTTTGAGGATGGCCCATAATTTGATTAAAACCGCCAACATCAATGGATAAAGCAAAAAAAGCGGCACAGCGGCGGTAACCAGCCAACCCTTATTGTTGAGTAGTCTTAAAATGTGCCCGTACACAACCGGATCGGGTGTGAATATGGCCAGCCATTCATGAAAAAAAAGAGTACGGCCGGCATAATATAACAGAGACGCGCAGAAAACACCTAAAACAAATGCGGAGTTTATGCCGATCATTAGGGTGTTGAAAACAGGTATGATGCGCCATTCACGCATATCCACAAAAAAACCGTAACTGCGCCGCATGGCTCGTTTAAAATTTTCCCTGAAATTGGGATAGCGTCGAAAGAAAAAGAGAAAAATCAAAGTCCAGACAAATATGACAATGGCGAAAAAGTTATGTGTCGATATGGGAACGTTGTTCGGGGGCAGGGATAAGGTTGCCAGACTGTCTTTTATGTTAAGACTCGTCATTTGTTCTTCGGGTATTGCGCTGAGAAAGCCCACCGCTTCCACGGGATAGGGCGCATCGGAGGTATCCTGAATCGTGCCGGAATATCGTACGGGCATATCGTTAAACGCATCGCTGAAATAGCCCCGGGTACGTGCGGACGGATCATTTTGCGCCCACTGTGACAATCGCCGGCTTTTATCCAGGGCAAAGGCCGCATAATTTTCAGAGGCGTGTCGTCTGATAAAACGTCCCGCATGAGCCGGCAGGCTGGATCCGGTAAGAGTGTCCCATTCCGTGAAGGGCCGGTAAGGTGCGTATAGCATAAAATCGACGCCGGTGTTCCGGCCATGTCCCGCTTTCAACGGGGCAATGTAGGTAAGCAGCGGAGCGATACGCATGGCCAGATCATTACTGATTAGGAAATAACGTTGATTGACCGGCGCGTCGGCATCCAGTTCATTACCCAGTCCCAATGCAAAAAAGGACGGGTGCCTGCCAAGCGATGGCATCAGTTGTTGCAATGCGGCGCGCGTGGCGTTTAAAAAGGTTTCGTTATTGATCCAATCGGCCGGAAAGCGGCTGACGGGGAGTTCGGGTAACAACAACAGGCCCAGGCTGTCGGCCAATGTGAAAACCGATTCCGGCGGCACATATCCCGGAAAGCGCACGGCATTATAGCCGGCTTGCCGCACCTTTTTTAGGACAGCACCATAATAATCGTTTCGTGTGCGACCGCTCATATCCATGGGGTTAAAATAGAGATTGATGCCCTTAAATCGAAAACGTTGCCCATTCAGAAAAAAAGCGGAATCGGTGACACGAGCGGTGCGGAAACCGACGGTTATATCTTCCCTGCCGAGGGTTTGTAAAAATCGTTTTAAACGAAAGGAAATCGTCAGATGTACGGGATGTGCCGGTTCCCACAGCGCTCCGGTTGGCAGAGTGATCTCTTCCGAGTATGTCCCGGCGTCAGGCAACAAGGGGCGCCGGTTTTTATAAAGGCTTTGCCCCTGATCATTGCGTACATCAACTTCCAGAGCATGGCCCTCCTTAATGCGGAAATCCGGTGTTACCCGGAAACGCAGCCGCACATGCGCTTTGTTTTCCATGCGCGTGATCGTGTAAGAAAAATTACTTATCCGTTTATGCGGAATTTTGATGAGCCGGATCGAACCCGCCAGACCATTGAAAAAGGGAGCAGCAAAAAGATGATTAAAAACGGGAGGCCATGCCGAACGGGCGTGGAACACCACACGCCACCGATTGGGCCCTGTTTTTAAAATGCCCGGTGGAATTTTGTGCCGCACCGGCAGCCAGTCCAGAGATGTTTGGAAAACACGTTGCTGATTTATAAAAACCGTTGCGCTGCCCGGAATGCCATCCATGTATAAGAGATAATCTTCGGTATGACGCGCCTCCAAACGGGTCTCACCCCGGGCAATGAGCGTGTCGCTCCCCAAGGCGATGAAAGGGAGGGGCAGCGTTTCGCCGTTGGCGGGCTTTACGTTAAGTTGCCGGTGTACGGCAATGTCATTCGTATCCGTCGTGCTGATACGGGCCGGTAAAATGGGGAAAATAATTTCCCTTGCCGGAAGTGAGGCTACCAGGAATGGAATCAAAAAGAGTAAAAGACGCATGGCGCTCCTAAAGCATGGATTGCAGGTCGCGGATGGCGTGTTCCATGCCGATATAGAGGGATTTGTGCACAACGGGCTCGGCTACAACAATATCCTCGATGTACTCCAGTGCGGCGATATCGCGCAGATTGTCATAGCCTATGCCGCCGGAAATATTAATGCCCAAACCCAACTTGCCGGCCGCCAGCAACAGTCCGTTCAGCTTGTCAAGAAAATCGATTTCACTGGCCATATCTTCCGCTTCATCCAACACGGAGGCATCAATCTCGATGTAATCTAACTCCAGCTTGGAGGCGGCTTTTACTTCGGAAAGTTCCGGGGCTATCAGGGCGGAAGTGAGTATGCCGTTGGAACGTAATTCGGCAATGTAATTTTGCAGGGTGGGGACATAATTAGCCAGGGAAAGGGTTTCGGGTTTCAATGTATGCACATCGCCCGGGGCCACAAAGGTGACCATGGGCACTTTCATGGCAATTAATGCGCGTATGCGTTCCTCGGTCAGGTTTACGCGTACATTGAAATGGGTTTTGACCAGTTCGTTTAACAAACGCACATCCCGCGCCGTTACTGTTTTTTCATCATCCCGGAAATAACATACGATGGATTCGGCGCCGCCTATTTCCGCCAGTAAAGTAGCGTTGACCGGGTCCGGTTCGTTGCCGCCCAGGGTATTACGGATAATGGCAATAGGGTCCACATCAAAAGCGATACGCTGCATTTGGCCTCCGTTTAAAATGTTGATAAATCTTCCCAGCGCACAATTTTCCAGATGCCGCCGGATTTTTCCTTTAAAATGAATAATGCCTCGCCGTTTAACGTCGGAATTTCCCGTCCGCCGTCAAAAGTGAGTTGAAATATCTGCTTCATTTCCACCAGGGAACTGTCTTCGGTAAGGTATATTTCCCTTATGGTGCCGCCCCAATTTAAGCGAATTGTCTGAAAATGTCGAAAAAGACGTACCGTGGTGCGTATATCCGTATCACGCCCCCAGATGATATCCGTCACCGGTGTGGTGGCGTAATTCTTGGAAACAAAAATAAAACTGCTATCCAGCAGGTCACTGTAAACAACCGAATCCTTGAAATTATAGGCATACTCGAAATTGGTCATCACGTCTTGCGGGCTGCTTTGGTCGGTTAATATTTCGGTATGCATGCCGGCGTTCTGGTCGAGCCGCGGGGCAAACGGATTACAGGCGACCGATAATATAACAATGAAAATATAAAGAGTTCCTTTAAATTTCATCTACCGATTCCTGATTTTTAAAGCGGTCCAGGAATTTTGCGCCTGATCCTGCAGGGCGATATCCTGCCAATAATAGATCAGCCATGCCTCACGCGCCGATTGTTGCGAGCGAAACAGGCGCATGCGGGCAAATCCTTCATATTGCGCCACGCTGTCCGTGGTTTCCACGGTAAACCGATAACGAAACAGGTTGGTTTCCACGGAATCCTCAAAAGCCAGGCTGTTGATGGGCTGGAAGACCGGCAGGGAATCGGGATAGCTGAAACGGATGACCGGCGAAGGTTTATCCTCCGGCAGAACCAGATTGCGGAACCAGGTTTCTTCATCGGTAAGGTTCCAACGTCCGATTAGTTGATCCTGAAAGGCCGCGTCACCAACAAATCGAAAAGATATTTCGGCCCCCCTGGCCGGGTCGGCGAAGTTTTCCATATATTTTGAAATATTTTTTTGTTCGATGGCCCGGGAAAGGTTAATCAAAATATTTTCCGGCTGGGTCGGTTCCAGATAGATACCGCTGTCCGAGCCGCTGCCGGGTTTTTCAACCTGATTTTCCCTTGTGGTAAAGGGATTGGTACAGGCCAGCAGGTAGATACCCGACAGGCTTATGATTATGTTTCTTTTAAAATTACGCATCATGGCAAGTTTAAAAACTTTACCATCCCGTTGCCACTTTTCCTTAAAAAAATATCGTACTTTTTACACAGGTTATTTTGTTTGAAACAGCCGTGCGCTTTAACTTTCTCCTTTTATCATCACAGGGAGAAAGGCATGAGCGATAAGGAGCGGATGGAAACATTGCGCCGTCTTATTCGGCGTTATGATTACAGCTATTACGTTCAGGGTGTGTCCGAAGTCAGTGATTTTGAATATGATAATCTGATGAAGGAACTGGAGACGCTGGAAAAACGTCATCCCGAATGGCCCGTTCCGCCGGATTCGCCCACGCAACGCGTATCGGGTGAACCGACAAAAAACTTCCCGACCGTGCGTCATCGATTTCCCATGCTTTCCCTGGCCAATACTTATAACGAAAATGAATTCCGCGATTTTGACCGCCGTGTCCGGGAAGGCCTGCCCCCAAACGCCGTGGTGGAATATGTGGCGGAACTGAAAATAGACGGTCTGGCCATCAGCCTGTTATATACCGACGGTCTGTTTACCCGCGGCGCCACACGGGGCGACGGAACACAGGGCGATGATATCACCCCCAATTTACGAACGATCCGGGCCATCCCCCTGCGTGTTCAGAGTGAAAAAGCGCCTCATGAAATGGAAGTCCGCGGTGAAGTTTATTTACCGCGCGCCGCATTCGATCGTATCAACAGGGAAAGAGAAGCCGCCGGGGAAGACATGTATATGAATCCCCGTAATGTGGCGGCCGGTACCCTGAAGATGCAGGACCCGAGGGAAGTAGCCAAAAGAGGATTGTCCATGTTTTGTTATGGTCTATATGGGGACGCCTCGTTTTTGGCGGAAACGCATAATGAAAATTTAAAAAAGATGGAAGCCCTTGGATTTCCGGTCAATCCGCATTATAAATTGTGCCCGGATATTCAAACGGTTGTGGAATACGTGGCGGAGTGGGAGGCCAAACGGGCCACGCTGGACTATGATATCGACGGGGTGGTAGTGAAAGTCAACCGGTTGGATCAACAGGAGATGCTGGGGGCAACCGCCAAAAGTCCGCGCTGGGCCATTGCCTATAAATTCCAGGCCATGCAGGCGGAAACAACCATTAACGCCATCACCTGGCAGGTGGGGCGTACCGGTATCGTTACCCCCGTGGCCGAACTGGAACCGGTTTGGCTGGCCGGTACCCGGGTGTCACGGGCTACATTGCATAACATGGATGAAATCCGCCGTAAGGATATCCGGGTAAGGGATACTGTTTTAATAGAAAAAGGGGGGGATATCATCCCGAAGGTTGTGCAGGTATTGACGGAAAAGCGGCCGGAAGGCAGTCAGCCTGTCCGGGCGCCCGAACATTGTCCGTCCTGTGGCACCACATTGATTCAACCGGAAGGAGAGGCGGCTTTACGTTGCCCAAACTATAATTGCCGCGAACAGGTGATACGGCGCATCGAGCATTTTGTGGATCGCAAAGCAATGGACATGGCCGGGTTTGGCCTGGCCCTGGTGGAAGCCCTGGTGGATGCCGGAAAAATCAATGATGTGGCCGATATTTACAATCTGCAAGCGGAGGATATATCCGGCTTGGAGCGCATGGGTGAAAAAAGCGCCGCCAATGTCATACAAGGTATCGAAGAAAGTAAAAAGCGTCCCTTGTTCCGCCTGATCTTTGCCTTGGGCATACCATACGTGGGCATCACCGCCGCACGTATGCTGGCGGAACATTTTCCAGATCTGGAGGCCTTAAGCCATGCCGACGAGGAGACTCTTACCGCTCTTGAGGGCATCGGTGCTAAGATGGCGGCAAGCATCATTGCCTTTTTCGCGGACGACCATAACCGAAACATGATTCAACGCCTGAAAGCCGCGGGTGTCGATCCCAAAGCCGAACCTTCCGCGCCAAAGGGTGGCGTTCTAAACGGCAAAACGTTTGTATTAACCGGTACCTTGCCCACCTATACGCGTTCACAGGCGCAAAAACTGATCGAAGAGCAGGGCGGCAAAGTGAGCGGCAGCGTTTCTTCCAAAACCGATTATCTGTTGGCCGGTGATAAAGCGGGAAGCAAGCTGGCCAAGGCACAGGCATTAGGTGTTACTGTTATAGATGAAGCAACCTTTCAATCGATGCTCGGATTAGGATAACCGCGGATATCGATTGTCGTAAGCGGTCGTTTCCGAAATGAATCAGGGAATAAAGTCCGGCCTTTTTTGTTTGACTTTAGAATACCGCGCCTCTAAATTTGGCTTCTTTTGTTAATCCAACGACCCGATCCCCGGATTAATATTTTTATCAATCACAAACTAAACTCATTTGGAGGTTTTACGGTTTAATGAAGACGAATACGACGGCGCGACTGACATTTATTTTAGCTGTTCTGGCGCTCGCCCTTTATCTCCTCTATCCTACCATCCGTTTAAGCATGATGACCGACGCGGAAAAAACTGAGCTGCAAAAAAACGACCCTGACGCTTTTAACACATTGAAATCAAAGGCAATAAGTCTGGGCCTTGACCTGCAGGGCGGCATGCATGTGGTGCTGGAAGTGGATATCAGGGAATTGCTGGATAAACTGGCCAAAAACAAAAACCCTGTTTTTGTTAAGTCGCTGGAAGAAACCGCCGCGGCCTTAAAAGGTAAGGATGATGATTTCATCACGGTATTTAATGAGAAATTAAAAGAAAAGGGCATGAATATTGCCCGGTATTATTCCGCCTCCGATCGCCGCACGGAAGATAAGGTATTAAGTTATCTTCATACGCAAACCGAGGAAGCGGTTGATCGCTCTCTGGAAATATTACGCAATCGTGTGGATCAATTCGGTGTTTCCGAACCCACCATTCAAAAACAGGGCAGTAGCCGCATCATCGTGGAATTGGCCGGCGTAACCAATCCCCAACGGGTACGTAAACTGATCGGTAAAACAGCGCTCTTGGAATTTAAATTGCTGAAAGACCCCACTATCACCACCAATGTGGCCACCAAGATTAACAATTTTATTCAATCCAAAATTACGCCATCGGACAGCAGTGCAACCGCTTCCGGGGAAAGCAAGGACAGTACTTCCACCGCTCTGGAAGAATTGTTCGGTGTAAAGGAAAAAGCGGATTCCGCCTCATCGGTAGCGGCCGGCGATAGTTCCGCCAATCTTTTTGAAGCCAATCTATTCTTTCAATCGCCTTATGACCGCAGCACCTTGCTGGTGCCGGCCGACAAGGAGAATAAATTCAAGAGAATCATCAGTTTGCCTGAAATTCAAAAAATCATTGCCGAAGAAGCGGGCAGTGCCGAATTTTTATGGGGTTCCAAAAAAATCCAAAACGGAGAATACCTTCAGGTTTTTCTGGTCAATAAAAAGCAGGAACTTTCCGGTGAATATATTGTGGATGCGCGTCCGCAAAACGGAAGTCCGAGCGATCCCTCTTCGGCCGGTAAATTTGAAGTCAGCCTGACCTTCAGCGATGAAGGAGCTAAGGTTTTTGCCCGTGTAACCGGGGCTAACCTGCAAAAACGTCTGGCCATCATTTTAGATAACCGTGTGGTATTGGCGCCGACATTACAGGCTAAAATCACCAGCGGCCGGGCGCGTATCACCGGCATGGATACCTTTGAAAGCGCCAAAGACCTGAGTATTGTACTGAAAGCCGGCGCCTTGCCAGCCCCGGTACGCATCATAGAAGAACGGACGGTAGGGCCGTCCCTCGGACATGATTCCATCGTAGCCGGTAGCTACTCGGCGATAATGGGGCTCATTCTTGTTATGGTGTTTATGGCACTTTATTACAAATTTTCCGGAGTAATCGCCGATTTTGCCTTGTTTCTGAATATCTTCTTCATCATGGCGGTGATGGCTTCCCTGGGCGCCACGCTGACCCTGCCCGGTATTGCCGGTATCATTCTGACCATCGGTATGGCGGTGGACGCCAACGTGCTCATATTCGAACGCGTGAGGGAAGAACTCCGCAAGGGTAAAACCATCCGCGCCTCGCTTGATCAGGGGTATGGCAAGGCATTCATTACCATTTTGGACGCCAATGTTACCACATTCATCGCCGGGATGGTATTATATACCTACGGTACCGGTCCCATTAAAGGGTTTGCCGTTACCCTTATGATTGGTATTGTGGCCAGTATGTTCACAGCCATTTTTGTATCCCGTGTGATATTCAATCTGATACTGGAAAATACCAAAGTCACCAAACTGAGCATATAAAAGCACGAAAGCTGAAAAGGAGAAAAAGAATTCGATGGAGTTTTTCACGAACACGAATTATGATATTGTTGGAAAAAGAAAAATCGGCTATATCCTTAGCGGAAGCCTGATTCTTATTTCCATCATTTCCCTGATACTACACGGCGGACCGAAATATAATATCGATTTTACCGGCGGTTCTCTGTTGCAGTTAAAATTTGAAAAAGACGTTGCCATCCAGGATATCCGCAAAGCCCTGGCTACGGAAAACATGAAAGACGCGGAAATCAAACATTTTGGCGCCAAAAACGAAGTGGCCATTCGCACCGGAGTGGAAGTCGATATTGAAACAGTGGGCCATACGATTGAAAATGCCATCAAAAAAGCCCTGCTGGATAACCCTTTCAGCGTGGAACGCGTTGAAAAAGTGGGGCCCAAGGTCGGGCATGAACTGATTATCGACGCTTTGCTGGCCATTCTCTGGTCCATGGTCTTGATTCTCTTTTATATCATGTGGCGTTTTGAATTTAAATTTTCCATTGGCGCCATAGTCGCTTTGGCTCATGACGTAACCATCACCATGGGTATATTTTCCGTTTTTAACATAGAAATTTCCGCGCCGATCATCGCCGCGATCCTGACCATTGTCGGTTACTCGCTTAACGATACCATTGTGGTGTATGACCGAATCCGTGAAAACCTGAAATCCACCAGCAAACGCGCCGCGGATATTTCCGGAATTGTTAACCGCAGCATTAACGAAACCCTGTCCCGCACCATTATGACCTCGGGCACCACTTTGATTGTGGTGGTTGTGCTTTATTTTTTCGGTGGGGAAGTGCTGCGCACTTTTGCCGAGGCCCTTATCATCGGTATTGTGGTGGGAACCTATTCATCCATTTTTATCGCCAGCCCCATTGTAATTGACTGGAAACATAAAAAAGCATAGCAGCGGGTTTTATATGGAAATTGCCGTATCGGAACAAAAAAATGCGGTGGTCATCGCCCTTACCGGTAAAATTATGGGTGGTCCGGAAGCCGGACAGCTCAATGACCGGATCAACAGCCTGATCGATGAAAAAAAAACAAACATCGTTATCGATCTGGCCGGAGTGGAATGGATGAACAGTTCCGGATTAGGCATCCTCATCGGAACAGTAACCACTCTTACTAAAAATAACGGCCGCCTGGTTCTGATACATGTTTCCGAACGTATTGCTCATTTATTAAAAATCACCAAGCTGTCTTCCGTTTTTACCATCGCGGAAGACCTGGATAACGCCTTACAAAAATTTTAATCTTACACAGACCTTTATTAAACTCCGGTTGAAAGAAGCCGGAGTTTTTTTTTGGAGAGAAAGTATGTCCGTTTCCATTGTAGTCGGCGCCCAATGGGGTGATGAAGGCAAAGGCAAAATCATCGATGTTTTAAGTGAGAACGCCTCGGCCGTGTTGCGTTATCAGGGCGGGGCAAACGCCGGTCATACGGTATATATCGGCGAACAAAAATATGTGCTTCATCTGATCCCTTCCGGCATTTTACGCCCGGATGTGGTTTGTTTCATTGGCGACGGCGTGGTGTTGGACCCGATCGCTTACCAGGAAGAGCTGGATGTGTTGCACAAAGCGGGCATCCGCACCGAAGGGCGCTTGTGGGTCTCTCCCCGAACCCATATCATTTTGCCCTATCACAAAAGGCTGGATATGTGTGCCGAAAAACGCAAGGGAAAAAAGAAAATCGGCACCACCGGACGGGGTATCGGCCCGGCCTATATGGATAAGTACAGCCGTATGGGCTTGCGCGCCATAGATTTACTTAACGAACCAATACGCCGTGAACGGATTCTGCAAAATCTGGAAATGAAAAACTTTTTATTAACCAGCTATTACGAAGAAACGCCGCTTGATCCCGAAGATATATTACAACAGGCGGCCGCCTGCGCCGATATCCTGAAACCCTACGTGCGGGAAACCATCCCCGATTTAGCGGAAATGAACGCCAAAGGCAGGCATCTGTTAATAGAAGGTGCGCAAGGCGCCATGCTGGATATCGATTACGGTTCCTATCCCTACGTCACCTCGTCCCATCCGGTGGCCGGCGGCACTTTTACCGGTTCCGGGCTGGGCGTATATAGCGGAGGGGATATGCGTCTGTTGGGTGTGGCCAAGGCTTATCTGACCCGTGTGGGCAACGGCCCCTTTCCCACCGAACTGGATGATGAAACAGGTCGCATGTTACGTGATCGCGGAAATGAATACGGCGCCACAACCGGACGACCGAGACGGTGTGGCTGGTTGGACCTGGTGGCGCTAAAATATTCCTGTCTGGTTAACGGTCTGACCCATCTCGCCATTACCAAGCTGGATGTATTGGATGGCTTTGACACGCTGAATGTAGCCGTTGCATACCAATATAAGGGCCGCAGGCTCGACTTCTTTCCGGCAGACCTTCAGGCACAGGAAGAAGTGACCCCGGTTTACAAATCCTTCAAAGGCTGGCAAAAGGATACATCCACCTGCCGGGAATATGATGACTTACCCGACGCGGCGCGGGCGTATCTTGCCTATATTGCCGAATTTTTGGGTATTCCGGTGCACATTGTGTCCACGGGACAAAGACGCGATCAAATCATTTTTGTATAAAATGCTCTATAAGTTGTATCCCTGGTTGTTTGGGGCAATGCTGTGTGGTCTGACTTTTTGCGGGCGTTCCGACGATACCACCGTGTCCGGGGCCGCTGCATTGACCATACTTTATACGGCCAACATCAACGGAAATATTGATAATTGTATGTGCGGAGACCCGCCATTGGGCGGCATGGATCATATCGCTTCCTACATTCAGGGCAAACGCCAAAAAGGCGCCGTTTTGTATATCGAAGGCGGGGATGCCCTGAACAGCTATGATTATCCGCAATTAAATGATGCGACACGGCGTATTTACGGGATAATTCAACCGGATGTCTGGGCGCCTGGTGATCAGGAATTCATTCAGGGAACAGCCTATGCCCGCTCCCTGTTTAAGGAACATGCTTCCGCTATCATCGCTGGTAACTGGCATGTAAAAGGGGATACCGGCTTACCGGCTTTTAAAATTGTACAAAAGAACGGTTGGCGTATCGGTCTGGCCTCCTATATGGAGCCCACCCTGCCCGAAACGCGCACCAACCGGGATATCCTGTTTGATCCGCAAAAGTTCGATCGCATCAACCGTGAGATGAAAAGTGTGCCCCTTTCCATTTTAATCTATCATGGCGCGGTGGATGATGTGAAACAACTCATCAACCGGTTTTCAGACTGGGATATCATCCTGCTGTCGCATTATCAGCAACAAACGGTTTTCCAAAACGGGCATACTTTGGTGGTGTGTCCCGGCTCGGATGGAGAATATATAACGGAAATGGTCTTAACGCCGCATGAGGGGAGGCCAACGCCGGATATTCAGGTGAAACAAATACCCGTAACGACGGATTTACCGGCGGATGAGGTTATCCATGATATTATCAAAACCTATCAACCGGGATAAAAATTAACAGTTATAAAGTGAAAAGCGCGGTGGAGTAGTCGATAATGAGTAACATGCCTGACGAAGCCCTACTTAAACAAATACGCGTCTTTCGGGAAACGATAGACCGTTTGGATGAAGAGATTGTTCAAAAGTTGAACGAACGCGCCCGGGCGGCCATGGAAATCGGCCATATCAAACGCCGCGCCGGTTGGCCTGTATATGTTCCCACGCGGGAAGAAGAAGTGATCGCTCATGTCATTAAAGCCAACCAGGGCCCGTTATCCGACGCGGCGATTCAACGTCTTTTTGAGCGCATTATAGATGAATCACGCAGACAGGAACGGGAATCCACCAAAGAATGAACACCACCCGAATCATGCGTCAGAATGTAAAAAAACTGAAAACCGGCCAAAAAATCTTTCTGCTCCTGGCAATCATCATACCTTGGCTGGCGTTTGCGATTTTCGATTATTTTCAGCTGCCGCAAACGGTGAAGGCCGAAAAGAAGATCAATGTGTATATACCGGCCGGCGCCGGATTGTCGCAAATTGCCGATAGTCTGTTGGTCAAAGGTCTGATCCGTAATAAAAAAATGTTCAATTGGATTGTGACCAGTCTCGGATATGAAAAAAAACTGCGTGCCGGTGTTTTTGCCGTGCCGTACGGACTGAATACCTATCAGGTGGTGCGTTTTCTGATAACCGCCCGGGAAGAACGTTTCAAAATCACCTTTCTGGAAGGCTGGAAATTAAGCGATTACGCGCGACAGGTGGAACGGCAGGCACACATCCCGGCCACCCTTTTCGACAGCCTGGCCCATGACACGGCATTTATCCGTTCTCTGGGCATCCGGGCCATTTCCCTGGAAGGTTATCTGTTGCCGGATACCTATTTTCTCGAGTATCATATCGGCGCCAAAAAGTTGATACGTCAATTAGCGAACCGTACATTGAAGCTGTTCGCGGAAGATTCCGTTAAAAAGGCCATGATAAATATTGGCTTAAATCGCCATCAGGTATTAACTTTGGCTTCAATTGTGGAAGGAGAGGCTCTACTGGATGAAGAACGGCCGGTTATCGCATCCCTTTATTTGAATCGCTTAAAAAAAAATATGAAATTGCAAGCCGACCCCACAATACAGTATATACGGAAAGGTCCGCCCGGCAGACTATTATTTAAAGACCTGGAAATTGAATCTCCGTACAACACGTACAAATATTACGGTTTACCACCCGGACCTATAAACAATCCGGGTATTAAATCAATTTTAGCGGTACTGTTTCCCAGTCAAACCAACTACCTGTATATGGTAGCCGTGGGAGATGGCAGTCATGCTTTTACAACCAATTTAAAAGATCATTTGCGGGCCAAGGCGCGTTTTGACCGGGTGCGCAGAGAATGGAAACGAAAACAACGGAATAAAACAAAAACGTAACACATGGCTTTAAATTTAGAAGGATTAAATCCGCAGCAATTAGCGGCGGTTAAACAAACGGAAGGCCCGGTGCTTATTCTGGCCGGCGCCGGTTCCGGAAAAACCCGCACACTGACCATGCGCATCGCCTATTTAATCGAAGAGAAGGGCGTGGCGCCACAGAATATTCTGGCCGTTACCTTTACCAATAAAGCGGCCCGGGAAATGAAGGAACGCATCGAACAGCAAATCGGCAACGCCATCAACGGTTTATGGGTTGGGACGTTTCATAGCATCTGCGCGCGTATTATGCGTATCGAAGCGGAAAACATGGGCTATTCCCGAAATTTCAGCATTTACGATACCGATGATCAAACACGCGCCGTGAAAAAGGTGATCAGCACCTTATCCGTTCCCCAACAGCTCTATAGCGCCAAGATGATTCAGAACCGGCTTTCCCGCGTTAAAAACCAGTTTCTGTTCCCGGAAGACCTGTATAATATGGAAGACCGTAAGGGGCTCGATGAATTTTTGCCTTCCATATATATGTCCTATCAGCGCTTTTTGCGCGAAAACAACGCGCTGGATTTTGATGATCTGCTGATGAAACCCATCAAGCTGTTTCAGGAAAACGAAGATATCCGCCGGAAATATGCCGACCGTTTCCGCTACGTGCTGGTGGATGAATATCAGGACACCAACCGCGCCCAATATCTGTTGGTGCGCGAGCTTGTGAAAGACCACGGTAATATTTGTGTGGTGGGTGATGAAGATCAGTCCATTTATGGCTGGCGCGGCGCTGATATATCCAATATCCTTAATTTTAAAAAGGATTATAAAGATTCCAAGGTCTTTAAGCTCGAGGAAAATTACCGTTCCAATAACAATATCCTCACGGCTGCCAACGCTGTGGTTAAAAACAATTCCGAACGACTTGGCAAAGACCTGTGGACCAAAAAAGGCGACGGGGAAAAGCTGGAAGTCCTTTACGGACAAAACGAACAGGACGAAGACAAAAAACTCCTTGAAAAAATCCATGATGAAGTCTATCGCAATAAACGGAGTTTTAAGGATATTGCCATTTTATACCGAACCAATGCCCAAAGCCGGATCATCGAAGATACCCTGCGGCGTAATGCGATCTCTTATAAACTGGTAGGCGGTGTCAAATTTTACGATCGTAAGGAAATCAAGGATATCATCAGCTATCTAAAGCTGATCGTCAATCAGCAGGACAGCATCGCGCTTAAACGCATCGTCAATTTTCCCCTGCGCGGCATTGGCGATACTACGGTTGGCAAAATCGAAAAATATGCCGAACACATGCAAATTTCCCTTTACGAAGCCATGGGCCGCGTACAGGAAGTGGCCAGTATTTCACCGGCCATGAGTCAGCGGGTGTTGGGCTTTTATAATCTGATCGAAAAATTCATTCGTCTTAATAACGAAATCAGCCCACTGGAACTGGCCTCCACCCTAGCGGCCGAATCGGGCATTATGCATCATTATCAAACCGAATACGACCAATATGAAAGCGAAAGCCGGGTTCAGAATATCAAGGAATTGTACGACAGCATCGAAGAGTACATGAACCGCCGCGAACAGGAAGGGCAGGCAGCCACTTTGGGTGGTTTTTTGGAAGAAGTGAGTCTGATGACCGACATCGATCGTTGGAATACGGAAAACAATTCCGTAACCTTGATGACCCTGCATGCCGCAAAGGGACTGGAATTTCCGGTGGTATTTATAACCGGTCTGGAAATGGGGCTGATGCCTCTACAACGTAACTCGGCGGATTTATCCCAGTTGGAGGAAGAGCGGCGTTTGATGTATGTGGGAATGACCCGCGCGGAAGAACGGTTGTATCTTTCCTTATGTCGTAACCGCCGTAGAAACAATAACTTTGGCCCCACACAACCTTCGCTGTTTCTGGATGAAATTCCACGGGAACTTTTAATTATCAGCGGGTATAACACAGCTTCGGCCAGCTCCGATTACGGACGGCACCGACGACATAAAACCAAAATGAAAAGCTACCTGACCAGGGAAAAGGAAAACCAGTCGGTGGATGATACTTATAAAGTAGGGCAAAAAGTCTATCATGCCACATTTGGCAAAGGGCAGATTCGTCAACTGGAAGGACATGGTAACCGGATGAAAATAACGGTTGACTTCACGGACGAGGGCATTACCAAGAAACTGATCAAAGAGTTTGCCAATTTAACACCGCTTGAAGAATAAGAATCCATGAAACACACTTTCCGTTTTTACATTTTAGTCATTCTGACACTGTCCCCGCTTGTTGGATACAGCCAGAGCGACGGAAACGATTTTTCGTATGCTCTGAAATTATATGAACAAAAATTTTACGATCTGGCTGCCCGTCAGTTTGTGCGCTATTATACCCGTTTCCCGCAAAGCGCCCATGTGGACGAGGCCAAATTTTACGCCGGCGCCGCACTGTTTCATTTAAAAGAATATAACAAAGCCCGGGTGGAATTTCAGAGTCTGGCTCTTGAGTATCCCAAAAGCCCGCGCGCGGCGGAAGCCTGGTATAAAGTGGGGGAATGCTATCGGTTTTTAAAACAACCGGAAGAGGCGGCCAAGGCCTTTGAGGCGGTTAAAACACTTTATCCCAAGCACAACCTGGCGCCCAAAAGCCTGCTGCAGGCGGCGGCACTACGCCAACAAATGGGCGAAGCGGAACAAGCCGAAGCGTTGCTGCAGGCTGTCATCGACCGCTATGCCGATCATCCGGAAAAATATCCGGCCCTGTTGGATATGGCTGCCCTGCGGCTTAAACAAAAGGACCTGGATCGCGCGCAAAAGATCATCGCCACACTTTTCCAGGAAGAATTGCCTGACAATGTGATGGCCCGGGCCTTGTTCCTTCGCGCGCAAATCAATGCTCAAAAGGGACAATACGGACAAGCGCTTGGGGATTATACATCCATTGTGGAAGATTATGACGATACCCCCCAGCACATCCCCGCTGCTCTCGCGGCGGCCCGTATCGCCTTTGGCATGGGCAGCACCAAACAAGCGCTTTCTTTTTTAAGTGATGTACATCCCGCCACCGGCGACACGCTGACCATACGCGCGTTGCATATGCTAAAAGGGGATATTCATTTTACCGGTGGGCATTACAGTCTGGCTGTGAAAGAATATCAGTCGATTGGCACCGGTAACGATTCCCTTGCTGCCACGGCACTCATCAAGGAACTGCTGGCCATGGATAAACAGGGCACGCTTACCGAAGGTGGCGTCCGTTTAAAACGGCTGGCGGGCCTCATGCATTATTTACCCCGTCCTTTGGCACATGCCCTGATGATATGGTTATCTGAAAAAGGTTATTCATCCGCCGCGTTAGGATTTTTAAACGCCATACCCCAAAATCAATCAGACCCCGCCTTTGAAATACAGTGGAAAAGTCGTTTCCTTTTTCAAAATAAAGACTGGAATGCGCTTTACGGCTTGCTGGAAGGCTATCCGTCTTTTATAAACAAACTGAAAGAGCCAGATGAAATACTTTATTTTTACGGGCAGGCGCTGTTTCATCTGGAAAAATACACGGATTCGCGCGATGTACTTGACGCTCTCCTGCGGCGGTACCCGGCCGGCCGTTATACCGAAAAGGCGACAGAACTCAGGAATAACATCGATGCCTTCTATCTTTTGGACAGTCCCAAAGCCATACGTGCCCTGGCGCGTCTGAACTATGCTTTTATAGAAGGCGATAAGCAGGACGCCTTGTTTAAACTGGGGCGCATCTACTATGCGGAATTGAAAGATTATCAAACCGCTGCGGAAATATTTGAACGCGCGTTAAAACAAACAGGGCAAAACAACGGCGACGCCTGGTTGTGGTTGGGAAAATCCAACAATCAATTATTGAAGAAGGCCTGGCTAAACGGTGAAAACGGCGACGATTATCGTACACGGGCGGAGGCGGCTTTTATCGAAGCGGTGAAAAATAGTGCGCGATGCCAAAACCCGGATGAAGCTTCCTGGTTGCTGGTTAAAACACGCTTACAATCGGATTCTATAACAACGGGCAAAGTTAAAAGCTATATGCAGGGCCTGCTTAAAAAATTTCCGCAAAGCGCCTACACGGAAGAATGGTTGGCAAACATGGCCTATCGACTGGCGTTTGACAGCGCTTATGCCGCCGATGCCCGCAACGCTTATAAACAATTGATCACCCAATACAAGGAAAGTGAACAATACTCCCTCTATCTTTACAATTACGCCCGTCTGATACAGGAAGAACAACCCGACGTTGCCCTGAGCTTGTATAAAACCATCGCATTGGATCACGGCACCAGCTATTGGGCCGACAAAGCCTTGCTGGAAGTGGCCCGGTATTACGACCGTAAAGCAATGCATGCCGAAGCCCTGACCTTGTACAATCGATATTTACAACATTATCCCTATGCCACATCCGTGGATGAAGTAAAAAGCGCCATGGCCGCCGACTATTTAAAAACCGGCCAGGCCGCGAAAGCCATCCGTCAACTGGACGGTGTCATCCGATTGCCCATCTTGTCCGACGCGGTGTTGGCCGGATTGGTGTATGCCAAAGACAACACATTGGATGATCTGATTGTATTGGCCCGTGCTTATGATCAATCCAATGATTTTCCGCGCGCGGTGGCCCATTATAACGCGTTCCTGCGTCTTGCGCCAAACCATCCCCGCTCCTCCGAAGTTTCCTTCGCGCTCGCGGCCTTGTATGAAAAATCCGGCCAAAAACAAATCGCCATCGATTTGTACAAAAAAATTGAAAGCGGTACGGAACCCTGGGCGGCACAGGCCGGCTTAAAAGCGGCGCATATTTATTTCGAACAAATGGATTACAAAAAAGCAGCGGCCCTGTATGGAAAATGGGTTCGTGGCGCTCAAAAAGACAATGCCGGGGCCTATTCTAATTACATTGTCAGCCTGATCCGTTCGGGGCAGATCACCAGCGCGGAACAACAGATTAAAATCTTCAGGAAACAGTTTAACCGGCAAGAGGACAATAACGCGCGCTTTATCCTTGAATTAGGGCAATATTACCGGAAAAATAAAAATTTTAAATCCGCTTTGAAATATTTTGAGCGGGTCATTGACGATTACGACGCAAGCCCTTATGTGGATGACGCGACTTACCGCAAAGCGTTGGTTTATATAACCCTGAATAAACATGACGACGCCCTGGAAATATTATCCGCTTTCCCTCAAAAATATCCGAATAGCGATCAACTTGCCGCGGTTTATAACACTTTGGGAACCATTTATTATCGCGGCGAAGCCTATGATAAATCCATCGCTGCCTTTAAAAAAGCGCTAAACTATCCCGCGGAGGAACGGCTTAAAAAACAGACCATGTCCAATTTGATTAAAACCTACACCATGACCGGCTTTTGGGACGCAGCTCAGAGTCTGGCGCGGGAATATGTGCAAACCTGGCCGCAAGCCGGTGACCGTATCGATAAGGATATCATCATCGCCCAGGCATTTATCAATTTAAATAAATATCAGAATGCGGTGGATTATCTTAAAAGAATCAAAATTCGCGCCGATAGTGAAAAAGAACCGGAAATTCAATATTACATAGGCGAAGCCCTGCTTAAGGCCGGGCGTTACGAGGAAGCCATCGCGGAATTTGTTAAAATCCCCTTACTTTCCAAAAAAACAAAATTGCAATGGGAAGCCAGCGCCTTGTATTATTCCGGTCAGGCCTATGAAAAACTCGGACGCATCGACGATGCGGTGCGTATGTATCGTGAAATCATCAACCGCCCGGGTATTGACCTGATTCTGAAACGGGAAGCGGAAAAGCGGATCGGTCAGATAACGGGGAAAGGTTAAATAATAATGCCATTTCAGGAGATATTATGTTGCGGAATCTCATTCTTATAAGTGTGTTAGCGATTGTTCTATTCGGTTGGGGCTGCTCCGGCTCCAAAAGCGGGGACAACGCACCGGTTTTTAATGACGAAACCGTACAATCCCAGGTGGACGATTTGTTGGATAAAATCGATGATAATCCATCGAACAACGAATACCGCATGCAACTTGCTAAAATCTATCATGAAAACGACCGTTCCCTGGAAGCGTTGAAAGTTTTGGAAGACGGTTTGAAAATCGATCCCAATGATATGGAACTTAAATATATGTACGGCACCATTTCCGAAGCGAAAGGGGATTTACGCCGCGCCTACACAGCTTACAAGGACGTGTTGCAAAGCGCTTCCGGCAACGATTATCTGGATCGAATCGCGCCCAAGTTTACCGATGCCTTTGTCGTAAAACCGTTGGTGCAAACCCCGGCCAACGAAGCCTTTGCCACTTTTAATGCCGACGGTTCCAAAATTATTTATCAGGCCGATACGGACGGCAACTGGGATTTGTTTGAATATACCCTTGGTGATTCGGTATCCAAACAACTCACCCACACACCATTCCATGAAGAGACACCGAGCTGGCACCCTTCGGGTAACTTTATCGTTTATACCAGTACGCAGGACGACAGCCGTGATGTTCAGTACAGTTTGCTGGTGCGCGATATTTACCTGTGGAATTTAACGACGGGACGCAAGACCAACCTGACCACCAACAGTTCCGATGACTGGCTGCCCCGATATTCCGAAAAAGGGGATGTGATTTCCTTTGTCTCAGAACGGGATGACTTACGGGATGTCCCCTTTGAGCAGTTACGCAGTGAAATATATGTTATGGAAAACGACGGCCGGTTCCAGCACCGCATTACCACCAACGAGGCCGTTGACGGCGGCGTGGTGGTCGCGCCGGGCAGCAACAAAGATCAGGGCATCGTTTTTTACGATAATAATCAAACCGGTGATTTTGAAATTTACCGTAATGACTACACAGGTAAGGATGAACGCCGCATCACCTTTAATCCCGAAGGCAACGATTTAGCGCCCGATGTATCATCCAACGGTGATAAAATTGTCTTCTATTCCGATCGCGACGGCAATTATGAACTCTATTTGATGAACAGCGACGGTTCCTCGCAGGTGCGGCTCACCTCCAACCCGGGTAATGATCTGAATCCGCAATTTTCACCGGATGGCAGCAAGGTGCTGTTCCATTCCAATCGCGCCGGTAATTATGATATATACATGCTTGATTTAAGCCAACAGAGCAGCGGCGCCTCCGTTTATGATGTGCTGAATAATATCGATCAGGCCCTCAAAGCCTTAAAATAAATTCCATAAACATTTTGTAAGCCTGTTTCCTTTAAGAAACAGGCTTTTTTTATACACTTTTGCGCCATTTGGTGTACTGTTGTATATTCTTTTGTTTATACAGGAACCTGCCATGAATCTCGAACAACTGATCGATTATCTGTCCCGGGAATCGTCTTTTCAGTCCCGTGTGCAAAAATGGATGACCATCCCCGGGAAAGAGGCGCACTATGTGCCGTTTCCCTCCACATTGGAGCCGGCGCTGATTGAAGCATTTCGCAAAAAGGGCATCAACGGCTTGTACAGCCATCAGGCAGCCACGTTCGACATCGCGCAAAAGGGTGAAAATGTCGTGGTGGTAACGCCCACCGCCTCGGGTAAAACCCTGGCCTATAATTTACCTGTATTCAATCGTCTGTATAGGGAGCCTGAAACACGCGCTCTTTATCTTTTCCCAACAAAAGCTCTGGCCCAGGATCAGCTAAAGGAAGTCGAAGATATCAATCTGAAGCTGGACATCGGCGCCAAAGCCTTTACTTTTGACGGCGATACACCCGCCGATATCCGGCGTACCATTCGCAAAGCCGGACATCTGGTGATCACCAATCCGGATATGTTACACCAGGGTATTCTGCCGCATCATACCTTGTGGATAAAATTATTCGAAAATTTGCGCTATATCATCATTGACGAGCTGCACATGTACCGTGGAGTTTTCGGTAGTCATGTGGCCAACGTCATCGCCCGGCTCAAGCGAATTTGTCGCTTTTACGGCACCACGCCGCAGTTTATCATGTCCAGCGCCACCATACATAACCCCCGTGAATTGGCGGAAACCATAGCCGGTGAACCGGTACAACTGATAGATGAAAATGGCGCGCCTTCCGGTAAAAAACATTTTGTACTCTATAATCCGCCGGTTGTAAACGCCGAGTTGGGTTTACGGCGTGGTGTGGTAAATGAAGTAAAACAGATCGCACGGAAAATCATACCCACCGGCGCGCAGGTTATCATCTTTGCGCGTAGCCGGATGCGTGTGGAGCTTTTGGTTACTTACCTGCGGGATATGGCCGGCGAGCTGGGACTGGAACGAAGGCAAATCCGCGGTTATCGGGGCGGGTATCTGCCTTTGGAACGTCGGGAAATTGAAAAGGGCGTTAAAAGCGGCGCCATACGCGTGGTGGTCAGCACCAATGCCCTGGAACTGGGGATCGATATCGGTCAACTGGATGTAGCCATCCTGGCCGGTTACCCCGGCTCCATCGCCAGCGCCTGGCAACAGGCGGGTAGAGCGGGGCGGCGTAACAAGACCTCCCTGACTATTATGGTGGCCTCCAGTGCGCCTCTGGATCAATATCTCATGGAAAATCCAGGTTATTTTTTCGGAAAAAATCCCGAAACCGCCTATGTGGACCGTGAAAATCTTCCCATTTTAATAAGCCATGTAAAATGTGCCGCCTTTGAATTACCTTTCGAAGAAAATGAGACATTCATTCCCAATGCCACCCAAACCCTGCTCGATTACCTGGCATCGGAAAATATCCTGCGTAAAACAAACGGACGTTATTTTTGGATGAGTGCCATTTATCCCGCGGATGAAGTGGGACTGCGCAACAGTACCCAGGAAAATGTGGTCATCATCGATACCACACGCGATAACCGGGTGATCGGCGAAATGGACTTGTTTGGCGCTCAGGAAATGCTACATACCGAAGCGATTTATATACACAATAGTATAAGCTATTACGTGGACAAGCTGGAGTGGGAAGAGCGTAAAGCCTACGTACACCGGGTAGATGCGGATCATTATACCGACGCCATTACCAAAACCGATATTAAGGTGCTGGACGTGTCGGAAGAGCTTTCCCTTGGGCCGTACGGAAAGATTTTGGCCGATGTGGCCGTGGCCCGTACGGTTACCGGATATAAAAAAATTAAATTCAAATCCCATGAAAACATCGGTTTCGGCAGAGTTTACCTGCCCGAGATGGAAATGCAAACCACGGCTCTGCTACTGCGCTTCAGCCGGTCGGCACTGGAAGAAAAGGGTCTTCGGGAATCCCACATGGGAGAAGGATTGAAAAGTGTTGCCTACGCCCTGCGCAATCTAGCGCCGTTGTTCATCATTTGTGATGTGACCGATATTGCCGTTTTTTCCATGGTCCGCGACCCATTTACGCATGAACCGACCTTGTATGTGTATGATAAATATCAGGGAGGCATGGGGTTGAGTAAAAAATTATTCAGCCGGGAACAGCTTCTGTTGGAAGCGGCGCGGGATCATATCCGGCAATGTGTCTGCGCCAAGGGTTGTCCGTCCTGCATCGGACCCACACTGGAAGCCGCGGATAACAGTAAACAACTCGCTTTAATCCTTTTAAACGCGGCGTTGGACGGATAGAATGGACCTGACACGAAAATTACGCTATCTGCAATCCCAGACTGCACCCGCGTCGGATTCATCGAAAAACAACGCGCAACACCAGGCGCCCTTAATGGCCCTGAAAGAACATTTTGACGGGCGTTTGCTTTATCCCGAACAACCGGTGTTGCTTTTGGAACACCATAAAATTGTTGACGGTATGCCCACGACTCTTGACTGGTATTGGCTGAGCAAGGGAGAAGCGCCACATGCCATTCCAATTGACAAATGTCTTTTTTTTGATTTGGAAACCACCGGTTTGCAGGGTGGCAGCGGAGTATATGCCTTTCTGGCCGGTTTTGCCTGGTTCCGGGACGACGTGGTAAACTGCCGGCAATATTTTTTGCCCGATTATGGCCGGGAAGACCGGTTGTTTCACGATTTAAACCAATGGTTTCAATCTTTTGATTATCTCGTTTCTTATAACGGCAAATCATTTGACCTTCCGGTATTGCGCAGTCGGTTTTTAATGAACCGCCTGCCACTGGAACTGGACAACAAGCCCCATTTTGATCTGTTGCATATGGTTCGAAGGGTGTGGAAGGATACCCTGCCCACATGTGATTTACAAAGCGTTGAGCGTCGGATATTGGGATACACCCGTACGGATGATATTCCGGGCGCATATATTCCGCGGGCTTATCTTGATTTTATACAACTTGGACGGGTACATGATATCATTCGGGTGATCGAACACAACCAAACCGACTTGATCAGTTTGCCACGCATCGCTTCCGTCCTGCATAACATCAATCGACAACCGCATGCCGCGCTGAATGATACGGATAGTTGCATGGCACTGGCGCGGTCCATCTACCCGATGCATGATGCGCTGGATTTTTATCTGCTTATGGAACGGAATGTACAGGTTGCCAGGCACCCTGATTTTCTTTTTTACAAAAGCATGCTGTTAAAGCGTAACAAGCGCATGCAACAAGCTTATGATTTATGGCAACAATTATTCCATCACCCTCTATACAGTTACCGGGCTTACGAGGAGACGGCTAAATATTTAGAGCATCACATTAAAAATCATAAAGAAGCACTTCAAATTGTGGATCGGGCGCTCGATCAATTGGCCATTCAAAAGGAATTCGGCTATGTGCGAGGTGATTTGATAAAAAAATTTGTACATCGACGAAACCGATTATTGAAAAATTTAAAGTCCGGCTTAAATAATTCTTGAAATATTTTGTAAAAAGTGTAATTTATTATTCATACCACTGAATCTTAACTCATTTTACACACCCGGAGGAGGGATATATGAAATACAGCAACCTGGGGGCCATGTTTTTAGCCAAGCGGGAGGAGAACCCGCACCTTGTAGCCTACCGTTACAAAGAAGACGGGCAATGGAAATCGGTAACCTACGGTGAAGCGGTAATTCGTGGTGAACAGATTGCTGCCGGTTTAGCCGATCTCGGTGTAAAAAGACAGGATCGAGTTGCCATCATTTCTTCTAATCGTCTGGAATGGGCCCTGATTGATTACGCGGCACAAAGCCTTGGAGCCATTTTGGTGCCGATTTATCCATCTTTGTTAAAAGAGCAGGTGCAATATATCCTCAACGACAGTGAATCTCTGGTGGTTTTTGCCCTGGATAACACACAAACGGATAAAATTGACGCCGTGCGTGAAAATCTGAAAACCACAAAACATTTTATTCTTATAGATGAAAAAAACAGCCGGTTGAAAGACCCCTGGGTGGGATTGGAAGTGCTGACCGAGCGCGGCGTGGCTTTTCTGGAAAAACAACCGGATTATGTGACAAACGCCAACAAGGAAGTTAAGGAAGACGATTGGGCCACCATTATTTATACATCCGGAACCACCGGCGAACCGAAAGGGGCCATTCTTACCCATAAAAATCTGCTCTCAAATGTGGAAGCGGGCCTGCAGTGTCTCTCTGTCAGTTCAGACGACGATTTTCTAAGCTTTTTGCCGCTCAGTCATGTTTTTGAACGCATGGCCGGTCACTTTTTGGCCTTTTACGCTTCATGTACCATTGCCTACGCGGAAAGCATCGACGCCGTACCGGTGAACATGGGGGAAATCAAACCCACCATCATGGCATCCGTCCCGCGCCTTTACGAGAAAATGTACGCCCGTGTTTTGGATAATGTGGAAATGGGCTCGCCCGTTAAACAAAAAATCTTTCATTGGGCGGTTAAAGTGGGCAGGGAATATGTTAATCGCCAGCAATACGGCCGTAAAATCGGCTCCGCTTTACAGTTTAAAAGAAATCTGGCTTTTAAACTGGTCTTTTCCAAACTGGCGGAACGGGTGGGCGGACGTATCCGTTTTTTTATCAGTGGCGGTGCGCCGCTTTCGCCGGAAATTGCTGAGTTCTTCGGTGCCGCCGGTTTGCTTATTCTGGAAGGATACGGTCTCACGGAAACCTCGCCGCTTATTTCCGTTAATCGTTTGAATAAATTCCGATATGGCACCGTTGGGCCCGTGGCGCCCGGCGTGGAGGTGAAAATCGCCGAAGACGGTGAAATTTGCGCCCGGGGTCCCAATATCATGGTCGGCTATTACAAAAAAGAAGCCGAAACCAAGGAAGTGATCGATGATGAAGGCTGGTTTCATACCGGCGATATCGGTTTGATCGATGAAGACGGTTTCCTAAAAATCACCGATCGTAAGAAAAACATCATTGTAACTTCCGGTGGTAAAAATATCGCGCCGGCACCGATTGAAAATATTATGATAACCAGCAAATACATTGAGCAATTTATGATGCTGGGTGATAACCGTAAATTTTGCAGCGCCGTTTTGGTACCGTCTGAAGAAAACTTGAAAAAATGGGCCGATGCCAAAGGGCTTCAATATTCCGGTTACCAGGAACTGGTAAAACTTCCGGGAGTGGAAGACCTGATTCGTTCGGAAATCGATCGTTTATCCGCGGGACTGGCCAGTTACGAAACCATCAAAAAGTTCGTCATCGCCCGTGAACCTTTCAGCATCGAAAGCGGGGAGCTGACACCGTCACTCAAAATTAAAAGAAAAGCGGTGCTGGAAAAATATGCGGATGAAATAGAGGCTTTATATCAGTAACGATCTGACTCGCGAGCCCGCTGACCGGCGGGCTTTTTTCATTATAATTCCAAAATAGAAGGGAGTTGTGTGGCATCTTCCACAAAAAACACATACGCCTCATCCGGCGTGGATATACAAAAAGGCGAGGAAGCGGTCGCTTCGGTAAAAGACATGATTCACAGCACCTTTACGCCAGGTGTGTTAAGTAATGTGGGGGGCTTCGGCGGCCTGTTTGAAATACCAGCCGGTTACCGGCAGCCGGTTTTAGTATCCAGTACCGACGGCGTAGGGACAAAGTTACGCGTGGCCGTACTCGCCGGGCGCCACGATACGGTGGGGGAAGACCTTGTTAACCATTGTGTGAATGATATTGCGGTGACCGGCGCGCGTCCGTTGTTTTTTCTGGATTATTACGGAACCGCCACGCTGGAACCGGATGTATTTCGGGATGTTTTGAAAGGGTTCACGCGTGGCTGCCGAAATAACCGGTGCGCCCTGATCGGCGGTGAAACAGCGGAAATGCCCGGCATCTATCATGGCAAGGATTACGACCTGGCCGGTACAATAGTCGGCATTGTGGAAAAAGATGCGATTGTGGATACACAACGCATAACCGAAGGCGATGTGTTGATTGGCGTACCGAGTTCCGGCCTGCATACAAACGGTTATTCTCTGGCCCGAAAAGTGTTGTTGGAAGTCTATCGCCCTGATGATCATGTGCCCGAGCTGGGTGTAACACTGGCCGATGAATTATTGCGCGTGCACACCAGTTACCTGCGTTTGATTCAGGAAACACAAAATCTGGTGCACGGCTTCGCGCATATCACGGGTGGAGGCATCGCCGGCAACACCCGCCGCATCCTGCCACGGGGTCTGGCTCTGCACATACGTTGGGACAGTTGGCCTCGCCTGCCTGTATTTGATTTGATTGCTCGTTTGGGGCATGTTCCGGAAGATGATATGCGCCGTGCATTTAACCTGGGTGTTGGCCTGGTTATAATTTGCTCGGAGGAACAGGCCGATTCCGTTATGGAACAGGCGCGCGCGTTGCATGGCCATGCCTGGCCGGTGGGACACATCATCCGGGAAAAAGGATAAATCGCCCAACGGTTGTTTTTTTCGTTCGGAAAGATGTGTATATTTTATTTATCCCGCAATCAATTTCATAAAACAGGATAACGAAATGATAATGGAAATAACCTTTACCGTTTTAATAGCTTATTTGTCAGGTTCCTTTCCCACGGCCATCATCGCCGGAAAATTACTGAAGGGAATCGATATCCGGGAGCACGGTAGCGGGAACGCCGGGGCGACCAATGTGCTCCGTGTATTGGGCTGGCAGGCCGCGCTCATTGTCCTGCTCATCGATATGTTCAAGGGGTTCGCGCCTGTATTTTGGGTAGCACCGGCCTTAAGTCAACAGCCTGAGCATACGGTTTACCTGCAAATATTTGCCGCCATCGCCGCCATAGTGGGACATATATGGACCATTTTCGCCGGTTTTAAAGGCGGTAAGGGCGTCGGTACATCGGCCGGTGTGTTTTTGGGGCTGGCGCCGATTCCCCTGTTAAGCGCCCTGGGCGTCTTTGTGATAATCGTCTGGCTGACCCGCTATGTTTCTCTCGGATCCATACTCGCGGCTTTGGCCTTTTTGGGTGGTTTGCTTATTCAACGTTTTCTCCTGCATATGCCCGTGCCCGATGTTTTGCTCTACCTCGGTGCCGTGGTGGTCATTTTAATCTGGTACGCACACAGGGAAAATATCAAACGGCTGTTGGCCGGTAATGAAAACAAGGTCAGCTTTCAATCTAAAAAAGGAGCATGATACATGAAGGTTGCAATGATCGGTTCCGGCAGTTGGGGAACCGCGCTGGCCATGGTTTTGGCGGAAAACAAACATCAGGTTCATTGTTGGACCAAAGACGCCACCGTGGTCAACACCGTGGCCGAAACAGGGGAAAACCAAAAATATTTACCGGGTATAAAATTGCCCGGGGAAATTCTTTTTACTACCGACCTCAATGCGACGTTACAAGACACCGAAATGGTGGTCAGCGCCGTCCCGTCCCAGGTAACGCGCGAGGTGTTGCGGCAAATTCCCACGGAAGTATTGAACGATGAACAGGTCTGGGTGACCGTTTCCAAGGGGATTGAAAACAACACCTATAAACGCATCAGCGAAGTCATAGCCGAAACGGTGCCGGTTGGCGCGGAACGTATTGTGGCCTTATCCGGCCCCAGCCATGCCGAAGAAGTGGCGCGCCGGATCCCAACGGCCATTGTTTCGGCTTCAGTGAACTTGAATGCCGCGCAACAGGTGCAGGAAGCCTTTAAAACACCCTATTTCCGGGTGTACGCCAATGATGATGTTACCGGAGTGGAACTGGGTGGCGCGCTTAAAAATATCATTGCCCTGGCGGCCGGTATCTGCGACGGTGCCGGTTTTGGTGATAACACCAAAGCCGCCCTGATCACCCGCGGTTTGGTGGAAATGAACCGACTGGGTAAAAAAATGGGCGCACGCAGCGATACCTTTGCCGGATTAAGCGGCATGGGTGATTTGATTGTTACCTGTATGAGCCGCCATTCACGCAACCGTCATGTGGGCGAACAGATCGGGAAAGGACGCTCGCTTCAAGAAATCCTGGATGAAATGGTCATGGTGGCCGAGGGCGTTAAAACTACCTTGTCCGCTTATGAATTATCACGGAAATACGGGGTGGAAATGCCAATCACCGAACAAATATATTTAACCCTTTTCAAAAACAAGCCACCTCATCAGGCCATGGTGGATCTAATGACACGGGAATCTAAAGTGGAAGACTGGGGCCAGTCGAATTAAGGTACATTCCGGAGGAAACATGCAAAAAATTGTAACACTCACGCGACATATCATTGAAGAACAACGGCGTCATCCGGGCGCCACGGGGGAATTCACCAATTTGATCAACGATTTGGCATTTGCCATAAAGCTGATCTCTTACAATACCAATAAAGCCGGTTTGCTTGGTGTTTTGGGCGAAGCGGGTAAAACCAATGTACAGGGCGAAAATGTTAAAAAACTGGATGTTTTTGCCCATGAAACCATGTTCCGCGCCCTTGACCACGGCGGCCACCTGTGTGTGATGGGTTCCGAAGAAGAAGAGCATCCCATCGCCATCCCCAAACAGTTTCCGATCGGAAAATATGTTATCCTGTTTGATCCGTTGGATGGTTCCAGTAATATCGACGCCAACGTTTCCGTGGGTACCATCTTTTCCATTTATCGCCGTGTAACACCGGACGGCACGCCCGGTACACTGGAAGACTTGTTGCAACCCGGTTCCAGCCAAATTTGTGCCGGTTATGTGGTGTACGGCTCCAGCACTATGTTGGTCTATACCACCGGAAACGGTGTGCATGGTTTTACCCTGGACCCCAGTTACGGTGAATTTGTGCTCAGTCATCCCGATATTAAAATTCCGTCCAAGGGCAAAATATACAGTGTAAATGAAAGTAATTTTGATTACTGGGATAACAGCATCAAACAATATGTGCATTATGTCAAGCAGATCGATGAAGCAACCGGACGACCGATGAATTCACGCTATATCGGTTCCATGGTCAGCGATTTTCATCGTAATTTGCTGTACGGCGGTATCTTTTTGTATCCGGCCAGCCGCCGCGCGCCTCAAGGCAAGTTGCGGCTCGCATACGAAGCCAACCCCATGGCCTTCATCATCGAACAGGCCGGTGGCAAGGCATCGGACGGGGCGCAGCGTATTCTGGATATTGTACCGGAAAAACTACATCAACGCACACCGTTGTTCATCGGCTCCCGTGAAGATGTGGATTTGGTCGAAAAATTCATTCGCGGCGAAATGCCCTGATGGCATATAAAATTTTGATTGAAAGTACGGGACTGAGTAAGTTCCCGGCTTGGAAAATGACTTATGGCATAGTTTTAACGGTTTGGATATGAGGATGGAAAAGCAATGGCAGAATACATAAAAATCAAGGATGTCGCCCGTTACAATGGGCAGGAAGTGACACTGAAAGGTTGGTTGTACAACAAACGCTCCAGCGGAAAATTACGTTTTTTATTACTGCGTGACGGTACGGAAATCATCCAATGTGTTGTTTTTAAAGGATCGGTATCACCTGAAGTGTTTGAGCGCGCCACACAACTGACGCAGGAAAGCTCCTGTATCATTACCGGTGTCGTCTCCGAAGACAAACGATCCGCTCTGGGTTATGAGATTCAGGTTAATGACCTGGAAATTGTTCAAATCGCCGGGGAATATCCCATCAGCAAAAAAGAGCACGGCGTTGATTTTTTGATGGATCATCGCCATTTATGGCTGCGCTCCAAAAAACAACACGCGCTGATTCGTATCCGGCATGAGGTGATACGCGCCGCGCGCGAATTTTTTGACAGCCGTGATTTTACATTGGTCGATACACCCATCTTTACGCCCAACGCGGCGGAAGGCACTACCACGCTTTTTGAAACGGATTATTTTGACCAAAAAGCCTATTTAACCCAAAGCGGTCAGTTATATGGTGAAGCGGCGGCCATGGCCTTCGGTAACATCTATTGTTTCGGTCCCACCTTTCGCGCGGAAAAATCCAAAACCCGCCGTCATCTTACGGAATTTTGGATGATTGAACCGGAAATGGCCTATTGCGACCTGGATCAGGATATGGATGTGGCTGAAGCGTTTGTAACGCACCTTGTGCAAAGTGTTCTTAAAAACCGTCGCCGAGAGCTGGAAGTTTTGGAACGGGATACAAGCAAGCTGGAAAATATCCGTCCGCCATTTCCGCGCATTCATTACAATGAAGCGGTGGAGATCATTAAAAAACAGAATCCCGATTTTATCGACGGCGATGATTTTGGCGCCGCGGATGAAACGATCATATCCGAACAGTTTGACCGGCCGGTCATGGTGCATCGCTATCCGGCCGAAGTGAAGGCGTTTTATATGAAACGCGACCCGGAAAATGCAAATCATGCTCTGGCCATGGATATGCTGGCGCCGGAAGGCTATGGCGAAATCATCGGCGGTTCCCAGCGTGAAGATGATTATGACGCGCTGCTTGAACGCATCCGCGAACACAATCTGCCTGAAAAAGCCTTTGCCTGGTATCTCGATTTACGCAAATACGGAAGCGTGCCCCATGCCGGTTTTGGATTGGGGATCGAACGCACCGTCGCCTGGATTGCCGGTATCCGCCATGTGCGTGAGACCATTCCGTTCCCGAGAACCATGACCCGTTTGTATCCGTAATATGACACCGCCGGTCGTTCAAACCATCCGGTACATCAGTCATGGCCGGGTACAGGGAGTCGGATATCGCTGGTTTGTAACGCAATGCGCCCGTCAGCTGGGTGTGAAAGGGCAGGTGCGCAATTTACCCGACGGCACGGTGGAAACCATCGCCGCGGGTACTCCTGATGCGTTGGATGCTTTTCTTTTGGAGCTTAAAAAAGGGCCGCCGGCCGCCAGGGTGCAACGAGTGGATAGCATGCCAACCGAAGAAAACCGGCATTTTACAATATTTGAAGTGGTGTATTGATGAAAACTGACGATCTATATAATATTATCCGGGATGTACCCGATTTTCCCAAGCCGGGCATATTATTCAAGGATATCACCCCCTTATTAAAAAGCCCGCAACACTTTTCCTATTGTCTCGATGTGTTGCAGCAAATATTATCGGACTACAAATTTGATTATATTGCCGGTATCGAATCACGTGGATTTGTTTTCGCGGCGCCATTGGCAGATCGGTTGAATACGGGGTTTGTGCCCATACGCAAACCCGGTAAGTTGCCCTGGAAAAGTTATCAGGAATCCTATGACCTTGAATACGGTTCCAATACCCTGGAAATACACCGGGATGCCCTGGAAAAGGGCAGTCGGGTGGTGGTCATGGACGATTTACTGGCCACGGGAGGGACAGCCCTGGCCGCAAACAAACTGGTGGAAAAATGCGACGGTACGGTTGTGTTGGACTTGTTCGTTATCGGTTTGTCCTTTTTGAACGGTACAAAAGTTTTGGAAGATTATCCGACAAAAACTATTTTAAACTTTTAACTTCAATTAAAAGAGCAGTTTTATGAAAAAAAAGTTACTCCTTCTTATTCTCATTGTCGTAAGCATGGTATATGCCGGTGAGAAATGGTTTCGTTTATATAAGCAAGGGGTGGAAGCCTTGCAAAACGGACAATATGAACTAGCTGTTCAAAAGCTTGAAGCCGCCCTGGCCGCCAAAGACCGGGAAACTAAAAAAATTCGCACTTACGGCATGCATTTCATCGAATACTTCCCGCATCGGGAGTTGGGCATAGCCTATTATTTTTTGGATAAGAAGAAAAAAGCGCTCTTCCATTTAAAAAAATCGTACAAAACCGAACCCACGGAACGGGCGCGATCCTATCTTAAAAAACTGGCGGGCGATTATCTGGACAATCCGCCACCCCAAAAGAACATGCCACCGGAAAGTAAGAATGCGCCGGTCCGGGCACACGCTTCCAAATTAAAACTCGTGGGGGAACGCATGGGTATTGCTGTGTTGCCGTTTGAAAACAAAGGCGCCAGCCGCGATCTGGGCAATATTGTCCTGGATAAAATGATCAACGCTTTGGTCAACAAAGGCCGTTTCAAAGTTATCGAACGGGCGCAACTGGAAAAAATACTGGAAGAGCAGCAGCTCGGTCAATCCGGCATTATCGATGCCAGTACCGCCGCGGAAATAGGCAAGGGCCTGGGCGTGGACGCCATGGTGCTTGGTTCCGTGGCCGTTACACCGGATGGGGCCGCCAGCATCGATGCCCGCTTGATCGACACCGAATCGGCTAAAATCATTTTGGCGCATGATGCTTATGCCCGTGATAAAAGCGTCCAAACCGTAAAAACCGCCGTCCAACAACTGGCCGATGATATCACAACCGATTTACCCCTTGTTCAGGGTTTTGTGATCCAAACACCCCAACCCGGCTCCTTAATGCTCGATATGGGCAGCCAGTCCGGATTGCGGAAAGGAGTGAAATGCGTGATATACAAAGAAGGCAAGGAAATCCGTCATCCCGTAAGCGGTGAAGTATTGGGCAAGGAAACCATTATTCTGGGCACAGCCATCATAACGGAAGTATATGACAAATATTCCAATGCCCGTATCGAAGGCACACCGAAAGGCGCCATTACGGTTGGAGATCGATTTGTAACCAAATAAGGGAGGTATTATGAAGACATTTGTACTGTTGCTATTGCTAACGGGATTGTGTTGGCCCGCATTCAGTCAGAATAACACAAACTTTGCCATAAACGGAAACGGCGCCCGAGCGGCGGGCATTGGTTATGCGTTTACCGGTGTGGCCGACGATGCCTCCGCGATTTCCTGGAATCCTGCCGGCTTAACACAACTTTATCAGATGGAAGCCAGTGTGGTGGGGCGTTCTTCCGTGGGACAGGCCGAAGTAACCGGTTTTAAAGACCTGGGTATCGAATCCTGGAACGCCGAAGCGGCCAGCGCCTTTCAATTTAACTTTGCCAGTTTCGTTTTACCGATCAGTGTGGGCGATTTCAATATTGTAAGTGGTCTGGCTTATCGCCGTATGTATGATTTTACCTCGGAGTTAACACAAACCATCACCGCCAGCGCGTTTGGGTTCTCATTTCAGCAACGGGAGTTTTATTCCGACATAAACGGAGGTATCAACGCCATTGCCCCGTCTCTTGGCGTGGAACTCAATGATATGATTTCCGTGGGGGTAACCGCTAATATCATGACGGGCAGTGAAGACGGCTTCAGTTCGCAGACCGATGATCAGGTGACCGTTTCCGAGGCTACCTATGCTCTGGATTATTCCGGCCTTTCCTTTGATCTGGGCTTGTTGTTTAAGTTGAATGATATGTTTTCCGCCGGGGCGCTTATAACTCTGCCACATAGCCGTAAATTCACTTATACCGACTTCAACGGTGTCGATCCGCAAACTGGAGAGCAGGAATTGAGTGTGCCGCTTTTTTACAGACTGGGGGCCGCTATTCGCCCCACCGATCGCCTGTTACTGGCCGCGGATTTAAATGTCCAACCCGTTTCCAAGGTGGAATTTGAAGGCGTTACTCTGGCCGATCTAATCGGACAGGAAGACCTGAATTCGCTGCATTTCGGTCTGGAATATTTATTGGGTGAAGAAACGATCATTCCCATACGATTGGGCTTTTACACCCAACCGCTGGGCTTTAACGATGATAACGGCGATCCGGTTGTGGCCGGCGTATTAACAGCCGGAACAGGTATCAGCATCGGCACCATTTTGCTGGACGCCAGTCTGGAATACGCACGTTCTGAGCAAGTGACCGATAAAACCGCAAATATCAATTTAACCACTAACGAACTGGTGTTTACATTGGGCGCGGTGATTCATCTCGGCAGTGATTGATACGACCGCATGAGACATAAAATATTCAAGGCCGCCGCGTGCGGCCTTTTTTGTTGATCCGTCCATCCTTACTTTTGCTTTAAATCTTTATAACAATTAAATTTGACGCTTATCCCGCCCCATTAGCTCAGTAGGATAGAGCACGGGATTCCTAATCCCGGTTAGCCCAGGTTCGAGTCCTGGATGGGGCACCGTATGTCTATAAAAATTTCAACTTTAAGGAGATTGCTAATGTTAAAAGCGCCTAAAAAATATTCAAAAAAAGAATTAAAACACGATCCGTTGCTGGATACCATGGTTAAAACCCAGACCTTTTATGAAGATAATAAAAAACGCATACATGGCATGGGAGGCGGTATTCTGGTCATCGCCGTGATCATTTTTCTGCTTAGCTATTTACATCAGTCCAACGAACAAAAGGCGGCCATTCTTTTTGGAAAAGCCCAGGTAGAATATCAGGATATGAATTATACCAAGGCCAAAACTTTTCTGGAATATCTGGTGGATGCCTATGGTGGTACCACATCCGGTGATCAGGGCCTCTTTTTGTTGGCAAATATCAACTACAATCAAAATAAAATTGCCGAAGCCAAAGCGCTATATCAGCGTTTTGTGGATAGTTATTCCGGAAGTGAAATATTGCTTTCTTCCGGTTACGCCGGTTTAGCGGCCTGTAATGAAGCGGAAGGAGATTATGCCGCCGCCGCTGAAAATTATCTGAAAGCCTGGCATGAAGCCGGTGATTTCCCGGAAGCCGATAATTATCTGTTTATGGCCGCCGTTAATTATGAATTTGCCGGACAAAAGGATAAAGCCACGGAATATTATCAAAAACTGACGGAAACGTATCCTAAATCCCGTCACGTGTTCGAAGCCCGGGCCAAATTAACCCTGCTCGCCTCCAAATAAAAGGAAAATCATGGCTGCAACCCGCTCCGAAAAAGATTTGTTTATACAAGTCTATAAACGTTTTCCGGAACCCATAGATCATGGGGAAGGTATTTACCTGTTCGATCAAAAGGGCAGGAAATATCTTGATTTTTTATCCGGAATAGCCGTCAATGCACTGGGCTATAATCACCCCGCTGTGTTACAGGCCGTCGAAAAGCAACTCAAACGAAATCTGCATCTGAGCAACTATTTTGTACAGGATGTTCAGTTGGAATTGGCGGAATCCCTGTTAAATCTCACGCCGTATTCAAAACTGTTTCTTTCCAACAGCGGAACGGAAGCCATTGAAGGACTGATTAAACTTGTACGCAAATGGGGCTTGCAACGCGGTAAAAGAAAAATCATCGCTTTTGAAGGTGGTTTTCATGGCCGCACTCTGGGCGCAGTAAGCATCACCGGTCAAAGCAAATACCGCGAGAGTTTCCAACCCCTGTTGCCGGACATCGAATTCATACCGTTTAATGATGTGAACGCGCTCAATAACGCCCTGGACGAGAATGTGGCCGGTGTCTTTTTTGAAGGGATAACGGGCGAGGGCGGTATTGTGCCGATTTCCGATGCCATGCTCAAAGCGTTGAAGCAAGGAAAGGAAAAATACGATTTCCTTATCATAACCGATGAAATTCAAACCGGCGTGGGACGCACCGGCTATTTTTATTATTATGAAACGTTTCCGTTCTCGCCGGACGCCATTGCCACGGCCAAAGGGTTGGGGGGCGGACTGCCACTGGCCGCTTTTTGTGTTAAGGAAGAAATCGCCGATGTGTTTAGTCCCGGTGAACATGGCACCACTTACGGGGGCAATCCCCTGGCATGTGCCGCCGGACTGGCCACCGTCCGGGAAGTGTCTCAACCGGCATTTTTGGCGCATGTGCGCGACACCGGCGCCTATTTGATGCAACGCTTAAAAGAAATCATCGATCTTTATCCGGACTTGTGTCTGGATGTGCGCGGCAGCGGTTTAATGTGCGGACTCGATGTGGCCCGCAACGGTTCGGAAATCATGCACGCGGCCTTTCACAAAGGATTGATCTTTAATATCGCCGGCGGCGGAAAAACACTGCGCTTTTTACCACCATTGATTATCGGGAAAGAAAATGTGGACGAAGCCATGGATATCCTGCTTCCGTTATTAAAAACATTCCGGTAAGATACGTGTACGATTATGTATTCATAAGTGAACACATTTTGCTGCTGTTAATATGCGGCGCGTTTTACTTTTTGATTCGTTTTGTGGCCGTTCAACATAAAAAATGGCTGGACCCGTCATTTGAAACGCCTTCTTACAGCGCGAAACTAAGCCGATGGTTGTTTCAGGGCTTGTTAATCGCCCTCGGTATCAATTTCGTTCTGGCTCAAATTTACACCTTTTTACTGGCGTATCAGGTTATTCAACTGGAACAGGTGATTCGGATTCCCAACACGGTTATTCATGGTTTATGGCTCGCTCAGGCCGAGGGTTGGATATATGTGTTTGCCATTTTGCTTTTGCTCATTTATTATAAATTCCGGACAACCGAACGTTTGGCCTGGTTAAAAAAAGTCGTTACGGGATTATCTGTTTTGTTTATCATCCTGTTGCTCGTCCGGGGTGTGATGTATTTCCTGTCGCTCCAAGCCCTTATGCTTCCGGCTCTGGAGCGATCCACCGGTTATACCTCCACATTGGACAGGATGTCCGACCTGAACGCTTTGCTTATAACGGGCGTTATACTGGTCCTGACCATAACATATCGACTGTTACGCCAAAAACGGAAAAACATTTATTACAGGCTCTATTTGGGAAGTAACTTGTTGGCTTTTATCATATTAGCCATACCTTACCAACGGATGGGGGAAGCGTTGTTGAATACCAATATGACATGGGTGGCCGGTTTTAGTCATCATGTTTATTTCGTTTTACCTGTATTCCTTTTTCTGGTATTCAGTGCCCTCGGATCGTTAATACTATCCGGTATCTATCTGAGTATCAGTCCGCGTCTGCTTGTTCCGTCTTTTGGCCGCGCTTATGCCTTGAAATTTGCCGGTATCAATTTTATTTCATTACTCATTTTAACAATGGTACCGATTTATCCACTTTTATTGCGCATGCTGTTTGATTAAAATCCGGAAGGAATAGGGATGTTTTCACAAAAATTACTTATTCGTTTGAAAAACGCGTTCAATGTAACCGTGCTGACTGGGGCGGGCATATCCGCCGACAGCGGGATACCCACTTTTAGGGGCCCGGATGGTTTGTGGAAAGACCAGGAAGTGGAGAAACTGGCTACCCTTGAAGCCCTGGAGAATGAACCGGAAGTATTCTGGGAATTTTATAACTGGCGGCGTCAACTGTTGAAGGACATCAAACCGAATTTCGCCCATTTTTCACTGGTCGATATCGAAAACTATTTCGAGGATTTCACTTTGATCACGCAAAACGTGGATAATCTGCATGCGATTGCCGGCAACAAAAATCTGGTGGAACTGCACGGTAACATCACCCGTAACCGTTGCACAAGTTGTGATCATATTGTGCCCATGGAACAAATGGCGGAGCAGGCCATTCCATACTGTGATAAATGCGGCGCCATTATGAAACCGGATGTGGTTTTATTTGGAGAACCCCTAAACCCCAAACTGTTACGGCAGGCGCAAACAGCCAGCGCGGAGTGTGAAGTGTTTTTTTCCATCGGTACCTCATCCGTGGTGGAACCGGCTGCATCCCTGCCGTATATCGCCAAGGCCAATGGCGCATATATAGTGGAAATCAATCCGGAGTCCACGCCCTTAACCGAAAATGCCGACGAAGTCATTAATATTCCGGCGGCCAAAGCCTTAACGGCGCTGGTTCTTATTTTGGACAGAATACGCTGAAAAAACTAAAAAGCGCAAATATATGCAAACTTTAAAAAAAATCTTATTCTGGGCGGTATTGTGGAGCATGACCTCCTGCGCGTATTATAACACCTTCTTCAACGCCAAACGCTATTTTGAGCAAGCCGGGGCTAAAAAGGAAGCCCTGACCGAAGATGTGAAAAATCTGCCCAAGGACATTCGCAATGGTTATCTGAAAGCCATAGAGAAGTCCTGGAAAGTTATCAATGTTTACGGCGATAGCAGCCGCTGGGCCGACGATGCGTTGTTTCTGATCGGTAAAAGTCATTACGAATTGGAAGAATATGACAAGGCGGAAAAGATATTCGAACAGTTTAAGCAAAAATATGTCCGATCGGAGTGGTTACCCCGAGTACAGATATGGCTGGGCAAAACCTATATGCAACAAGAGAAGCGGGATAAGGCTCTGGATATTTTTTCTTCACTGCTGAGTGGTGAACAGGAAGAGGCCATTCAGGCGGAAGCGCATCTTTATATGGGACATATTTATTTCAATTCCGAAACCTATGATGAAGCTATTGCCCACTATCAAAAAGTCATGGAACTGGGTGATGAAGAACGCTTGTTGACCGAAGCTTTGAATTATATGGCCGAAGCGCATTACGCGCTGGGCGCATATGACAAGGCGATCGAAAATTATCAGGAAATCTTAAAATACGATCAACCCGTTGCCAAACGCTACGATGCGTTTTCAAAATTAATAGATGCTTTGATCGAGAAAAAAGATTATGATAACGCCGCGCGGATCATGAAAAACGCCTTAACCGACCAACGATTTAAAGATTATTTTTCCCTGATAGAAGTTAAAATAGCCAACCTATCGGAATTCCGAAATGAAAAAGATTACGCGCTGGAACTATATCGGGAGGTTATGAAAAAATACCCGCGAACCAATGGTTCGGCGTTGGCGGCCTATTATATGGGGCAAATATACGAACTTGATTATGGCCGGATGGATTCCGCTAAAACCATGTATGATAAGGTTAAAAGGGAATTTGCGAAATCCGAAGCTGTGAAAGATGCCGCTGAGCGTTCCAGAACGCTATCCGTATATTTAAAAATTCATAAACAACTTTTAAAAGACAGGGAAGACCTCTATAAGTTGGAACATGGCGATTCCTCATTGGTGGATAGTCTGGTTACGGGCTTGGATACCGTGGAAATTACTGTCCATACGGATACGGACAGCAGCCAAAATAATAATCACCCAAACGATCCGTCGGCGCCTGCCGCGGCCAATAATTCCGCTCAGCCCGGAGACAAAACGTCTTCTAAGGCGAACAAGTCATCCGGTATGCGTAAAAAAGTAAAAGAAAAGAAAAAAGCCGTCAACCGCAAACCGGAAGATGTACAGCTTAGTCTAAAACGGAATTCTTACAACCTGGGGGAATTCTTTTTACTTACCTACGACCGGCCGGACAGCGCCGTGCGGGCTTATCAACATTTTATTGAACAATTCCCGGATGATTCCGTGCTTACTCCCAAGGCGTACTATTCGCTTTACACCGCTTACAAAGAATTGGACGACAGCCTCAACGCCCGGATTTACAAACAACGCCTGATGGAGCACTATCCTGAGAGTATTTACAGCTTAAAACTGTCCGGCGCCTATAAACCGAAAGCCGCGAAAGAAAATTCTAAATTTCATAAAGATTATTTACTGGCGGAAGATGCCATGGACAAGGGCCATTATCGGCAAGCGATTGATTTGTTTACCCAAATTGCCGAAAGCGATTCCGGTGACACTTGGGGAAAGAAAGCGCGATATAGCATTGCCTGGATTTATGAACATAAACTCAATGATATCTCCAAAGCCGTAGAAGCATACTCCATCTTTGCCAGGGAATATCCCACAAGCAGAGAAGCCCGCCTGGCCCTGGGAAAGTCCACATTGCCCAAAATTGAAACCGATTCAACCGCGGTCGTCGGCGATAGCAGTCGGGCCCTTCCTTCCGCCGGGCAAACAAAGCACAACATAAAAGAACCCGCGCGTAAAGCTAAGGAGCCGGCCTTGAAAAAAGACCCGGAAAATAAGGAACCCCATCCGGATGATGAGTAGAAAGTCGTTTGCATGCATTGGCGTCTTTGTATTAAGTTCCCTTTTGTTATCATGTGCGCATGGTCGTGCTTACCGACAACACTCTGTTCATGTAACACCCAAACAGGGCAGGGTGGTAAACGAAAAAGTAATCAGGGGTGTGGCATCCTTTTATGGAGGGAAATTTCACGGGCGCCAGACGGCCAATGGTGAAACGTTTGATATGTACGCTTACACCGCTGCCCATAAATCTCTGCCTTTTAATACCTGGTTACGTGTAACCAATCTGGATAACGGTCATCAGGTAGAAGTACGGATCAACGATCGCGGGCCTTATGTTAAAGGCCGGGTATTGGACCTTTCCTATGCGGCAGCCAGGACATTGGGCATGATAAAAACCGGCACCGCCCGGATAGAAGCAGTCATTATCACACATTAAGAAACGAAACATGAAAGGATACACAATGGGACATTACATTACGCTTACAGATACGAATTTTGAAGAAGAAGTAGAAAAATCGGATATACCCGTTTTGGTTGATTTTTGGGCGGAATGGTGCGCACCGTGCCGTATTATCGCTCCGGTTGTGGAAGAACTTGCCGAACAATACGCCGGGAAAATCAAAGTAGGTAAATTTGATGTGGACAGCAACCCGCAAATATCCATGAAATACGGTATCCGTTCCATACCCACATTATTGATCTTTAAAAACGGCAACGCCGTGGATACCATTGTGGGTGCCGTGCCTAAAAATGTGATCGAAGAAAAACTGCAGGCACAATTATAAATACAAGCAATCTTAACCGCACATGCACGGGGACCGTCTTAGATGATCAATTTTCATAATGTCCGCTTTGTAAAAAGCATTACCCGGATGAGTCAAAGACCGGAGCCTCCGTTGCCGGAAGTCTGTTTTATAGGGCGTTCCAATGTAGGAAAATCATCCTTATTGAACGCCCTTTTTGGTACACGCAAACTGGTCAAGGTTTCTTCCACGCCGGGTAAAACTCAACTGATCAATTATTTTCTGGTGGATAACCGATTTTATTGTGTGGATTTGCCCGGTTACGGTTACGCGAAATTACCCAAAAAAGAACAGATTAAATGGCAAAAAATGATCGAGGGGTATCTACGCGAGAACCCTTCCCTTAACCGTATATACTTATTGATCGATGTACGCCACACCCTTCAGGAACTGGACAGGCAAATGCTGGAATGGCTTATTCATTTCAATCTGAATTTTGATATCATTCTTAGCAAATGCGACAAGATTTCAAGCAATGAATTAACTAAAATGAGGCAATAC